>NZ_JBVHUE010000022.1:126494-154014 GCF_055565515.1 Streptomyces sp. NPDC028419 | reverse complement strand
TGCTGGACGGGGGTCTGCATCACCTGCCAGAGGCCCCTCCTCGACACGGCACACACAACCCCAAGATCAAGAACAACCTAACGAAGTCCTACTAGGCCGCGGACCCGAAAGTTGATCATGCTCTGCTGGGTGCGGGAGCCGAAGTGGTCGGTCCCGGACTCGAAGGTCGCGAAGACCGTCGGCCCGGGTTCCTGGCGCCACAGGCCGTGCTCGTCCGCGTCCAGACCCAGGCAGTCGCGGTACCACGCGCCCAGGGCCGCCGGGTCCGCGGCCCGCATGAAGTGTCCGCCGATGCCCCGCACACGTTCCATGCCGCCATCCTGCCAGCACGGCGGCCGGGCGGACCGACGACCGGACGGACCGGCGACCCCGCCCCGCGACCCCGACCCGCGACCGCCCCGCCCGCGCTCACGACACCGGCCGGGAGTCCTCCCACACCGATTCGAATTCCTCCCGGTAGGTCGTGAAGAGCCCGTGGTCCGCGTCGCGCGGCACCCCCCGGCCGCCCCCGCGCAGCACCAGGACCGGCGCCTCCATCCCGCGGGCCCGGCGCAGGTACGACTGGACCACCGCGATGCCCGAGGACTCGCCCTCCACCAGGTAGGCCGTGAAGCGCGGGGTCTCGTCGAAGACGTGGATCTCGAAGCGGGAGGGGTCCCGCAGCCCCGCCCTGACCCGCCGCACGTGGAGGATGTTCATCTCGACGGAGCGGCTCAACTCCCCCTTGCGCAGCCCCAGCTCCCGCTCGCGCCGCTTGACCGCGCTGCTCGCCGGATTGAGGAACAGCAGGCGCACCCGGCAGCCCGCCTCGGTGAGCCGGACGAGTCTTCGGCCCGAGTAGTTCTGGACGAGCAGGTTCAGGCCTATCCCGATGGCGTCGAGGCGGCGGGCGCCGCCGAAGAGGTCCTCCGCCGGGAGCTGGCGCTGGAGCCGCACCCGGTCGGGGTGGACCGAGATGACGTCGGCGTACCGGTCGCCGACCAGGTCCTCGACGGCGTCGATCGGCAGTCGGTCGGCCGAGGGACTGCCCGAACCGCCGCCCAGGACGTCGAGCAGCCGCGCCGAGGCCCGCTCGGCCTGTTCGAGCACCGGGCGCGACAGGGCGCGGTTGCGGGAGACCACGTTGCGCGTGACCTCCAGCTCGTCCAGGGCCTGCTCGATCTCGCGCCGGTCGTCGAAGTACGGCTCGAAGCAGGGCCAGTGCTGGACCATCAGCTCCCGCAGCTGCGGCAGGGTCAGGAAGCTCAGCACGTTGTCGTCGGCCGAGTCCAGCAGGTAGCCCTTGCGGCGGCTGACCTCGCGGACGGCGACCGCCCGCTGCACCCACTCCTGCCCGGCGGGCCCGGCGGCGGCGACCACCCAGTCGTCCTGGCCGTGCACGGGCTCGTAGATCGGCCGGAGCACCGCCCCGACCACGGCCCGCAGTCGCTGTTCGATCAGATTGAGCCAGATGTACGCCCGGCCCGCGCGCTGGGCCCTGGTGCGGACCTCGCTCCAGGCGTCCGCGCCCCAGTCCAGCTCCGCCCCGGTCCGGGCACTCCCCGCACTTCCGGTCTCCGTCGGACCCGCCAGGAAGACCGTCCCGGCCACCGCGCCGGGTACACCTCCCGGGGTGTCCGCCGGACCGCCCTCGTGACCGCTGTCACCAGAGGGAAGCTCCAGACCTCCCGAGCCCACCCGCGCACCGCCTCCCGCTCCTGGCCCCCGCCTCCAACGATCAAGGAAGGGTATCCCGCGCGCGCGGCCCGGTGCAGCCGGATGGCCCTTACACCGGCCCCCCGTTGACCCATTATCCGATGCGCGCATAGTCCACTGACCCGCATATCGGCTCTACGCCTTCACCCGGTAGGACCATCCCAAGTCCCCGCGTACCTCCGCTCTTTCGGGGAAGATCTGGGAGACGTAGTCCGACGCCGGATCAGATTGGAAGAGTCGCATCTATGCAGGTCTGGCCAGGACAGGCGTACCCCCTGGGTGCCACGTACGACGGGGCGGGCACCAATTTCGCGGTCTACTCCGAAGCCGCACGGCGCATCGAGCTGTGCCTTCTCCACGACGACGGCTCGGAGACGGCCGTCGAGCTGCGCGAGACGGACGCCTTCGTCCGCCACGCCTACCTGCCCGGGGTGATGCCGGGCCAGCGCTACGGCTTCCGGGTGCACGGACCGTACGAGCCCGAGCGCGGGCAGCGCTGCAACCCGGCCAAGCTGCTGCTGGACCCGTACGCGCGGGCCATCAGCGGGTCGGTCGACTGGGGCGAGCAGGTGTACGGCTACCACTTCGGCCGGCCCGACTCGCGCAACGACCTGGACTCCGCGCCGCGCACGATGACCTCGGTGGTGGTGAACCCGTACTTCGACTGGGCCAACGACCGGCCGCCGCGCACCGAGTACCACCACACCGTGCTGTACGAGGCGCACGTCAAGGGGCTGACCATGCGTCATCCCGACCTGCCCGAGGAACTGCGCGGTACGTACGCCGCCCTCGCCCATCCGGCGGTGATCGGCCACCTGACCAAGCTCGGGGTGACGGCGCTCGAACTGATGCCGGTGCACCAGTCGGTCAATGACCACCGGCTCTTCAACGACGGGCTCAGCAACTACTGGGGCTACAACACCATCGGCTTCTTCGCCCCGCACAACGCCTACGCCTCCGGGGACCGGGGCCAGCAGGTGCTGGAGTTCAAATCGGCGGTCCGGGCCCTGCACGAGGCGGGCATCGAGGTCATCCTCGACGTGGTCTACAACCACACGGCCGAGGGCAACCACCTGGGGCCGACCCTGTCCTTCCGGGGCCTGGACAACGCGTCCTACTACCGGCTCGCGGAGGACGCCCGCTACTACACGGACACCACCGGCACCGGGAACTCGCTGCTCATGCGGTCCCCGCACGTCCTCCAGCTGATCATGGACTCGCTGCGCTACTGGGTGACCGAGATGCACGTGGACGGCTTCCGCTTCGACCTGGCGGCGACCCTGGCCCGCCAGTTCCACGAGGTCGACCGGCTCTCCTCGTTCTTCGACCTGGTCCAGCAGGATCCGGTGGTCAGCCAGGTGAAGCTGATCGCCGAGCCCTGGGACCTGGGCGAGGGCGGCTACCAGGTGGGCAACTTCCCGCCGCTGTGGACCGAGTGGAACGGCAAGTACCGCGACACCGTGCGGGACCTGTGGCGCGGCCAGCCGCGCACGCTCGCCGAGTTCGCGGGACGGCTGACCGGCTCCTCGGACCTGTACCAGGACGACGGGCGGCGCCCGCTCGCCTCGATCAACTTCGCCACCTGCCACGACGGCTTCACCCTGCACGACCTGGTCTCCTACAACGAGAAGCACAACGAGGCCAACCGGGAGGGCAACCGGGACGGCGAGAGCCACAACCGGTCCTGGAACTGCGGGGTCGAGGGGCCCACCGAGGACGAGGAGGTCCTGGAGCTGCGCGCCCGCCAGATGCGCAACTTCGTGGCGACGCTGATGCTGTCGCAGGGCGTGCCGATGCTGAGTCACGGCGACGAGTTCGCCCGGACCCAGGGCGGCAACAACAACGCCTACTGCCAGGACAACGAGCTGTCCTGGCTGGTCTGGCCGGAGCCGGGCAAACCGCCGCCGACCCTGCTGGAGTTCACCCGGCAGATGGTGTGGCTGCGGCGCGACCACCCGGTGTTCCGGCGGCGCCGCTTCTTCCACGGGCGGCCGGTCGAGGGGACCGACGACGAGCTCTCGGACATCGCCTGGTTCACCCCGCACGGCGAGCCGATGCGGGCGCGCGACTGGCAGGCGCAGCACGCGAAGGCCCTGACGGTGTTCCTCAACGGGGAGGCGATCTCCGAGCCGGGCACCCGCGGCGAGCGGATCACCGACGACTCGTTCCTGCTGATGTTCAACGCGGGCGCGGAGTCCCAGGACTTCACGGTCCCGGTGGGACACGGCGCCGAGTGGCGGCTGGTGGTGGACACGGCGCGGGCGGACGTACTGCCACCCGGCACCGGACCGCAGTACGCGGCCGGCGACCGGGTGGCGCTGACGGGGCGGAGCCTGGTCGTGCTTCAGCGCCCGGCGTAGGACTCCCGCGGGGCGCCGGACACGGCGGCGGGCACGGCGGCCGCCGTGTCCGCCGCGGCCGGATGAGTACGGGCGGCGGGCACCCGGGCGAGGAGGGCGAGGACCAGGCAGAGCGCGGCCGCGCCCACGGCGACCGCGAAGGCTCCGGCGGGCCCGTACCACTCGGCGAGCCGTCCGGAGACGGCGAGCGCCACGGCCTGCCCGGCGACCAGGGAGCTGGCGGCGAAGGCCATCGACTCGGCGAGCCGGTCCGGGGCCACCGCCCGCTCGGTCAGCGCGAAGGCGGTGATCAGGTGGGGGGCGTAGGCCGCGCCGAGGACGGTGACGACGGCGTACAGGCTCCAGAGGCTGTCGACGAACAGCAGCGGGGCCGAGAGCAGCAGGGCGGCGCCGGTGGCCGTCCGCCAGCGCAGCCGCAGCCCGAACCGGGCGGGCAGCGCGCCGAGGGCGAGGCCGACGACCGCGCTGACCACGCCCATCGCGGCGTACACGATCCCGGCCTGGCCGGGGGCGCCGAGGCGGTCGGTGAGGGAGGCGATGCCGGCCTGACAGGCCCCGAACATGGCGCCCTGGAGCGCGAGCGAGCCCCGGACCGCGTGCACGATCCCGGGGTGGCGGGGGCGGCCGGCCTTCGCGGCGCCGGTGGGCGCGGGCGAGCCGGCCGTGACGGAGGCGGTCGGGTGGAGGGCGTAGGCACTGCCGAAGGCGACGACGAGGACGGCCGCGCCCGCGAGGGCGACGGCCGGGTGCGCGACGAGGACGGCGAGCCCGACGAGGGCCGGGCCGAACACGAACGACACCTCGTCCAGGGTGCCTTCGAGGGAGTGGACCGCGCCGATCACGCCCTCGTCGGCCCCGGCGCGGTGCGCGAGGGCCACCGAACGGGTCCGGGCGAGGGGTCCGATCAGGGGGATGGAGGCCCCCGTGACGGCTCCGATCGCGGCGAGCGGGACCGTGTCGAGGCCGGCGAGGGCCCCGGCGACCAGTGCGCCGGTGGCGAGGGCGTTGACGGCGGCGGCGGCCAGGACGACCGGCCGCTGCCCGTGGCGGTCGGCCAGCCGGCCCAGCAGGGGGCCGCACAGCACCTGGCCGGCGGAGAGCGAGCCGCCGACGATGCCGGCGGTGGCCAGGGAGCCGCTGGTCTGGACGACCAGCAGGACGCTCCCGAACTGCGACATCGCGACAGGGAGTCGGGCGAAGAAGGATATGACGGGCAGGAGGGGCCCGGTGAGGGCGATGACTTTTCGATAGGTGTCGACGGTTCCAAACACCTGAGGAACGTTAACCCGGCGCAGTCACCCGGATGCATTGGGTCATGGCACGGAATCCGGCAGGCTGGGTACGTACGTTCTCATGAGCCCGCAGCCAGCCACCCCGCGCCCGACCGCCACCTACCGACTCCAGCTGCGCCCGGAATTCCCCTTCGCGGCGGCCGCCTCCGCCGTCGCGTACCTCGCCTCGCTCGGGGTCTCGCACCTGCACCTGTCCCCCGTGCTGGAGGCGGTGCCCGGCTCCTCCCACGGCTACGACGTCGTCGACCACACCCGGGTCCGGGCCGAGCTGGGCGGCGAGGAGGGGCTGCGCGCGCTCGCCCGCACGGCCCGCGCGCACGGCCTCGGCCTGGTCCTGGACATCGTGCCGAACCACATGGCGGTCCCGGCGGCCTTAGAACTCAACCGTCCCCTGTGGGAGGTGCTCCGGGAGGGTCCCGGATCGCCGTACGCGCGCTGGTTCGACATCGACTGGGAGGTGAACGACGGGCAGCTGCTGCTGCCGGTGCTGGCCGGGCCGTTGGATCCGGACGAGGTCCGGGTGGTGGACGGCCTGCTCCACGTCGGGGACCACCGCTTCCCGCTGCGGGCCGGCACGCGGGCACTCCCCCCGGCCGAGCTGTTGGCGGCCCAGTGGTACCGGCCGGCGCACTGGCGGGAGGCCCGCACCGGGCTGAACTACCGCCGCTTCTTCACCATCTCCGATCTGATCGGGGTGCGGGTGGAGGATCCCGAGGTGTTCGCCGCCACGCACGGCAAGCTCCTGGAGCTGCTCGCCGACGGGGTCGCCGACGGGCTGCGGATCGACCACGTGGACGGGCTCGCGGACCCGGCGGGGTACCTGCGCCGGCTGCGGGCCGCGGTGGGCCCCGGAGTGTGGATCGTGGTGGAGAAGATCCTGGCGCACGGGGAACGGCTGCCGCAGGACTGGCCGGTGGCCGGCACCACCGGCTACGACGCCCTGCGGCAGGTGGACGGGGTCCTGACCTGCGGCACCGGGGCCGCCGAACTCGCCGCCCGCTACCGGAACTCCACCGGCGCGCCCGACTGGCCGCAGACCGCCGAGGCCGCCACCCGCGAGGTGCTCACGCGGGACCTGGCGGCCGAACTGGCCACCCTGGTGCGGCGGGCCGGCCCCCTTCTGGCGGATGCCGTACGGGAACTCCTCGTCGCCTGTCCCGTCTACCGGACCTACCCGGGGCGGGCCGACCTGCCCGGCCTCGTCGACCCGCCGGAGTCGGCCGCCGCCCCGGAGGCCGTCGCGGCGGTGCGCGCACTGCTGCTGTCCGACGCCGCCTTCGCGGCGCGCTTCGCCCAGACCTCGGCCGCGCTGCGCGCCAAGTCCCTGGAGGACCGGGCCTTCTACCGCTACGCCCCGCTGCTGTCGGCGACGGAGGTGGGCGGCGACCCGGGCCGGCCGGCGGTCCTCCCGGAGGAGTTCCACGCGTACTGCGCCCATCTGGAGCGGCACTGGCCCGGTTCCGGCACGGTGCTGTCCACGCACGACACCAAACGCAGCGCGGACGTCCGGGCGCGGATCGCGGTGCTCTCGCAGCGCCCCGACCTGATGCCACTGCTCGCCGGGGCCCCGGACCCGCGGCAGGCGTGGACGGCCTTCCAGAGCTCCCTGGGCCTGGGGGACGCGCCGCAGCGCACCGAGCGGCTCGCGGCGGCCCTGCTCAAGGCCGCCAAGGAGGCCGCCCTGCACACCAGTTGGACCGACCCGGACCCGGCGTACGAGGCCACCCTCGCGGATCACCTGCCCGGCCCGGGGGCCCTGCCGGACGTCTCGGCGGCGGCCGGGGACGGGATCCTGGCGATGACCGCGCTGCACCTGACCATGCCGGGCGTGCCGGAGATCTACCAGGGCGGCGAGGACGAGTGCCGGACCCTGGTGGACCCGGACAACCGCCGCCCGGTGGCCTTCCCCGGCCCCGCGCGGTCCGCCGTCGGCGCGGCGAAGCGGGCCCTGACGACCACCCTGCTGCGGCTGCGGCGGGAGCGCCCGGAGCTCTTCGCCGGCTACGCCCCGCTGTCGGCCGAGGGCCCGGCGGCGGAGCACTGCCTGGCCTACACCCGCTCCCCGGAGCTGCTGGTCGCGGTCACCCGCCTGCCGCACCTGCTCGACGTCGCGGGCGGCTGGGGCGACACCCTGCTCCCGCTCCCCCCGGGCTCCTGGACCCCGGTCCTGGACCCCGGACGCGAACCCCTGACCGACCGGGTCCCCCTCAAGCACCTGCTGTCGACGGGCCCGGTGACGGTCCTGGTCCGCGAGGCGGCCTAGGTGTACGGGTTGAGCGCCGAGAAGCGGACGGTGTCGCTGCTCCGGTCGAACCACAGGTGGGTGGAGGAGCCGCCGCCGTCGTGGTCGAGGGCGGGGATCCGGATCCACTGCGGGTGCCGCGGTCCCCGGCCGGCCAGCGGCTTCTCGAACCAGGAGGTGAAGCCGGCGGTCGGCGCCTCGGCGACGAAGGCGTGGGCCGCCGTCAGCTCGGCGAGCCTGCCCGGAGCCAGCCGGGCGAAGCCGGAGATCACCAACTCCGGTGACGGCAGGTCGCGCTCGTGGTCCCGGCTGCTCACCCACTCGGCGTGGGTGAGCGGGCCCAGCACCGGCAACGCCTCCTCCACGGGGGCGCTGTCGGTGTGCCACTTCGCCCCGCCCCCGCCGTCCCGTCCGCCCAGGCTCCGCCACGCCCACACGGCGGCCGCTCCCGCCCCGAGCCCCGCACCGATCCCGAGCACCCTGCGACGCTCCAACGCGATCCCCCCTCACCCCGGTTCGGCGCACCTTAGCCCACGGCTGCGCTAGGTCGGGTCCCCCAGGAGGGTGGCGAAGGAGCGGGCCGCGCCGGTGAGGGGCTGGCGGGAGAAGACCGCCAGGGAGCGGTGCCACGGCGGGTCGACCGGGAGCAGGACGCAGTCCTCGCCGATCGCGCCGCGGACCAGGTGCGCGGGGGCCGCGACGATGCCGATGCCCGCGGCGGCCATCCGGACGGCGGTGGAGGTGTGTTCCGTGTGGAGCACGCTGCGCGGGGTGAACCCCGCCCGGCCGCACACCCGGTCCAGGAAGAGCTCCCCCTCGACGCGCGGTTCCATGACGCACCGGATCCAGTCGCGGTCGGCGAGTTCGGCCAGCCGGACCGCGGCGCGCCCCGCGAGCGGGTCGTCGAAGGCGGCGACCAGGACGATCTCCTCCCGGCCCGCCGGGAGCACCGGGCCGCTCCAGTCCTTCGGCTCCGGGCCCACGGCCAGGTCGGCGGCGCCGCGCTCCAGCTGCTCCTCCAGGGCGTCGGTACAGGCGTACTCGCGCAGCACCAGCCCCACCCCGGGATGCAGCGCGCGCCAGCGGGCGACCACGCCGGGCAGCAGACCGACGGCCAGGGCGTGCAGGGTGGCGACGTGCAGCTCGCCGCCGTTCGCCCCGGCGGCGGCCCGGGCGGCGCGCTCGGCCAGCCGGGCGCTGCGCACGGCCAGTTGGGCGTGCGGCAGGAAGGCGCGCCCCATCGCCGTGAGCCGCACGCCCCGCGGCATCCGTTCCAGCAGCTCCCCGCCGAGCGACCGCTCCAAGGCCTTGACCTGGTGGGACAGGGCGGGCTGGGTGACGTACAGCACCTCCGCGGCCCGGGTGAAGGAGGACTCCTCCACGACGGCGAGGAAGTACTCCATCTGGCGCAGGCTCATGATCAGCCATCATGCGTCATGCAGGACGTGCATGGGTCCGACAAGATCATTGCCTTGGACCCGCCCCGGCCACGCCGCGCAGGCTTGGGCCCATGAACACAGACGTGACTGACGTGATCGTGACCGACGTGATCGTGATCGGCGGCGGCACCGGCGGGTACGGCACCGCCCTGCGCGCCGCGGCCCTCGGCCTGAAGGTCGTCCTCGCCGAGCGGGACAAGGTCGGCGGTACCTGCCTGCACCGCGGCTGCATCCCCAGCAAGGCGATGCTGCACGCGGCCGAGCTCGTCGACGGGATCGCCGAGGCCCGCGAGCGGTGGGGGGTGAAGGCGACCCTGGACTCGGTGGACTGGTCCGCGCTGACCGCCACCCGCGACGACATCGTCGGCCGCAACCACCAGGGCGTCGAGGGCCACCTGAGCCACGCCGGGGTCACCGTGGTGCGCTGCGGGGCGCGGCTGACCGGCCCGCGGTCCGTGCGCACCGAGGACGGCCGGGAGTTCACCGCCACCCGCGGGATCGTGCTCGCCACCGGCTCGCGGCCGCGGATCCTGCCGGGCCTGGAGCCGGACGGCACGACGGTGGTGACCAGTGACGACGCGCTCTTCGCGCCCGGGCTGCCGGGGTCGGTGCTGGTGCTGGGCGGTGGGGCGATCGGGGTGGAGTACGCCTCCTTCCACCGGTCGATGGGCGCCGACGTCACCCTGGTCGAAGCGGCCGACCGGCTCGTCCCGCTGGAGGACGTGGACGTGTCGCGGCACCTGGCCCGGGGGCTGCGGAAGCGCGGGATCGACGTGCTGACGGGGGCCCGGCTGGAGGGGGCGGTCCGCGCCCCGGACGGCAGCGGGGTGAGCGCCACCGTGCGCACCGCCCGCGGCGAGCTGCGCGTGATCGCCGCGGAGCGGCTGCTCGTCGCGGTCGGCCGGGTGCCGGTGACGGACGGGTTGGGCCTGGAGGCGGCCGGACTGGCCGTGGACGAGCGGGGGTTCGTCGCGCCCGCCGACTGGTCTCGGCTGGAGACCGCGGTCCCGGGCATCCACGTGGTCGGCGACCTGCTGCCGCCCCCGTCGCTCGGGCTCGCGCACGCCTCGTTCGCGGAGGGGTTGCTGGTCGCGGAGACCCTGGCGGGGGTGGCGTCGGCGCCGGTGGACTACGCGGCGGTGCCGCGGGTGACCTACTCGGCCCCGCAGACCGCCGCGGTCGGGCTGACCGAGGCGCAGGCGCGGGAGCGGTCCTACGACGTGGTGGTCAACTCGATGCCGCTGACGGCCGTGGCGAAGGGCATGGTGCACGGGCGGGGCGGGATGGTGAAGGTGGTCGCCGAGCGCGGCGGGCGGGTGCTCGGGGTGCACCTGGTCGGGCCGCACGTGTCGGAGATGATCGCGGAGAGCCAGCTGATCGTGGGGTGGGACGCCGAACCGGCCGACGTGGCCCGGCACGTGCACGCCCACCCGACGCTCTCGGAGGCCGTCGGCGAGGTCTTCCTGACCCTGGCCGGGCGCGGCCTGCACCAGCAGTAGCCGGGCGCGGGGGCGACCGTGGGTCGTCCGGTGTCAACCCGGAGCCTCCGGTGCGGTAGGGGCGCACGTCAGGCGGGCAGAGCTTGACAGTGACCCTCCTCCGAGACATGTGCTACCCCACGCCGCAGGAACTCGCCCTGGCGGCCCGCGCGCTGGCCGACGCGCACCCCTCCCTGGTCCGGCTCCGTCGTACCGGGACCTCCCGGGGCGGGCGCCCGCTGTGGCTGCTCTCCGTCCAGTCGCCCGCCGAGGACGGGACGCGGCCCGCCACCGCGCCGGGCTCCGGTCCGGGCTCCGGTCCGGGCTCCGGCTCCGACTCCGGTCCGGGCTCCGGTCCGGGCTCCGGCTCCGACTCCGGTCCGGGCTCCGGCTCCGGTCCCGGCGCCGCCCCGCGCCACAACGTCCTGGTCGTGGCCGGGGCCCACGCCAACGAACCCGTCGGCGGGCCGACCGCCCTCGCGCTCGCCCGCCGCGTCCTGGACGCCCCGGGCCTGCGCGCCGGGTGCGGCTGGCACTTCCTGCTCTGCGCCGACCCGGACGGGGCGGCCCTGCACCGCACCCCGCATCCGCACTCGATCCTGGACTACCACCGCAACTTCTTCCGCCCGCCCGGCCCCGAACAGCCCGAGTGGGCGCCGTCCTTACTGCCGCCGGACCGGCTGCCGCCCGAGACCCTGGCCCTCACCGCGCTGATCGACGAGCTGCGCCCGGTGCTCCAGGTGTCCCTGCACGCGACGGACCTCGGCGGCAGCTGGGTCCAGCTCACCCGGGACATACCGGGACTCGCCGAACCGTTCGCCAAGTCGGCCGCCGAGCTGCGGATCCCGGTGGAGACCGGCGCCTCGGACGCGGCGGGCTGGCCCTCCCCCGGCCCCGGGATCTTCGTGATGCCCGCGCCGGACAGCGCCGCCCCCGGGGTGTTCCACCCGGAGGACACCCGGCTGAGCACCTGGTACCACGCCCACGCCTACGACGGGACGACCGCGATCGTCGAGGTCCCCATGTGGGCCAGCGACCTGGTGGACGATCCGGCCCCGCACCCCGACCCGCGGCGCGCCCTGCGGTCCCTGGCCCGGCGGCTCACCGCGGACGCCGAGCAGGTCGCCCGGGTGCTCGCCGGGGCGCGCGGCCAACTGCCCGCCGGGGACCCGGCGTCGGGACCGCTGCTGCGGGCGGTGGACTGGACGCTCGCGCTGATCCCGCAGATCACCGCGGAATGGTCCGCCGGCTCCGCGCCCCCGGAGGCGACGGCCGCCTACATCGGGAGCATCGACGCCTTCGCCCGCCGCCTCGCGCTGCGGGCCGCCGCCATGCTGCTGCGGGTGCTGTGCGCGGCCGGGCACCCGGCGGCGACCGCGCTGGAGCGGCTGGTCACGGGCTGGTGCGAGGCCTTCGCGGCCCGGTTCCAGCCGCGCTGGGTGCCGGTGGCCACCCAGGTCGAGCACCAGACCCGCACCGTGCTGGCGACGTACGAGCGCCTCTTGGCGGCCGGTCCCCCCACTACCGCCGGGAGGTGAACCCCGCTCGGTCCGCGTCCGCGGCCGTGTCCGCGGCGGCCGGGACGGGCCAGCCGTACCGGCGCTTGGGCGTGCCCGCGGCGCCGAGGCGGTCGTAGAACCGGACGGCCCCTTCGTTCCAGTCGGGGGTCTGCCACTGGACCTGGTCGAGGCCGAGCTCGGCCGCGAGGGCGGCGACGGCGGCCATCAGGGCCGCGCCCAGGCCGTGGCCGCGCGCGCCCTCGGCGAGGTAGAGGCAGTCCATGTGCAGGTAGTGGGCCGCGTCCCAGAAGGCGAACTCCCGGGAGCAGGCGGCGTATCCGACCGTCCGCCCCGTCGGGTCCTCGGCGATCAGCACCCACAGCGGGGGCGCCGGCGCGTCGCCCCCGGGGAAGAGCAGCGGGCCGAGCCGCTCGGCCAGGTCGGGCGGCCGGGGGGCGGAGCGTTCGTAGGCGACGTGCTCGTGGATGAGTTCCACCACGCGCGGGAGGTCTTCGGGGCGCGCCGGGCGCACCGCGGGCCGTTGGTCCATGGAATCCATGCCGCCATCCTGCGGGCCGCCCCGCCGCGCCGCGCGGGCGGGGTCACGGTGCCAGGCCTAGGCGCGCCGGACCTCGAACTGGAAGCAGCCGTACTCCAGGGCCCGTACGTGCACCAGTGCCACCTCGGGCGCGGCGAAGGCCTCCCCGAGCACCCGGTCGAAGCCGGCCGCGGCGTCGTCCGGGACCTCGAAGAGGCGGCCGCCCACGATGTGCCCGTCGGCGTCGTAGCGCCGCACGGTGCGCAGGGCCCCCGTGCGCGCGAAGGGGTACCCCTGGTCCTCGCCCGGCCCGGCGCACGGGCCGGCGTGGATGAAGACGGGCCCCACCTCGTCGTAGGCCCCGGGCTCGACCCCGGTGGCCGCCGCCCAGCGACGCAGCGGGGCGTAGGAGACGAGGGCGACCCGGTCGCCGGCTTCGATCCCGCGCAGGCAGCAGCGCAGGGGGCTGCCCACGCAGTCGAGCGGCGCCCCGTCCGCGCGGGCGGTGAAGGGCCGCGTCGGGTGCCCGGCGTCATCGGTGGTCCACAGTTCGCTCAGGGCGGCGGGCGGGATGGGCAGGGGCGTGTAGGTCGTCGTCATGGCCCCAGTCTCGGCGCCCGCCCTCGGCGCGGGCTGGCAGGAATCGGACGTGTAACCCACCGGTCGCGACCGACCGCCCCGTCAACGAGGGGAAGACCATGCCCATCAAGATCGGCCGTGCGGCCGGGCGCGGTGCCGGGCGTCGCGTGCCCGGCAAGATCCGAAAGGGACGACCTAGTTCGCCGACAGGCGGTACTGCATGGTGCCGAAGCCGACCTGGTCGCCGGCGCGGACCACGGCGGCGCCGGTCACGCGTTGGCCGTTGACCGTGGTGCCGTTGGTGGAGCCGAGGTCGCGCAGCACCCACAGGCCGCCCCGCAGGCTGAGCTCGGCGTGGTGGCGGGAGACCGTCTCGTGGACGAGGCGCAGGCCGCTGCCGGGGTCCCGACCGATGGTCAGCGGGTGCCCGAGGCCGCCGTGCGGCGGGAGCAAGAGCTTCGGCAGCTTCTCCGCGGCCCAGGCGCGCCGCACGCCGGCGCTCACCGCCGAGACCTTGCCGACCCAACCGAACAGACGCTGCGTCAGGGGGCTTTCCAGCCCGCTCGGGCCGCGCGTGCCCAGGTCGGCCGTGAGGACGGCCAGGTCCTCGGCGCGGCGTGCGACCAGCGCGAGTTCCATCCGGCGCACGAAGGTGTCGTGCGAGAGCCTGCCGTCCGCCGCACCGTCCCGCAGCCGGCCGAGCGCGCGCTCGCGCTCCGCGTCGGAGACCCGGGGCACCGGATAGGCGGGGAACTCGAAACTGGACGTCACAGGGTGATTGTCGGCCCGTCGTGCACCAAGTGTCCAGAACTCCCGCGTCCGGCCCGCGATGATGGGCCGGGTCGAGACGCCGTCGTGGCACGAATGCCGGTTGCCGCCCGAGACGAGGGGACCGTCCATGCAGTTCGAGGTGTGGGCACCACAGGCAGGTCAGGTGGGTCTGCGGCTGAACGACAGCACGCGGAACATGGCGCCCGATCCGGAGCGAGCGGGCTGGTGGTACGTGGCGGCCCCCGCCGCCGACGGGGACCGGTACGGGTTCCTCCTGGACCCCGCCGACGCCCCGGACGGGCAGGCGCCGCCCGTGCGGCCCGATCCGCGCGGGCGGCGCCTGCCCGACGGCCCGGACGGGCTCTCGGCCGTGGTCGACATCGAGGCGCTCTTCCCGAAGGTCCCGGCCCCCGCGCCCCGCACCTCCCTCCAGGACGCCGTCCTGTACGAGCTGCACATCGGCACCTTCACTCCCGAGGGCACCTTCGACGCGGCCGCGGCCCGCCTGCCCCATCTCGGCGCCCTCGGCGTCACGCACGTGGAGCTGATGCCCGTCTGTTCCTTCCCGGGGCGGCACGGCTGGGGCTACGACGGGGTCGCGCCGTGGGCCGTGCACGAGCCGTACGGCGGCCCGGCCGGCCTCGCCCGCTTCGTGGAGGCGGCGCACGGCGCCGGGCTCGGGGTGGTGCTGGACGTGGTGCACAACCACCTCGGCCCCTCCGGGAACCACCTCCCGGCCTTCGGCCCGTACTTCACCGACACGCACCACACCCCGTGGGGCGCGGCGATCAACCTGGACGCGCCCGGCTCCGACGAGGTGCGCGCGTACCTGATCGGCAGTGCGCTCGGCTGGCTGCGGGACTACCGGATCGACGGGCTGCGGCTGGACGCCGTGCACGCGCTGGCCGACGGTCGGGCGCTGACCTTCCTGGAGGAACTGGCCGCGGCCGTCGACGCGTTCGCCGCCGAGACCGCGCGGCCCCTGTTCCTGATCGCCGAATCGGACCAGTGCGATCCGCGGACGACGACCCCGCGCACGGACGGCGGCCTCGGCCTCACCGCGCAGTGGAACGACGACTTCCACCACGCCCTGCACTGTGCGCTGACCGGCGAGTCCCAGGGCTACTACGCCGACTTCGCCGGCGCCCCGCTCGGCGCGCTGGCCAAGACCATGACCCGGGCCTTCTTCCACGACGGCACCTGGTCCTCCTTCCGGGGCCGCACCCACGGCCGCCCGGTGGACCGGCGCCGCACCCCCGCGCACCGCTTCCTCGGGTACACGCAGACCCACGACCAGGTCGGCAACCGGGCGCTCGGCGACCGGCTCGCCGCTTCCCTCTCCCCCGGGCTGCTGGCCTGCGCCGCGACCCTGGCGCTGACGGGGCCGTTCGTGCCGATGGTGTTCATGGGCGAGGAGTGGGGGGCGGGGACCCCTTGGCAGTACTTCACCGACCATCCGGACCCGGCGCTCGCGGAGGCCGTGCGCACCGGCCGCCGCCGGGAGTTCGCGGCGCACGGCTGGAAGGCCGAGGAGATCCCGGATCCGCAGGATCCGGCGACCCGGGAGCGGTCCTGCCTGGACTGGGCCGAGCCGGAGGCGGCCGCGCACGCCCGGCTGCTGGAGTGGTACCGGACGCTGATCGCGCTCCGCCGGACCCTGCCCGACCTGCGGGATCCCGATCTCGCGGCGGTCCGGGTGGCCTGCGACGAGGAGCGCCGCTGGGTGACCTTCCGGCGGGGGGACGTCCGGGTCGCGGTCAACCTGTCCGCCGAGCCGGTGACGATCGCGCTGGGCCGCAACGGCGTACGGGTGTTGGCCTCCTGGGAGCCGCTGGACCACCCGGGGCCGGACGGCCGGCTCCACCTCGCGGGCGAATCGGCGGCGGTCCTCGGCCCGTGAGCGGGGCTTCCCCGCCGGGATGACGGGGATCGATCCGCTCCCCGGCCGCACCACCGGCCGAATCCGTGGCGGACGCGGCCGGGGCGTCGGGCGTGGCGTCGGGATGTGTACGGGGAGTCGGGTGATGATGGCGCGGTGCGACTTGATCACGTGTCCTATGCGGTGGCCCGCGACAGCTTCGTCTCGACCGTTCAGTGGATCGGATCGGCCCTCGGCGCCGGCTTCGTCGACGGGGGCGTGCACCCGCGATTCGGTACACGCAACTTCATCCTCCCGCTGAGCGGCGGCACCTACGTCGAGGTCGTCACCACGCTCGACCACCCCGCCGCCGACCGCGCGCCCTTCGGCCAGGCCGTCGCGCGCCGCGCCGCCGAGGGCGGCGGCTGGCTCGGTTGGGTGGTCTCCGTCGACGACATCACCCCGGTCGAGGCCCGCCTCGGCCGGACCTCGACCGAGGGCCACCGCGTCCGCCCCGACGGGTTCGACCTGCGGTGGAAGCAGATCGGCCTGCTGGAGCTGATGGAGGACCCGCAACTGCCGTACTTCCTCCAGTGGTTGGCCCCGATCGAGGAGCGCCCGAGCGCCGACCCGCGCACCTCCAGCAGCATCCACGGGGTCTCCCTCGCCGGCGACGCCGCCTCCATCGCCGAATTCCTCGGCGAGCCGGCCGACCACCCCCTCGACCAGATCGACGTCACCTGGGTCGAGGACGAGGAAGCGGGCCTGGTCTCCGTCGAGTTCGCCACCGCCCACGGCCCGGTCACGATCTGACCGGGCCGGGCCGGCGACGCCCCCGAATCGTCGGCGTTACTCGACGACGGCGAGTTCGTGCGGGGCGTTGTTGAAGCTGCGCCCGCCGTCCTCGGTGACCGTCACGATGTCCTCGATCCGGACGCCGAAGCGGCCCGGGAGGTATATGCCGGGCTCGACGGAGAAGCACATGCCGGGGACGAGGGGCCGCTCCTCGCCCTCGATCATGTAGGGCGGTTCGTGCGTGGTGACGCCGATGCCGTGGCCGGTGCGGTGGATGAACCGCTCGCCGTAGCCGAACTCGGTGATCACCGCGCGGGCCGCCCGGTCCACGTCCTGGCAGGCGATGCCGGGGCGGACCGCCTCGACGGCGGTCCGCTGGGCCTCCCGGACGATGTCGTGCACGCGCTGCTCCTCGGCCGTCGGCTCGCCGACGTGCACGGTGCGGGAGATGTCGGAGCCGTAGCCGTGCTTGAGGCCGCCGAAGTCGAGCACCACCATGTCGCCGTGTTCGATCACCCGCGGGCCCGCCTCGTGGTGCGGGTTGGCGCCGTTGGGTCCGGAGCCGACCACGGTGAAGTCCACCTGGGAGTGCCCGTACTCGCGCAGCAGCGCGGCCAGGTCCGCGGCGACCTCGGTCTCCGCGCGCCCGGCGAAGCGGACTCCGAGGATCCGGGCGTAGGCGGCGTCGGCGGCGGCGCCCGCCGCCGCCAGCCGGGCCAGCTCGCGCTCGTCCTTGACGGCGCGCAGCATGGGCAGCGCGTCGGTGAGGGAGACGTAGGAGGTCGTGGGCAACTCCCGCTGGAGTCCGAGCAGGTGGAGCGCCCAGGTGTTGTCGCTGACCCCGAAGCGACCGGTGACGTCGAGCAGCGGGGCGGTGACGCCGTAGGGGTTCTTGCCGTCGGTCCAGTCGCGCAGGGTGAGCGCGGGAGCGCCGGCCGCCGCGGCCGCGTCGGGGGCTTCCAGGGTGGGGACGACGAGCACCGGGTCCTGCCCCGCGGCCAGGACGAGCAGGGTCAGCCGCTCGGTGTCCACGGGCCGGTAGCCGGTGAGATGGGTGAGGTCGGGGCCGGGGGCGATGAGCAGACCGGCGAGCCCGGCGTCGGCGGCGCTCTGCGCGGCCGCGGCCATCCGGGCCGCGTAGTCCGCGGCGGTGAAGGGGTCGGGGGCGGTGTCGGACGCGGTACCGGGTGCGGTGTCGAAGGCCATGGGCCGATCCTGCCGTGAGAGGTGCGGTGCGCGCGACGGCCGCGCCGGTGGAACCGGGTCGGCGGGCCCCCGGAAACGGTGTCGCGGGACCACCTCCCTGATCGGCTATGCTGTGCTTGCACATCGAACGGGCGGTCCGCCGCCCTTCGTGGTGGGTGTAGCTCAGTTGGTAGAGCACCTGGTTGTGGTCCAGGTGGCCGCGGGTTCAAGTCCCGTCACTCACCCTGATCCCGTGGGGGGTACGAGGTTTTCCTCGTACCCCCCACGGGCTTTTCCACATCCGCACACCGGCCGGGACAGCGATGCGGCAAGAACGATTCACCAGGGCCGTCGCCGGCGCGCGCGGCGCCCTGCGCGGCGGCGCCGCGGTCGGGGTCCTCGGTGGGGCCGTCGGAGCGGCGGCCCTGTGGGCCGTGGACCGGGCCACCGTCGTCGACCCGCACGCCGAGACCGTCCTCACCACCTCGGCCGTGGTCGGCGTGCTCGCCCTGCTGCCCGGACGCCACCGCGCGCTCGCCCTGGAGCGGTGCGCCCTGGTCGCCTCCGTCCTCTCGCTCGTGGCCACGGCCGCGATGCTCGTGCCCGACCGGGGCACCGGCGGGGGGTGGGGGCTGCTGGAATCGGCCGCGCTGCTGAGCCTGCTGGTCCGCGCCGCCCGGTCCACCGCCTCCCGTCGGGTGGTGCCGCTGTGCCTGCTGCTGTGGGTGGCCGCCGCCGGAGCCCCGCTGCGGATGCCGAGCGACGAGGACGCGGAGACCGCCGCCTTCGCGCTGACCCTGGTGGCCGCGGCCGCCGCCGGCCTCGGCGGCTACCTGCGGCTGTTGGACGCGCGCCGGGCCCGGGCCATCGCCGCCGTGCGCGAGCACGAACGCCATGAACTCGCCCGTGACCTGCACGACTTCGTGGCCCACCACGTGACCGGCATCGTGGTCCAGGCGCAGGCCGCCCAGGCGATCCGGGAGACGGCGCCCGAACGGCTCGATCCGCTGCTGCGCTCGATCGAACGGGCGGGCTCCGAGACGCTGGCCTCGATGCGCCGGCTGGTGCGGGTGCTGCGCGAGCAGGACACGGGCGTGCTGCGCCCGCAGGACCTCTTCGCGGAGCTGGGCCGGCTGGTCGCGGACCGGCCCGGCGCGGTACTGACCCTGGCGCGGGAGGTGCGCGGGGTGCGGCTGGCGCCGGAGGTGGAGACCTCCGTGCACCGCCTGGTCCAAGAGGCGCTGACGAACGTGACCCGGCACGCGCCCGGGGCGCGCGCCACCCGGGTGGACCTGACCGCCGACGGAGCACGGCTCCGCGTCGAGGTGGTCAACGACCGCGGGGAGCGGCGCGGGCACGTCCCGCCCGGCGGCCGGGGCGGTCTGGGCCTGATCGGCCTGCGCGAACGGGTCGAGGCGGTGGACGGGCGGCTGGCGGCGGGGCCGCTGCCGGGCGGCGGGTGGCAGGTCACCGGTGCCTTCCCGGTGCTCGCCTGGCAAGATCAACGCCATGAGCCGTGACATCCGCGTACTGATCGCCGACGACCAGGAGATGGTCCGCACCGGCTTCGCCCTGATCCTGGGCGCCCAGCCGGGCATCGAGGTGGTCGGCGAGGCGTCCGACGGCGCCGAGTGCGTGGAGCTGGCCCGGCGGCTGCGGCCGGACGTGTGCCTGGTCGACGTACGGATGCCCCGGCTCGACGGCCTGGAGGTGACCCGGGCGCTCGCGGGCCCGGGGGTCGCCGATCCGCTGCGGGTGGTGATCGTGACCACCTTCGACCAGGACGACTACGTGTACGGGGCGCTGCGCGGCGGGGCCAGCGGCTTCCTGCTCAAGGACGCGGGACCCGCGCTGCTGGTGGAGGCGGTCCGGGCGGCGGCCCGGGGGGACGCGCTGGTCTCCCCCGCGGTCACGGTGCGGCTGCTGGAGCGGCTCGGCGAGGCGCCGGCGGCCGGGGACCCCGGCGCGCGGGCGGCCGTCCCGCCGGTGTCGGGGCGCGAGCTGGACGTCGTACGGCTGGTGGCGCGCGGGCTGACCAACCAGGAGATCGCCGACGAGCTGTACATCTCGCTGTCGACGGTCAAGACCCACCTGGTGTCGGTGCAGGCCAAGCTGGGCCTGCGCAACCGGGTCGAGATCGCCGCCTGGGCGTGGGAAACGGGCGCGGTCACCTCCCGCGGACCGGTCGGCTGAGCGGCGGGGCGGCTCATCGATGGCGATCAACGGCCTTCCCGCGCTGATCTGCGCGCTGATCCTGGCGGGCGCGGTGTTCACGGCGGTGGTGTGGTGGGCCTGGCCCCGGCTGGCCGCCCCCGGTGCGAGACCGGTGCTCGGCCGGATCGGGCTCCAGTTGGTGCTCGCCCTGGCCATGGGGCTGCCGCTGCTGCTCGCGGTGAACGGCGCGTACGGCTTCTACTCCTCCTGGCACGACATACTGGCCCTGTCCCGCGACGAGCCGGTGGTGAGCGGGGACCCGGGCGCGGACGCCGTGCGGGTCCAGGGCACCCACTCCTGGCGGTACCTGGGCTCGGACGATCCGGCGGTGATCGGGCGGATCGAGGCGGTGACGGTGCGCGGGGCCCGCAGCGGGCTGAACGGGCAGGCGTACGTCCACCTGCCGCCGGAGTTCCTGCGGGCGAGCGCGGAGCAGCGCGCCCGGTTCCCGGTGGTGCTGGCGCTGAGCGGGTACCCGAGCACGACACGGGTGCTGATCGACCTGTTCCACTACCCGCGGCTGGCCCTGGACGCGGTGCGGTCGGGGGCGATGCGGCCCGCGGTGTTGGTGATGATGACCCCGACGGTGGCGCCGCCGCGGGACACCGAGTGCGTGGACGTGCCGGGCGGACCGCAGGTGGAGACGTTCTTCGCGCGGGACCTGCCCGCGGCGGTCGCCGGGCACTACGGGCTGACCCGGGACCCGCGGGGGTGGGGCGTGATGGGCAATTCGGTGGGCGGGTACTGCGCGCTGAAGCTGGCCCTGCGGGCGCCGGAGTCCTACCGGGCGGCGGCCGGGCTCTCGGCGTCCTACGCGGCGGAGCGGGACGAGGAGACGGGCGAGCTCTTCGGCGGGGACCCGGTGCGGCGGCGGGAGAGCGACCTGCTGTGGCGGCTGCGGGCGCTGCCGCAGCCGCCGGTCTCCCTGCTGGTGGCGAGCAGCCGCAAGGGCGAGAAGCAGTATCCGCAGACCCTGGAGTTCATCGCGGCGGTGCGACCGCCCGCCCGGGTGTCCTCGATCGTGCTGGACAGCGGCGGGCACAACTACGAGACCTGGGGCCGGGAGCTGCCCCCGGCGCTGGAGTGGCTGGTGGGACGGCTGCGGGTGGACTGAAGGCGCCGGGCGCGGGGCCGGGGCGCGAACCGTCCGATCGATGGATGCCGGGGCGCCGCTCCCGTACCTCCGGACGAGGACGTCCGCGGGCGGCGCGGGGCAGGGTGGCGGCATGACCACCGCTCCGCCCGCCCCGACCCGAGCCGCCGCACCGCCTGCCGCCCCGCCCGCCGCACCGCGGCCGCCGACGGCCGGGCACCGCATCGGTGCGCTGATGTTCCTCAGCCGCTGGCTCCAGCTCCCGCTGTACCTCGGTCTCATCGTGGCCCAGGTGGTGTACGTCTGGGTCTTCCTCAAGGACCTCGCCCACCTCCTCGCGCGGCTGGGCAGCCTGGACGAGACGGGCACGATGCTGATCGTGCTGGGCCTGGTCGACGTGGTGATGGTCGCGAACCTGCTGCTCATGGTGATCGTCGGCGGCTACGAGACCTTCGTGGCCCGGGTGGACCTCAAGGACCACCCGGACGAACCGGAGTGGCTCAGCCACGTCAACGCCAACGTGCTGAAGGTCAAGTTGGCCACGGCCATCATCGGCATCTCCTCCATCCACCTCCTGAAGGCCTTCATCGAGATCTCCCGCGAGGGCTGGGTGTGGCAGCAGACGATGTGGCAGGTGATCGTGCACTTCGCGTTCATCGTGTCCGCCATCGCGCTGGCCATGATCGACCGCCTGCTGCCCAAGCCCGCCGAGGCACACTGAGGCGCGCCGAGCGCGCTCACGTCCCCAGGAACGCCTCGACCTCCGTCACGAAGGCGACCGGGGTCTCGTGGGTGGGGTAGTGGCCGGTGCCGGGGAGGACGTGCACGCGGCAGTGCGGGTAGAGGGCCTGCCAGGTGGAGCGCACCAGGTCGGCGGTGAGCGCGAGGTCGTAGGCGCCGACGAGGGCCAGTACCGGGACCGTGTTCCCCTTGACCGCCGCGGACAGGTCCAGGGGCTGCCAGCTCTCGAAGTAGGCGGCGAAGGCTTCGGGGCGGGAGACCTCCAGGGAGTGCCGGACCATCCCGTCGAGCCAGTGCCGGCTGGCCCGGTTGCCGGTGACCAGGTCGAGGATGGTGCGCCGGTTCTCCGGGTCCGCTGCGGCGCCCCGGAAGAGCGCGTGGGTCCCGTCGTCCATCGTGTAGGGCCCGGCGGGCACCGGGGCCACCCCGATCAGCTTCTCGACCCGCTGCGGGGCCCGGGCCAGTACCTGCTGGGCGGCTTTGGCCCCCATGGAGTGCCCGATCAACGAGAAGGTGTCCCAGCCCAGTTCGTCGGCGAGGGCGAGCACGTCGTCCGCGATCTCCGGGACCGTGTAGCGGCCGGCGACCTCCTTGCGCTCGCCGTAGCCCCGGTAGTCGGGGAAGACGTACGAGAACCGCGCGGGGTCGAGGTGGTCGAGTACGGATCCCCAGTGCGCGGAGGTCCCGAACCAGTCGTGCAGCACGACGACGCGGACGGGCCCGGTGCCGATCCTGCGGTGGGCGATGGCCATGTGTTCTCCCTCGGTGACGGAGCCGGTGGGGGTGGCGCGAACCGACGCCGTACGTTCTGCCCAGCGGGCCCACGATCACACCGCGCCGCCGACATCCCGCGGCCGCCGCCGCCCCGGCGACCTCGCGGTGCTGGAGCGGCGGCGGCCGCGGGTCCCGGAGGCAGGCCGGGTCAGGCGGTCCTGAGCGCCGGGTCGGAGACGCCCGGGGCGCCCGTCTCCACGTGGCCCGCGAAGCGGCGCAGGAAGGTGGCGTCCGCGTCCGAGACCACCTTCACGTCGTACCAGCGGCCCGTGGCCTGGAGGTTGACGGTGTAGGCCACCGTGGCCCCGGGCGACACCTTGAAGGTCTGGGCGGCGCCGCCGTAGGCGTTGGTCACCGTGAGGTTCACGGCGGCCGTGCCCGCGTTGGTCATGGACAGGTCCAGGTTGCCGGAGGCCGTGACGTGCCGGGCCCGCACCTCCGGGCCGGCCTTCTTCGCCGGGCCCTTGAAGGTGGCGAGGAAGCCGTTGGGGCCCCAGACGCTGAGGTTGATCTGGTTGCCGGTGGAGCTGCTGGTGCTCCAGGTGTCGGAGAGGGTCTTGCCCGCCTCGACCGTGTAGGGCCAGGGGCCGTCCGTACGGTTGCCCGAGGTGCTGTGGAAGTGCCCGCCGAGCCTCGGGCCGCTGGCGAAGGTGAGGGTGAACTTGCCGGTGGAGACGGTGGCCGCGCCGTCCACGTACGGCGCGTAGCCGAGCGCGCGGGTGGGCTTGGAGCCCGCCTCCTGCACCGGCAGGGAGCCGGTGGTCGGGGGGACCGGGTGGTAGGACGCGTGCGCGTTGTGGTCCTTGGGAACGTAGCCCGCGGTCGAGGGCAGCGCGGCGGGGGTGGCGTCGGCCCGGGTGAAGTCGAAGGCCGCGGTCAGGTCACCGCAGACGGCGCGGCGCCAGGGCGAGATGTTGGGCTCCTGGACGCCGAAGCGCTTCTCCATGAAGCGGATCACCGAGGTGTGGTCGAAGGTCTCGGAGCAGACGTAGCCGCCCTTGCTCCAGGGCGAGACCACGATCATCGGCACGCGCGGGCCGAGCCCGTAGGGGCCGGCCGCGTAGCCGGCGACGCCTCCGGTGTAGAGGTCCTTGGTGACGTCGGCGGTGGACAGGCCCCAGGCCGAGGAGGCGGGCGGGTACGGCGGCACGACGTGGTCGAAGAAGCCGTCGTTCTCGTCGTAGGTGATGAAGAGGGCGGTCTTCGCCCACACGGCCGGGTTCGAGGTCAGCGCGTCGAGGACCTGGGAGATGTACCAGGCGCCGAAGTTGGTGGGCCAGTTCGGGTGCTCGCTGAAGGCCTCGGGGGCCGCGATCCAGGAGACCTTCGGCAGGGTGCCGTTGGCCACGTCGGCGCGCAGCCGGTCGAAGTAGCCCTCGCCCGCCTTGGCGTTCGTACCGGTGCGGGCCTTCTCGTACAGGGGGTCGCCGGGCTGGGCGTTGCGGTAGGAGTTGAAGTAGAGCAGCGAGTTGTCGCCGTAGTTGCCGCGGAAGGCGTCGCCGATCCAGCCCCAGGACCCGGCCGCGTTCAGCCCGTCGCCGACGTCCTGGTAGACCTTCCAGGAGACCCCGGCCGCCTCCAGCCGCTCGGGGTAGGTCTTCCAGCCGTAGCCCGCCTCCTGGTTGCCGAGGACCGGGCCGCCGCCGGTGCCGTCGTTGCCGGTGTGGCCGGAGAAGAGGTAGTAGCGGTTGGGGTCGGTCGCCCCGATGAAGGAACAGTGGTAGGCGTCGCAGACGGTGAAGGCGTCGGCGAGGGCGTAGTGGAACGGGATGTCGTTCCGGTTCATGTACGACATGGTGGTCGTGGTCTTGGCCGGGACCCACTTGTCGTACTTGCCGTTGTTGTAGGCCTGGTGGCCGCCGGCCCAGTCGTGGTTGAGCCCCTCGACGAACTGCATGCCCAGGTCGCCCACCGTCGGGTGGAACGGCAGGACGTCCTTGGTGCCGTTGGACTGGTAGAAGACGGACTTGCCGTTGTCCTGGAGGACCGGGCGCGGGTCGCCGAAGCCCCGGACGCCCTTCATCGTCCCGAAGTACTGATCGAAGGAACGGTTCTCCTGCATCAGTACGACGACGTGCTCGATGTCCTGGATGGTGCCGGTGGAGCCCTGCGCGGGGATGGCGGCGGCGCGGGCGATGCTCTCCGAGAGGAGCGTGGCGGCGGCGGTGCCGCCCGCGATCTGGAGGAACCGGCGACGATCGAGTTCTGCCATGGTGTGAGGACCTCTGGGGGTGAGGAGGGGTGGTGCGGGACGTCGAGGGGCGCCCCAAGGACAACGCGTCCGGCGTACCAACCGGAGTTGCTTGCGTGACCCTCCGACGTCCACCCGGAGAACGGAAGACCTCGTCCCCCGTCTTCTCCCCGCCCCCACCCTCCCTTCACCCCGCACCCTTCCCCGGCCCCGCGTACGACGACGCCGGGGCCCGCCGTCCGATGACAGCGGGCCCCGGCGCGGGACGTGCGGCGGCCTCAGCCCTCTTCGGGGGCCAGGCGCAGGGAGATGGAGTTGATGCAGTAGCGCTGGTCGGTCGGGGTGGGGTAGCCCTCGCCCTCGAACACGTGGCCCAGGTGGGAACCGCACTTCGCGCAGCGGACCTCGGTGCGGACCATGCCGTGCGAGGTGTCGGCGATCAGCTCGACCGCCTCGGAGTCCTTCGGGTCGAAGAAGGACGGCCAGCCGCAGTGCGACTCGAACTTCTCCGTGGACCGGAACAGCTCGGAGCCGCAGGCGCGGCAGGAGTAGACGCCGGCCGTGGTGGTGTCCGTGTACTCACCGCGGAAGGCGGGCTCGGTGCCCGCCAGGCGCAGCACCTGGTACTCCGACGGCGTCAGCTCCGCCTGCCACTGCTCGTCGGGCTTCTCGATCTCGTACGCCATCGCGCCTCTCCCGTTTCAGTTCGCCAGCCGGGCCAGGATGACCGGACCCAGATCGGTCACGTCACCCGCCCCCATGGTGAGAACGAGGTCGCCGGGCTTCGCCATTCCCGCGATGACCTCCGCGACGGCGTCCTTGTCGTGCTCGGCGCTGACGTCGGCGCCCGCGGCGCGCGCCGCGGCGATGATGATCTCGCTGGTGACACCGGGGACCGGGTCCTCGCGGGCCGGGTAGATGTCGAGGACCACGGAGGCGTCGGCCAGCGCGAGGGCCTGGCCCATCTCCTTGCCCAGTTCCTGGGTGCGGGAGAAGAGGTGCGGCTGGAAGACGACCAGGATCCGGGCGTCCCCGGCGGCGCCGCGGATGGCCTCCAGGTCGGCGGTCATCTCGGTGGGGTGGTGCGCGTAGGAGTCGATGACCTGCACGCCCGCCGCCTCGCCCTTGAGCTGGAGGCGGCGCTTGACGCCGGTGTACTTGCCGAGCGCGGAGGCCAGGTTGTGCGCGGGGATGCCGAGGGCCACGCCCGCGGCGAGGGCGGCGACGGCGTTGAGCGCGTAGTGGCGGCCGGGCACCGAGACCGTGAAGGTGAGCAGCTTGCCGCCGATGAGGACGGTGACCTCGCCCGCCAGACC
The DNA here is from genome assembly GCF_055565515.1 of Streptomyces sp. NPDC028419. Taxonomy (NCBI): domain Bacteria; kingdom Bacillati; phylum Actinomycetota; class Actinomycetes; order Kitasatosporales; family Streptomycetaceae; genus Streptomyces; species Streptomyces sp. NPDC028419. The sequence continues at coordinate 127,954 of NZ_JBVHUE010000022.1, read as the reverse complement.
GCGCGGGGTGATCTTCAGGACGCGGACGTCGGCCGTCTCGGTCTCGCCGTAGGTGACGACGTTGACCGAGGACAGGTCGCGGACCCGGCGGGTCAGCTCGACCGCGCCTTCCTGGTCGGCGGAGACGACCAGGGTGCCACCGGGGAGGATCTTGCCCACGAAGGTCTCGAAGGAGTCGTGGATCTCCTCCATCGAGGCGTAGTTCGCGTGGTGGTCCAGCTCGCTGTTGAGGACGATGGCGACCTGGGGCGCGTACTTGTGGAAGCTGCGGTCGCTCTCGTCCGCCTCGGCGACGAAGATGTCGCCCTCGCCGTGGTGGGCGTTGGAGCCGGGGGCGTCCAGGTCGCCGCCGATGGCGTAGGAGGGGTCCAGGCCCAGGGCCGAGAGGGAGACCGCCAGCATGGAGGTGGTGGTGGTCTTGCCGTGCGTACCGGCCACCGCGATCGGGCGCAGGCCGTCCATGAGCGCGGCGAGCGCGTCGGAGCGGTGCACCACGGGGACGCCGAGCTCGGCCGCGCGGGCCAGCTCCGGGTTGTCGGCGCGGATGGCGCTGGAGACGACCACGCAGGTGGCGTCGTCGGCGAGGTGGCCGGCGGCGTGCCCGATGTGGACGGTGGCGCCGTGGGCGCGCAGTGCGGCGGCGGTCTCGGAGTCACGGGCGTCGCTACCGGCGACCCGCGCGCCGCGCTGCGCGAGGATCTTCGCGATGCCGGACATGCCGGCGCCGCCGATGCCGATGAAGTGGGGCCGTTCCATGGCGGTCGGCAGGCCGGGCGTCATACAGGTCGCTCCTGATGGTCAAACGTGACGGTGTGCGTGGCGCCCAGCCTATTCGTTGTGGGCGAAGAGTTTGAGCACCGGAACCCCGACCTTGTGCCGAGCCCGCGAGGCCCAGTCCCGGTGGAAGAACTCCTCCACGAAGTGCGGGGCGGTCAGAACGATCACCTCGTCGGCGCCCGTCTCCGCCACGACGGCCTTCAGCTTGTCGAGCGGGTGGTCATCGATGACCTGCCCGACGGCCTTGGCTCCCTTGGCCCGCAGGGCCGCCAAGGACAGGGACAACGCCTGCTCGGCGGGGCCGCGGGCGGCGTCGCCCTCGGGTTCGTCCCCCTCGTGCAGCGCCTCGGGCAGCTCGCCGAGCGCGACATCGTCGATGGCGCGCAGCAGCCGGTCCTGGTCGCCCCGGGGCTGCATGAGGACGAAGAAGGAGACCGGGTCGTCTCCGTGCAGGGTGGTGACGAAGTCCACGTCTACGGATGTCAGAGGCTGCTCGATCATCAAAACGCTCGTGAACACGGACGCCCTCTCCTTCGTGGGCCGCGGGGGGGGGGGGGGGGGGGGGGGGGGGGGGGGGAGGGAAAAGCACCCCCCCCCCCCCCCCCCCCCCCCCCCACAAAAACCACCACCCCAACACAAAAAAAAAAAAAAAAGCATCGGGCTCTTCACCCCCCCCCGCCCTC
>NZ_JBVHUE010000022.1:98269-126484 GCF_055565515.1 Streptomyces sp. NPDC028419 | reverse complement strand
TCTAGGGTACGCCACACTCCCCCCACCCGCCCCCCCCCCCCCCCCCCCCCCCCCCCCCCCCCCCCCCCCCCCCCCCCCCCCCCCCCCCGGCCCCTGCGGAAACCATCCTGCCCCGCTGTCGCACGGGGCTCGCGCTGGTATATGTGCCCAGCGGAAGCTAAGCGGAACGGGAAATTCCGCTGCTTGTCAGATCCGACGGTAACGCGTGTACAGGAACCCGGCCTCTTCCAGCAGCGAGGCCAGTACCAGCCGGTGCGGTACGTCGACCCGCGGGCCCCCCGCGATCCGCTGGGCGTCACCCGCCGTGAGGGTCGGGGACACGCTCAGGCACAGCTCGTCCAGCACTCCGGCGGCCACGAACTGGCCCAGCAGCCGCGGCCCGCCCTCGGTGAGCTGGCGGCGCAGCCCCCGGTCGGCCAGCTCCCGCACCACCCGGGCGGGGTCCACGCCCGCGCCCTCCCCGGCCACCACCACCTCGGCCCCGGACGCGGCCGCCGCGGCGACCCGGTCGGCGGGGGCGGCGGCTCCGGTGAGCACCAGGGTGGGCACGAGCGGCGCGGCGAACAGGGGCAGCGCGAAGTCCAGGTCCAGGCTCGCGGTGACGACGGCGACGATCGGGGCGGGGCCCTGCCCGGCGGCGGCCCGGCGGGCGGCGAAGTCCGCGCGGGCCCGGGCCGGGCGGTAACCCTCCTGGCGAACCGTTTCCGCACCGACGACCACCACATCGGCCAGCGCCCGCAGGGTGCCGAAGATCCGCATGTCGGTCTCGCTGGACAGGGGCTGCGAGCGCCCGTCGTGCTGGCCGGCGCCGTCCAGCGAGGACACCATGTTCGCGCGCAGCCAGTGCTCCCCGGCGCCGAGCGCGGGGTACGCGTAGGCCTCCGCGAGCTCGTCCAGCGACCACGGGTGGTCGCCCGGGACGGGGGGTGTCTGATCGGTCACAGGGAACAGGCGTCGCATCGGTGCAGTGTGCCACGCCCCGTAGAGTTAAGGGCTGTGTCAACCTCTCTCTCCCCCTCCGGTGCGACCGCCCCGCACGGCGGCGCCGCCGGACGGAGCCCGATAGCCGACGCGGGATCCCGCCCCGGCGCCGACGGACCCGATGCCGGTCCGCTCGCGCTGTGCGCCCGCGCCCCGCACGTACCCGCCGAACGGCTCGTGGCCGAGATGGTGCCGCCCCCACGTTTCGACGCGGTGCGCTTCGACACCTACAACCTCGACCCGGACCAGCCGAGCCAGGCCGAGGCCGTCACCGTGCTGAGCGGCTTCGCCGCCGGTCTCGGCGGGGCCCACGCCAGCGGCGGGGGCAAGCGCCGCTGGTTCGCGCGCGGCCCCAAGGCCGCGCCGGCCAGCGGCCCGCGCGGGGTCTACCTCGACGGCGGCTACGGCGTCGGCAAGACCCACCTGCTCGCCTCGCTGTGGCACGCCACCCCGGCCGAGCCCGCGCTCAAGGCCTTCGGCACCTTCGTGGAGCTGACGAACCTGGTCGGCGCGCTCGGCTTCCAGCAGACCGTGCAGACCCTGGGCGGGCACCGGCTGCTGTGCATCGACGAGTTCGAGCTGGACGACCCGGGCGACACCGTGCTCGTGTCCTCGCTGCTCAGCAGGCTCGTCGAGCAGGGCGTCGCGCTCGCCGCGACCTCGAACACGCTGCCGGGCAAGCTCGGCGAGGGCCGCTTCGCGGCCGCCGACTTCCTGCGCGAGATCCAGGGCCTGTCCGCGCAGTTCCGGCCGCTGCGGATCGACGGCCAGGACTACCGCCACCGCGGCCTGCCCGAGGCGCCCGCGCCCTTCTCCGACGAGCAGGTCACCAAGGCGGCGTACGCGACGCCCGGCGCCAGCCTCGACGACTTCCCCGGGCTGCTCGAACACCTGGCCAAGGTGCACCCGAGCCGCTACGGCGCGCTCACCGAGGGCGTCGCCGCCGTCTGCCTGACCGACGTCGGCCCGGTGCCGGACCAGTCGACCGCGCTGCGCCTGGTGGTCCTCGCGGACCGGCTCTACGACCGCGAGATTCCGGTCCTCGCCTCCGGCGTGCCCTTCGACCGGCTGTTCAGTGACGAGATGCTGAACGGCGGCTACCGCAAGAAGTACTTCCGCGCCATCTCTCGGCTCACCGCGCTGGCGCGTGACGCGAAGGGCCTGGTGGCCCAGTAGGTTTGGGGTCGCCGGACCGGTCGTCAGGCCGTCCGGCCGCTTCCACCTATGTGAAGGGATCCGCCATGGCCACCACGCGTCACGCGCACACCGTCTGGGAAGGCGACCTGCTCAAGGGCTCGGGGGTCGTCTCCCTCGACTCCTCGGGCCGGGGCTCCTTCGACGTCTCCTGGCCCTCCCGCGCTGAGGCCGCCAACGGCAAGACCAGCCCGGAAGAGCTGATCGCCGCCGCGCACTCCAGCTGCTACTCGATGGCCCTCTCCCACGGTCTGGCCGGTGCGGGCACCCCGCCCACCCGCGTCGAGACCAAGGCCGACGTCACCTTCCAGCCGGGCGAGGGCATCACCGGCATCCACCTCAGCGTGCGCGCCGAGGTACCGGGCCTGGACGCCGAGGGCTTCGCCGCCGCGGCCGAGGACGCCAAGAAGAACTGCCCGGTCAGCCAGGCCCTGACCGGCACCACGATCACGCTCTCCGCCGAGCTGCTCTGATCCCTCGCGGTGCCCGGCCCGCGCCCGGCCCGCCCGCTCCCGCCCCGGCCGGACCGGCCGGCGGCCGGTGGGCGGCCGGGCCGGGCGGGCACCCGCGGGTGTGACGCCGCGCCGCGCCCGCCCGCGCCGCGGCCCGCCCGGCGCGACCCCGTGGTACGACGGCCCGGAACCACCTCCGGTCCCGCCATGGGGAGTTGCCGATGCCCACCACCCGACGCAGCCTGCTCGCCGCAGGCGGTACGGCCGCCATCGCCTTCACGGGGGCACTGGGCGCCCTCTTCACCGCCTCGGCGGGAGCGAGCGCGCGCTCGGCGCCGCCCGCGCCGCCCACCGGGGGCTACGGGCCGCTCGTACCGGATCCGGCCGGGCTGCTGGACCTGCCCGCGGGGTTCCGCTACCGGGTGCTGTCCCGGGCCGGGGACCGGATGCGCTCGGGCGAGGGCGTCGTCCCGGCCAACTGCGACGGCATGGCGGCCTTCGCCACCACGGCCGGCGGGGTGCGGCTGGTGCGCAACCACGAGAACCGGACCACCGCCGCGCTGCGCGTCCCGCCCGTCGAGGGGCTCACCTACGACCCGGCCGCGCTCGGCGGGTGCACCGTCATCGAGCTCTGCCCGGCGGGCGAGGTCGTCGGCGAACGGGTGGGCATCGCGGGCACGGCCGTCAACTGCGCGGGCGGACGCACCCCTTGGAACACCTGGCTGACCTGCGAGGAGACCGAGGACACCGCGGGCGTCGCCGGGTACGCGAAGGACCACGGGTACGTCTTCGAGGTCGATCCGGGCGATCCGCGGCGCTCGGGCGCGGTGCCGCTGACGGCGCTGGGCCGCTTCGCCCACGAGGCCGTGGCGGTGGACCCGGTGCGGGGCGTGGTCTACGAGACCGAGGACGCCTTCGTGAAGCCCTTCGGCCTCTTCTACCGGTTCCTGCCGCGCCGCCCGCTGGGCGGGCCCGGTTCGCTGCGGGCGGGGGGCGTGCTGGAGGCGATGCGGGTGCGAGGGGTGGCGGACCTGGCCGTCGTGACGGAGCCGGGGACGGAGTTCCCGGTCGAGTGGGTGCCCGTACCCGACCCGTCGGCCGCCCGCACCCCGATCCGGTTCCAGGACTTCGGCCCGGGCGGCATCACGCACGCGCAGAAGCTGGAGGGCTGCTACTGGGGCGGGGACGTGGTGCACTTCGTCTCCAGCTTCGCCCGCAGCCGCGAGGGGGCCGCCGCCGACCACTTCGGCCAGGTCTGGTCCCACGACCCCGTGCGCGGCCGGATCCGCCTGGAGGTCGTCTTCGGCCCCGCCACCGACGTACGGCTGCCGGGGGACTCGCCGGACAACATCTGCCTGGCCCCGGACGGCGGCCTGATGGTGTGCGAGGACGGCGGCGGGGCGCAGTACGTCTTCGGGCTGACCCGGACCGGCACGGTGTACGCGATGGCCCGCAACGCGGACGACATCGGCACGGCGGGTACGGCGGAGTGGGGCGAGTTCGCGGGGGTCACCTTCGCCCCGGACGGCCGGACGATGTACGTCAACGCCTACGCCCCGGGCACGACGTTCGCGGTGACGGGCCCCTGGCACTGACCTCGCGCGCCCTCGCGCCCCCGTTCGATGTGGTGCAAGATCGGACGAAACCGACGCGATGGGGGTCGTGATGGCCACAGCGAAGGCTGAGCAGAACCAGAAGCAGAACCAGAAGCAGACGGACAAGGACAAGGGGAAGGGGAAGGGGAACCGGAAGGCCGGACGGGAGGCGGACGTGCCCGTCGCGCCGTTGTTGCGGGTGCCGCTCGGGGAGAGCGTCCACCTGGAGCGCATCGACACCCGGTCGACACCCGGCGCCCCGGGCGGGAAGGCGGCCTCCCTGGCCTCCGCCACCGCCATGGGCGAGCGGCTCGCCGAGCTCCAGGAGCGCCTCTACGCCGCCAGCACCGCCGGGGACCACCGCCGGGTGCTGCTCGTGCTCCAGGGCATGGACACCAGCGGCAAGGGCGGCACGGTCAAGCACGTGATCGGCCTGTTCAACCCCTCCGGCTGCCGGATCCGCGCCTTCAAGGCGCCGACGCAGGAGGAGCGGGAGCACCCCTTCCTCTGGCGGATCAAGAAGGCCCTCCCCCAGCCGGGGGAGATCGGCATCTTCGACCGTTCGCACTACGAGGACGTCCTGATCGCCCGGGTCCGCGAGCTGGCGCCGCGCAGTCAGGTGCGCCGCCGCTACGCGCAGATCAACCGGTTCGAGAAGGCCCTCGCGGAGGACGGCGTGAGCGTGCTGAAGGTCTTCCTCCACATCTCCTACGAGGAGCAGCGCGAGCGGTTGCTGACCCGCCTGGACGACCCCGCCAAGCATTGGAAGTTCAATCCGGGGGACATCGAGGAGCGCGGCGCGTGGCCCGCCTACCAGGAGGCCTACGAGCTGGCCCTGGAGCGCTGCGCCAGCGCCGCCGCGCCCTGGTACGTCGTGCCCGCGGACCGCAAGTGGTACCGCAACTGGGCGATCGGCGCGCTGCTCCTGGAGCATCTGGAGGCCCTCGCGCCGGAGTATCCGAAGGCCGACTTCGACGTGGACGAGTGCCGCTCCCGCCTACTTACCTCATAGTCATATATTTTGCGTACGTGACCATTTCTGTACGCAAAGTGGCCGTCGTAGCCGCGCTCGGTGCCGCCCTCGCGGGTTGCGGGGGCGGCTCGGCCACCCCGGGGGCCACCTCCGCACCCGTTCGGGCGGGTGCGCCCGCCTCGGCCGCGCCCTCCGGCTCCCCCTCGTCCGGCGCCTCCCCCGGCGCCTCCGCGGCGGCCCCCTCCAAGCCGCCCACGATCGCCCCCGGTCCGGGCGGGCTGACCCCGGTCTTCGAGCGTTCCCGGCAGACGACGGACAAGACCGTCGCGCTCACCTTCGACGCCGACATGACCTCCGACCAGGGACCGCGCGCGGCGAGCGGCGAGCACTTCGACAACCCTCAGCTGATCTCCACGCTGCGGCAGCTGAAGGTGCCCTCCACCATCTTCATGACGGGCCGTTGGGCCGAGGAGTACCCGGACCAGGCGAAGGCCATCGGTACCGACCCGAACTTCGAGATCGCGAACCACTCCTACAGCCACCACGCCTTCAAGTCCCCCTGCTACGGCCTGCCCGCGCTCGACGGCGCCGCGGCCCGCGCCGACGTGGACCGGGCCTTCGAGGCCTTCCGCAAGGCGGGCGCGGTCAACACCGTCCCGTACTTCCGCTTCCCCGGCGGCTGCTACGACGACCAGGCACTGCGCGTCCTGGCCACGGCCAAGGTCACGGCGGTCCAGTGGGACGTGGTCAGCGGGGACGCCTTCGCCAAGGACCCGGACGCGGTGGCCGAACAGGTGCTGGCCGGGGTGAAGCCCGGTTCGGTGGTGGTCATGCACTGCACGCGCAGCGCCGCCCCCGTGACCGAGGAGGCCATCCGCAAGATCGTCCCGGAACTCCGCAAGCGCGGCTACCGCTTCGCGAAGGTCTCGGACCTGATCGGGAAGTAACGGCCTACGCTCCGGGTCATGCCGACCCACCATCCGCCGTTCACCGTCGCAGCCGGCGTCGAGGTGCCGGATCCCGCCCCGGGCGAGGTCTGGACCGTCGGCGCCGTCGTCCTCAACCGGGAGGGCCGCGCCTTCGCCCAGAAACGCGGCCGACTACCTCGTCGAGGTCGACGGCGACCTGGACCGCCCCGCGCTGGAGTGGACCAAGCACTCCGGCTACGACTGGTTCGGCCCCGACGACCTCGCCCGACTGAAGGAGAACCGCGCCCCCGGCGAGTTCCTGATCCACGACCTCATCACCCGGGCCCTCGCCGAGCCCCCGCCCTAGGTCAGCCGAGTTGCTGGAGGAGGGGGAGGATGTTCTTGGGCTGGGCGTTGACCTGGGCGAGGACGGAGATTCCGGCCTGCTGGAGGATGCTGGCCTGGGTGTAGTTGGCCGTCTCCAGGGCGTAGTCGGTGGCCTCGACGCGCTCGCGGGCGGCGCTGAGGTTCACCACGGCGGTGTCCTGGGTGCGGATGTTCGACTCGAAGCGGTTCTGGACCGCGCCCAGGATCGACCGGAGTGAGGTGACCTCGACGAGGGCGGCGTCGATGGTGGACAGCGGGTCGACGAGAAGCGTGCCGTCCCCTCCGGTCGCTCCGGGCCGGTCGGCGGTCACCGTCCGGCCGTCCGTGCCGGGGTAGGTGACCTTGGTCGGGTCGGTTTCACTGGTGAAGGCGAGCGTCTTGGAGACGTCGTAGCCCTCCAGCCCGAGCGTGTTGACGTTCAATGCCCTCATGGTGACGGCGATGATGTCGCCGTCGTTGGCGCCGGTCTGGAAGTTCATGCTGGTGTTCTTCGCGAGGACCTTGATTCCGTTGAACTGGGTCTGCTGCGCGATGGTGTCGATGGCCTCCAACCGCTGGTCCACCTCCTGCTGGAGGGCCCGGCGGTCGCTGACGGCGTAGATGCCGTTGGCGGCCTGCACGGTCAGCATCCGGATCCGCTGGAGGTTGTCGGTGACCTCCTTGAGCGCGCCCTCGGTGGTCTGCGCGAGGCTGATGGCGTCGTTGCTGTTGCGGCTGGCCTGGACGGAGCCGTTGATCTGGGTGGTCATCCGGTCGGAGACGGCCAGCCCCGCGGCGTCGTCCTGCGACGAGCTGATCCGCTGTCCGGAGGCGAGCCGTTCGGCGGCGACACCCATCGTGGAGCCGGTGATGTTCAGGTAGTTCTGCGTGGTCAGCGACATGATGTTGGTGTTGAGCGTCAGCATGTGGTCGTCCCCATTCGAACGTCGGGTGTGGAGGTCGGGCAGAACTACGCGGACGTGACGTCCACGTCGTCCTGGGCCAGGACGAACCGCAGGATGTCCAGGTCGACCCAGCCGTTCGGGGAGATCGCGTCGATGAAGAGCGGCAGGGTCTTCACCAGCTCCGCGATGAGTTCGGCCTTGTCCAGTCCCCGCGCGGCCGCGGCCGCGGTGAGCTCGCCGTCGCCGATGGCCCGTACGACCTGCTCCTCGGTCAGGGGATCGTTGGGGCCGGCGCCGAGCCAGGAGCGGCTCTGGGGCAGGGCGGCCGCCAGCTGACGGGCCTCGGCCTCGATCTGCTCGGCCGCCGACTCCTCCTGCGGCGTCAGAGCGGCGATCTTCGCGGCTGCCCGGAACGCGGCGATGGTCTCGGCCGGGATCGCGTCCACGAGGACGGGGATCTCCACGGCCAGGGAGGCGGCGACCTCCGCCTCGCTCACCTGGGCCAGCTCCGCCAGCTGGGCCAGCATTCCGGCCGGGGCCGCGGCGATGACGTCCTCGGCCGTCAGCTCGTCGTTCGCACCGCCGCCCGTCCACGAGTCGAACTTGCCCGCCGTGGCGGGCAACGCCGCCAACGCGGTCAGCAATTGCCCCAGCACCGGCGCCACCGTGGTCTCACTCATCAGAATCCCCTTCAAAAGGATCATGCCCGGAAGGCGGACGCTACCGAAGGCAGCCGGCCCACTACGGGTGGTGAGACATGCTTGGCCGATACGACGTCCGCTCTGGCCGGATAGCGGCCCGCGCCCCGGCACGCACCAAGGCGGCGGCGTCCGGTGTCCGGATCAGCGGGCCGGGAAGAGACCCAGGGCGACATCCCATTGGTCAGCCGCACGAAGCAGTGCTGCGGCGTCCGACCCGACCTTCACGACGTACTGGTAGATGGCGGCCCCGCCCTCACCCTGCCGCCACGGGGGCGCCGCCTCCAGGGACAGATGAACGCGAATCACCGCGGTCCCGTCTTCGGTGCGATCGGCGAGGCTGAAAGCTACGACCGGCTCGATGAACTCCGTGTCCGGCGACAGCTCACCTTCGGCATCGGGCTCGGTGACGTCCACCCTCCCCGCGGCCACCGCGCGCAGCCACGCGGACACCTGGCGGGCCTCACCGGTCAGCAGACCCGGTCAGGTCACTAGCCCGAGCAGGCCGTGCGTTGGGCTTCCTGCCATTCGCAGACCGGGCACAGGACCACGCCCGGGGTGGCGACGCCGTATTCGGTGGGCTTGCCGCACTGCAGGCAGTCCGCGTAGGGCGGTCCGGGTACGCGGCCGGCCGGGGTGGCGGGGGCGGGGCAGTACGTGGTGCTCTCGTCCGGGTGCTGCGGTTGGTCCATGCCCACGACGGTACCCGGCCGCGCCGCCGGGTACCGTCGTGGGCGGTCGGCCGGTCAGTGGGCGGCGGCCGCTTCCGTGACCTCGCTCGGGCGGACGATGACGAAGCCCTCGCCGCGCAGCATCAGCTGGACGGCCTCGCCGGAGCCGCCGCGGATCATCGAGCCGACGGACTGCGAGCGGTGCAGGCCGGTCTCCAGCTGGGCGCTCCAGCCGACGACCGCGTCCGTGTCGACGTAGACGGGCGCCTGCGCGGTGACCGGTATGACGATCGGGTTGCCGTCGCAGACCAGGGCGAGCTTGCCGTAGCCGGTGAAGAGGCTGTTGAAGAGGCCGCCGCCGGTCATCCCGGCGCCCTTCACCATCTTGATCTCGTAGGACAGGGTCGGGTCGAAGCACAGGACGTTACGACCGTTGATGGTCAGCGCGTCGCCCTGCTCCATCTCGACGATGAAACAGTTCCCGGCCTGGTGCGCGAACCACGCCTCGCCCTGGCCGCGGACCGACATCAGGGGCAGGCCCTCGCCGGTGACCGCGCGCTTGAGCATGCCACCGATGCCCTGGCCCTTGCGCTCGAACTGGAGGTTGCCCCGGAAGGCGATCATCGCGCCCTGGCGGGCGAGCATTTCACCGTTGACGGTGTACTTGACGGATTTGGCGTTCTGCAGCTCCATGCCGGGGGCGGTGGGCGCCTGGGCCAGGTTCTCTGATGCGAAAAGATCACTCTTCACTGCGCTTGACCTTGTTTCTTCAGGAAGTAGCCATGAAATACAAGTAGTCTTCGATCCAATCTACTTGAGCGCCTCTCCATGACCGATGCCGTGCGGGCCGCGGGGGCCCGGACCCGCTGGACCGAGGCCCATCGGCGAGCTCCCCGGCGGGGGCGGGAGTCGGCCGGCACGACGGTCAGATCCGGCGGGGCTCGATGATCACTTCGGGTGAAGACGACCGTACGACGCTGGCCGGGGGAACGACGGTGCTGCCCATGCAGACGCTCGCGGCGATGGCCGAGTGTCGACCCACAGCAATGCCGGGGCCGAGGGTGATCATGCTGCCAGTCTGGACGTGGTCGCCGATCAGGCCGCCGAACTGGGACGTGGTGCACCGGTAGGGCGGTTCGTCGCCGGGACCGTGCAGGGCGATTTCCTTGATGGGTACGCGCATGTCGTAGTTCCACAAGCTGATCGCCGCGATCACGAGGTTCGCGGACAGGTGGGCGTCGGTCCCGATGATGGAGTGTCCGACGCCGACCTGGTGGCCGAGAACAGTGTTCTCCCCCACGAAGGAGTGGGTCACTTCGCACCCGAAGCCCACGGACACGCCGGCGGTGAGGACGGACCGCTTGCGGACGGTCGAGAATTCGTGAACGCGGACCCCCGGCCCGATGATGACGTCTTCGCCGATGATCGCAGCGGGGTGGATCTGCGCTGTGGGGTGGATCCGCTCGGGCACAACCTGTAGGGCGTCGTCGTGGAGGGCGTCCCAGCAGGTGAGGAAGTCGGACAGCTCGAACTCGCCGATCTTGGCGTATCCGGTGGCGTCCAGCCCGGACGCGGCCGGGGAGCGGACGTAGTCACCGATACGGAGGGACTCGGGCATCTGGCTTGCTCCTGGTCGTCGTCGGGGCGGGGCGGTTCAGGCGGCTTCGGCGGCCTCACGGCGCAGGAAGTCGGGCAGAGCGGCGGGGGTGTTGTCGAGCCAGGCCACGTAGCGGGCCACGCCCTCGGCCACCGCGATCCGGGGCTCCCAGTCCAGGGCCGCGGTCATGCGGGCCGTGCCAGCCGTCCCGCCGAGCGGGTCGCCCTCGGGAAGCGGCCTGTCCTGGAACTCGGCGTCGGGGTAGTGGTTGCGGATGAGCTGGGCCACGTCGGCGATGGAGGTGGCCCGGCCGGTGCCGATGTTGAGGGTCTGTCCGTCGGCGCCGGGGGCGAGCGTGGCCCTGATAGTGGCATCGGCGATGTCTTCGACGTGGACGAAGTCTCGGACCTGCCGGCCGCCGCCGTTCACGTGCAGGGGAAGGCCGAGCTTCGCGCGCATCGCCATCCAGGCGACCACCCAGGAGTGCGATCCCTCCTTGACGGTCTGCGGTTCGCCGTAGACGGAGAAGTATCGGACCGAGGTGTGGGAGACGTTGGCCTTGCCCAACACCAACGCGGTTTGCGCCTCCCCCCACGCCTTCGTGTTCGCGTACACCGAGAGCGGGGCCAGGGGCTGGTCTTCGTTCCATGTCTGCACGTCGTGGCGCTTGGGGTCGCCGTTGCCGTAGACGGCCGCCGAGGAGACGAACACGAACCGGCGCACCCGGGCGTTGCAGCGGCGGACCGCGTCCAGGAGGACCTGGGTATCTGTGACATTGGTCTGGATCGCGGCCATCGGGTTGCGGGTGCAGGCGGCCACGTCGGCGACAGCGGCGGCATGGATCACATAGTCCGCTTTCCGGACGACGTGGTCCACCAGGGTCGCGTCGGCGATGTCGCCCACGATGGTGTCCCGGTCGGTGGTGTGGACGCCGAACAGGTCGGCGTAGACGGCGGCGGGGTAGGCGTCGAGCTTGCCCATGGCGATCACGCGGGCCCCGGCCCCGCGAAGTCGGGCGGTGATGCGGGAGCCGACCAAGCCCCCGCCCCCGGTGACCACCACGGTTGAGCCGGCGAGGGCGGCGGACTGGTCGGCGTCGGTCAACGTCACGGTGGTCTCCTCGGGTTCGGCGGAAGGGGGGCGACGGGGAGGTTGCGACCGGATCGGCTCGGGACCGCCTCCCCGCCACCCCGGCGGGCACCGCTCGGGGCAGGGGTGGCCTCCACCGGAAGGAGCGGTGGTGCAGCCCCGGGCGGGCTGATGAACAGTGAACGCCCCAGCACGGAAAGTGAGTACCGTGGACGAAGCGGCAACCCGTTCAACCCGTTCAAGATCGCTTCCGAGGGGGCCGACATTGGCAGGGGACCGGACACCGAACAACGCGTTGGCAGACGTGATCGCCGAGTCCGGGGCCACGTACTACGCGCTGGCCAGGGAGATCCGCTCTGTGGCGGCCGAGGCCGGTCAGCGGTTGGGTACGGGGCCGTCGGCCGTCGCCTACTGGGTTGCAGGGGGTGCACCCTCCGGCCGGACGCCGTTCTACATTGCCGAGGCCCTGACGAGACGGGCGAAGCGACGGGTGACGGTCGCCGAGATCGGTCTAGGCTCCGCTGCCATCGGTGGCGTCATGGAAGCCGATCCGCTGGCCGCCATCGCCGATCTCGGGAGATCAGTCATGCAACGTCGCCGTGACTTCCTCGGCGCCGCGTTCACCGCCGCCGCCGTCGGCCTGCCGCTGGCCTACGACCACGGACCGGTCGCCGCGACGCTCCGAGCCGCCGAGAGCGGCGGCAGTGTCGGCCTCGCCGAGGTGAGCACCGTCCGCCAGCTCACCGAGACGTTCCGCAGCGTGGACGAACGCATGGGCGGTGGCCACGGCCTGACCACCGTCACCGCCTACCTCACCGACACCGTCGCCCCGATGCTCACCGCCCGGTTTCCCTCCGCCGAGGTCCGCTCCGAGGCGTTCGCGGCGGCGGCCCAGCTGGCTTGCCTGGTCGGGTGGAAACACCACGACCTCGGCCGGGAGGGCCTCGCGCAGCGGTACTACCTGCTGGGCTATCAGCTGGCCTGTGAGGCCGACCCGAACGGCCATGCCGCGTGGATGATGCGGGCCCTGACCCATCAGGCCCTTGACCTGGGCCACCCCCGCTCTTGTCCGGAGCTGGCCGAAGCCGCCCTGGGCAGGGCGGCGGGGAAGGTCGACCGGCAAACCGAGGCCCTGCTCCTGGTGACGTGCGCCCGCGCGTACGGGGCCAGCGGGCAAGGCGCCAGGGCGGCACGTGCCCTGCTGGCCGCCGAGGACGCCGTGACAGACACCCGGGACCCTGTCCCCGCCTACGCCGCCGCCTCGGGCCCGGTAGTAGCCACGGTCGCCTCCCACATGGGAAAGACCCTGACCGCGATGAACGAGCACCGTGCTGCGGAGCGGCACTATCGGAGGGCCCTGGCGGGCCGCACCCCGGGCACGTACCAGCTCAAGCATGGGCTGACCATGGCCGACTTGGGACGATCGGTGGCCGGGCAGCGCCGGCACGAAGAGGCCGTGGGCCTGTGGGCCCGGTCCCTGGACTTCATGGGCGACGTGATCTCCGACCGCAACAGGCAGGCGGTCAGGGAGATCCAGGCGGCGGCGACCCGGTACCGCAAGCGCGGCGTGGCCGGCGCGGCCAGCCTGGACCAGCGTGCGGGCGAACTACTGCGAAACCACGTGTGAGAGGAACAGGCAACGAATGTCGAAGATCGGGGTTGTGGTCCTGACCATGGGAGATCGGCCCGCAGAACTACGGGCCCTGCTGGACTCGGTGGCCGTCCAGGAAGGCGATCCGGCAACCGTCGTCGTCCTGGGCCAGGGCGTGGAGCTCCCACCCCTCCCGGACGGCGTGCACGGTGTCGAGTTGCCGGAGAACCTGGGCATCCCCGGCGGCCGGAACGCCGGCGTGGCCTGGCTGCGCGAGCGGGGCGGCGTGGACGTCGTCGTGGTCCTGGACGACGACGGCCTGCTGCCCCGCACCGACACCTTCCGGCTGGTCCGGGAAGCGTTCGCCGGAAAGCCCCGCCTGGGTATCGCGGGCTTCCGCATCGCGGACGAGACCGGGGCGAGTCAGCGCAGGCACGTCCCTCGCCTGGGAGGCAAGAACCCGCTGGTGTCCGGGCCGGTGACGACGTTCCTCGGCGGCGGCCACGCCATCCGCATGAGCGTCATCGACCAAGTAGGCGACTTCCCCACCACGTTCTTCTACGCCCACGAGGAAACGGACTTCGCCTGGCGGGCGCTCGACGCCGGCTGGGATATCGACTATCGGGCCGACATGGTGCTGCAACACCCGCGTACGGAAGCGTCCCGGCACGCGGTGTACTACCGCAACACGGGCCGGAACCGCGTCTGGCTGGCCAAGCGGCACCTGCCCGCCGTCCTGGTCCCGGTCTACCTCGGGACGTGGGCCGCGTACACGATCGCGCAGCGGCCCCCGCTGTCCGGCCTGGCGGCCTGGTGGGCCGGCTTCTTCGAAGGCCTGCGGGTGCCCTACCCGCCGAGGCGACCCATGCACTGGCGGACCGTGCGGCGGATGACCCAGCTGGGCCGACCCCCGGTGATCTGATCGCCGCCCACGACTCCGGACAGGATCTGGTGGTGCTGGCCGTACCCGCACAGTCCGAGCCGTACGAGACACCGACCCGGACTCCGGCGGCTCCTCGCCCGCGGGAGCCCTCCCCGGCAAACTCCTGCCGGCGGAGACGGGCGGGCGGGGTGGCAGACTTGGCCGGATGAGCGCCCCCGACACCGCCCGCGACGCCGTCGCCGCCAACGTCACCACCCCCGCCGAGCCCGAGAGTCCCTTCCACACGGAGCACCTCGCCCGCGACGAGGCGCCGCAGTTCGTGCTGCCGCTGGTGGTCCGGCTGGAGAAGACCGCGCCGCCGGCCCGGACGGACGCGCTGGAGACGGCGGCCCGCGCGGTGCTGGTGCTGCTCTCGGACGAGCGGGCGCTCGGCGAGGGCGAGTGGGCCCGGGCCGTGCACGACTGGCAGGACGCGCGGATCCGCAAGGTGGTGCGCCGGGCGCGCGGGGCGGAGTGGCGCAAGGCCCAGACCCTGCCGGGCATCACGGTGCGGGGCGGGGAGTCCGAGGTCCGGGTGTTCCCGCCGGTCCCGCTGGACGGCTGGCCCAAGGAGCTCGCCAAGCTCCAGGTGTCCGGCACCGACCTGGACGACCCGGAACCGGTGCCGCCGGCGGAGCCCGGGGTGCCCGTGCTGTGGCTCAACCCCCAGCTGGACATGTCGGCGGGCAAGGAGATGGCCCAGGTCGGGCACGCGGCGCAGCTCGCCTGGTGGGAGCTGACCGGGCCCGAGCGGGCGGCCTGGCGGGCGGACGGCTTCCGGCTCGCCGTGCGGACGGCCGGCCCAGAGCGCTGGGCCGCACTGGCCGGGAGCGGACTGCCGGTGGTGCGGGACGCCGGTTTCACCGAGATCGCGCCGGGCTCCTGCACGGTGGTCTCCGACCACCCGGCCCTGCGCGGACGGCTTCGGTAACGGTCCTCCCGGGGCCCCGCCCCCGCGCCCGGCGGGCCGCCGCGCGGAACCTCAAATGTTGCTCTGAACGTCCCTTTCTGCGGTTGGCTGCTCTTCGCCGGGGTCATGACACCGGCGAAGGACCGCGTGGAAGGGGGCGAGGGGTACATGGAGCGCACGGCACACCTGGGGGTGGGCATCGGCTGGCGGCCCGAGATCGCGGAAGCGGTGGAACGGCTGCCGGACCTGGACTGGGTCGAGGTGGTGGCCGAGAACATCTGCCCGGGCCACCTCCCCTCGTCCCTGCTGCGGCTGCGCGAGCGCGGCACCGCGGTCGTCCCGCACGGCGTCGGCCTGGGGCTCGGCGGCGCCGACCGCCCCGACCCGGCCCGGCTCGCCGCGCTGGCCGAACGGGCGGTGGCCCTGGGCGCGCCGCTGGTGAGCGAGCACATCGCCTTCGTACGGACCTCCTCGCCGGCGCTGGAGGCCGGGCACCTGCTGCCCGTGCCCCGGACCAGGGACGCCCTGGACGTGCTGTGCGAGAACGTGCGGATCGCCCAGGACGCGCTGCCGGTCCCGCTGGCCCTGGAGAACATCGCCGCACTGATCTCCTGGCCGGGCGAGGAGCTGACCGAGGGCCAGTTCCTCGCCGAGCTGGTCGAGCGGACCGGGGTGCGGCTCCTGATCGACGTGGCGAACCTGCACACGAACCGGGTGAACCGGGGCGAGGACCCGCTGGCCGCGCTCGACGCGATCCCGCTGGAGGCACTGGCGTACGTCCACGTGGCGGGCGGGGTCGAACGCGACGGGGTGTGGCACGACACCCACGCGCACCCCGTCGCACCGGTCGTCCTCGACCTCCTGGCGGGGCTGCGCGAGCGGGTGGACCCGCCGGGGGTGCTGCTGGAGCGCGACGACGACTTCCCGCCGGAGGCCGAGCTGGCGGCCGAGCTGAGCACGATCCGCGCGGTGGTCGGGCGCGGCGACCGTCGCCCGCGGCCCGCCGCCGCGGACGCCCCCGCACGCACCCGCCCCGCCACCACCACCGGGGACCTCTCCGCCGCCCGCACCCGGGTCGGGCTGGGCCAGGCCGCCCTGCTGTCGGCGCTGGTCGCCGGGACGCCCGTGCCCGAGGGCTTCGACGGGCAGCGGCTGCGGGTGCAGTCGCGCGCGCTCGCCGCCAAGCGCGCCGGGGTGGTGCGCAAGCTGGCGCCCGAGCTGGTCGAGGTGCTGGGGGCGACCGCCTACCGCGAGGGCTTCCTGCGGTACGCCCGGACCCGCCCCATGACCGGGGGCTACCGGCGCGACGCGCTCGACTTCGCCGAGCACCTCCTCATCCAGGACCTGCCCGAGGACCCCGCGGCGCGGCGCCTGCTCACCGAGTGGTGGCAGGACCGGGCCGGGGTCCGCCCCGTCGGGCCGCTGGCCCGCTGGATGCGGATCCTGTTGCCCTGGCGGCGCAGGCCGCCGCGGCCGGGCGCGACCGGTAGCGCGCACCCCGCGCACCCTGCGTCCGGCGCGCGTGCCGGTGCCGTGCGCGCCGACCGCCCCGCGGACGCCGCCGCCGCGGCGGGGCGGGGTGCGAGATGAACGCGCTCGCCGGCTGCGTCTGGCTGGCCGTCCTCGTCTCCTCGCTCGCGCTGCACCTGGGCATCCGCCGCTTCCGCACCCGCCCGGCCGGTCCCGTGCCCCGGCTGCACGACCTCTCCGAGGCCGCCTTCCTCTCCGGCGGTCCGGGTCGGGTGGTCGACGCCGCGCTCGTCTCACTGCTGTGCGACGGTCGGCTCGTCGTCGGCGGTCCCGGCATCGTCCACGCCCTGCCGGGGGTACGGGCCCACGACCCCGCCGAGCGGGCGGTGCTCCTGGCGCACTCCACGGCGCCCTCGGGGGCCCTGCACGTGCTGCGGCTGGCGGCGATGCGGGATCCCGCCGTCCAGGAGATCGGTGACGACCTGGCCCACCGCGGGCTGATCGCCCTGCCCGGCACCGGCCGGATCTGGCGGCGCTGGGGGATCGTCCAGGTCGTCGTCTGCCTGCTGGGCTTTCCGCTGGCGGTCGCGGCCACCATCGTGCAGTTCGCGGGGCCGATGGACCATTCCTTCCACGTGCCCTTCGTCGTCGAGGTGCTCCCCGCCCTGCTGGGCGGCGCGGTAGCGGGCGCGGTGGGCGCCTCCCGGGCACGGGGCCGGATCACCACGGCCGGGCGGCGGGCCCTGAACGAGACCCGCGCCCAGCACGCGCGCGACCGCGGCGCACCGGTTCAGGCCGCGCTCTCGGGCCTGGCGGGCGTCCGGGACCCGTACCTGCGGGCGCAGTTGCTGCCCGCCGCCCGGCTCGGCGGCGCCCGCGCCACCTCCTCGTCCAGGGCTTCGCGGGCGCATCACGACACCCACGGGTCCGGGTCTTCCCCCGACGTGCTGCCCGTCGTATGGTGCGCCGGGAGCGACGGCGGCGGAGCGAGCGGCTGCGGCGGGAACTCCGGGTCGAGCTGCGGCGCTTCGGGGTCGACGGGATCGGGCTGCGGCTCCTCCGGGAGCGGTTGCGGGAGCTCCTCCAGCGGTTCGAGCTGTGGCGGGTCGAGTTGCAGCAGCTCCAGCTGTAGCAGTTCGTCCGGCTCCAGCTGCTCCAGCAGTTCCTGACCCTTCACCACGAGACCCATCACCACCAGACCCATCATCACGAGAGCCGTCATCACGAGCGCATCACGAGGTGTTCACACCTCGGCACCACCCCCGACCAGGAGCTTCAACATCTTGTAGAAATCGGCCATGTTCTGGGTCCCGTTCCTCCTGACGGCCTGGGCCGGAGCGCTGTTGTCGTGCGCCCGCCTGCTGAACGCCGCGACCGACGACGCGCCGCCCCTCCCCGGCGGCGGCGCCGCGCACCACCACGACGAACTGAACCTGTACGAGGTCGCCTACCTGGCGGGCGGTCCCCGGCGGGTCGCCGAGCTGACGCTGCTCTCCATGGAGCGCCAGCGGCGCCTGCTGCTGACCCCCACCGGGTGGGCGACGGTACTGGATCCGGTCGGCCGCGATCCGCTGGAGCGTTCGGCGCTGGACGCCTTCGGCCCCGACGGGCAGTCGCCGGTGGAGTCCGTCCGCGCCGCGGTGGCCGCGCACGACGCCGTACGGGCGCTCGCCGAGCGGCTCGGCGAGGCCGGGCTCGCCCTGACCGAGAGCGCCCGGGCGGGGGTCGCTTCCGGGGTCGAAGCCGTGCGCGGGGCCAGCGCGCTGATCATCGTGATGGCCGCCGCCTCCCTCGTGGTGCCCTCCGGCGGCGCCTCCCCCACCTTCATCATGTGCTGGTTCGCGCTGCCGCTGATCCTCACGCTGGGCTGCCTGGGCATCGCCCGCTTCGAGTCCCACCCCTACTCCGCGTGGGCCTCCCCCGCCGGACAGCGGCTGCTGAGCGCACTGGACCGCGAGCGCGGGCGCGGCGAACCGCTCGCCGCCATCGCCGTGCGCGGGGTGCGCGCCGTCGGGGATCCGGGCCTGCGCGCCGCGCTGTCCTGCGGCAACCGGGGGACGCTGCCGCGGCAACGGGAGTACTGAGCGCGACACCCGGCGGTGATCCTGTACAACCGCACCCGCCTGTCGTCCCATCTGTTGATCCGATGAGACGACAGGGGCCGCCATGCGGACGACGCCGACCCGCTACGGAGCCGCCGCGGCGCTCCTCTCCCTCGCCCTGTGCGCACCGACGGCCACCGCCCGGGCCGCCGAGGACCCCGGCCCCCGCGTCCCCCGCGCCGAGACCGCCGTCGAGCGCGCCGGGCGCCTGGGGGCCGAGGTCGTCGCCCACCGGGCCGCCGCGCACCGGCTCGACTTCCGCGCGTGCCCCGCGAGCGAGGGGCTGGCCGCCCCCGTGCGCTGCGCCCTGTTGCGCGTACCGCTCGATTACGCCCGCCCCGACGGGCCGCAGATCTCGCTGACCGTCAGCCGGGTCACCGCCACCGGCGCCAGGGGCGAGCGCCAGGGCTCCCTCGTCTACAACCCCGGCGGCCCCGGCGCCTCCGGCATGTACTTCCCGCTCGTCGCCGACCTCCCCGAGTGGCAGCGCGTATCCGCCGCCTACGACCTGGTCGGCTACGCCCCGCGCGGGGTCGGCCGCTCGGCCCCCCTCTCCTGCCGGGACCCCGCGGCGCGGCCCCAGGGTCCCACCCAGGTCCCCCAGCTGCCCTCGCCGGCCTACAAGCGGCAGCGGCTCGCGGCCGCCGAGGAGTACGCCCGGGGCTGCGCGCGACGGGCGGGCGCGGCGCTGGCGCACTACACCACCCTCGACAACGTCCGGGACCTGTACGTGTTGCGGGCCGCGCTGGGCGAGGCGCGGCTCAACTTCCTGGGGGCCTCGTACGGGACCTACCTCGGGGCGGTCTACGCGACGCTCTACCCGGGCCAGGTGCGCCGGTTGGTCTTCGACTCGGCGGTCGATCCGGATCCGGCACGGATCTGGTACCGCAACAACCTCGACCAGTCGGCCGCCTTCGAGCGGCGCTGGGCCGACTTCCGCGCCTGGGCGGGCCGCCACCACGACGTCTACGGGCTGGGCCGTACGGCCGCGGCGGTCGCCGCGAGCTACGAGAAGGTCCGGGCCCGGGTGGCCCGCGAGCCCGCGGGCGGGGTCGTCGGCACCGGCGAGTTGCAGGCGGCGTACCTGCGGGCGGCGTACTACGACGAGGTCTGGCCGCGGCGGGCGGCGGCGCTCGGCGCCTACCTGCGCGGCGACCCCGGGCCGCTGATCGAGCAGGCCGGGCCGGACCCGGCGGCGGCCGCCGAGGACGAGAACGCGCGGGCGGTCTACACGGCGGTGTTGTGCAACGACGCGCCCTGGCCCGCGGACTGGGCCACCTGGGACCGCGACAACACCGAACTGGCCCGGACCGCCCCCTTCGAGACCTGGTCCAACGCCTTCCTGAACCTGCCCTGCGCCTCCTGGCCGGCCGCCGCGCGGCGGCAGCGCCCGGTCGACGTGGGCGCGGGCGGGGGCGACGAGGTGCGCGCGGCGCTGCCCCCGACGCTGGTGGTGGCCGCCGAGCGGGACGGGGCGACCCCCTACCCGGGGGCGCTGGAACTCCAGCGGCGGCTCGGGCCGCGGGCCGCGCTGGTCACGGAGACGGGGGCCGGCACCCACGGAGTGGTCGGCGGACGCAACGACTGCGTGGACCGGCACGTGGAGCGGTATCTGCTGACGGGTGCCACGGCGGGGTGGCGCGTCGCGTGTGCGCCGCATCCGGAGCCCGCACCGGTGTCGCTGGACGACCGGGCAGCGGGCCCCCGAAGGGTGCCGCTGCCGCCAGTCGTCTGAACTTCCGGGCGGGATCTCCGGCTGCGTCGATTCGGGGGCAGGGCCTCCCGATCCCCGGAAGCCGGCGTCGGTCTGAACACGCGGTCTTCCGGTCCTTCCCCCCAGGGGAGGTATCAGGCGAGCCCGGCCACCAGATCGGCGACGGACTTGCGGCGCCCGGTGTAGAAGGGCACCTCTTCGCGGACGTGCATGCGGGCCTCGGAGGCGCGCAGGTGACGCATGAGGTCGACGATGCGGTACAGCTCGTCGGCCTCGAAGGCCAGCATCCACTCGTAGTCGCCCAGCGAGAAGGAGGCGACGGTGTTGGCACGCACGTCCGGGTAGCCGCGGGCCATCATGCCGTGGTCCTTGAGCATGCGGCGACGGTCCTCGTCGGGCAGCAGGTACCAGTCGTAGCTGCGTACGAAGGGGTACACGCTGACGTAGTCGCGCGGGTTCTCGTCGGCCAGGAAGGCCGGGATGTGCGACTTGTTGAACTCGGCCGGGCGGTGCAGGGCCATGTTCGACCACACCGGCTCCAGCGCGCGGCCCAGCTTGGTGCGGCGGAACAGGTTGTAGGCGGTCTGCAGCTCGTCCGAGGTCTCGGCGTGCCACCAGATCATGATGTCCGCGTCGGCGCGCAGGCCGGAGACGTCGTAACTGCCGCGGACGGTGATGTCCTTCGCCGCGAGCTGGTCGAACAGCTCCTGGACCTCGTCGGCGTAACCGGCGCGGTCCTCCGGGAGGACGTCCTTCAGCTTGAAGACGGACCACAGGGTGTAGCGAATGACCTCGTTGAGGTCCTTGGCCTTCTTCCCCGCGTTGGGAATCTTCTCTGGTGCAGTCATGTGCCTATTGTCCCGTGTCCTGATCAGTGCTCTGTGCCTGGGGTGCCGAAGGCGCTCGCGGAGCCCGCCGCGACCGCGCCGGAGCGCCCCGCGGCCCATGCCCCGGCCACCGCGTCGGCGGCCCGGTGGGCGCTGGCGACGCACGCCGGGATGCCCACGCCGTCGTACAGCGCGCCGCACACCGCGAGCCCGGGCAGGGCCGCGACGGCCGTCCGGATCCGGGCCACCCGGTCCAGGTGCCCGACCGGGTACTGCGGCAGTCCGCCGGTCCAGCGGGTGACGGCCGAGGCCACCGGGCGGGCGGCCAGCCCCACGGCCTCGCCGAGGTCCGCGAGCGATACGTCGACCAGCTCGGCGTCCTCCCGCTCCAGGACGGCCTCGTCGCCGTGGCGGCCGACGGAGGTCCGCAGCAGGAACAGGTCGGGGTCGGCGCCCGACCAGGCCCACTTGTTGCTGGAGAAGGTGGAGGCCTTGATGGTGCGGCCGTCCACCGGCGGCACCAGGAAGCCGCTGCCGGTCAGCCCGGCCGGCAGTTCGGAGCGCCGGAAGGCGAGGGTGACCAACGCCATCGAGGCGTAGTCGACCCCGCGCAGCTCGCCGGCGGCCGCGGGCGCGAGGCGCTCCAGCAGGGTGGCCGCGGGGCCCGCGGGGGTGGCCAGGACCACGGCGTCGGCCTCGATGACCTCGGCCGGGGCGGAGCCGGAGCCGCCGGTCACCACGCGCCAGCCCGCGGGCGTGCGCAGCAGTTCGCGCACGGGCGCCCCGGTCAGGATCCGCGCCCCGGCGGCGCGGCAGGCCGCGGCGACGGCGACCGGGAGGCGGCCGATGCCGCCCTCGATGCCCGCGAAGACGGGGCCGGTGTCCTGCGGCCGCTCGGCGGCCCGGCGCTGGATCTCCCGCACGCCCTCGGCGAGCGAGCGGTGGGTGCGGGCGGCCTCGAAGAGCTGGGGCACGGCGGCCCGCATCGAGATCCGGTAGGCGTCCCCGGCGTAGACCCCGCCGAGCAGCGGTTCCACGAGCCGGTCCACGACCTCGCGGCCGAGCCGGGCGGCGACGTAGGCGCCGACGGCCACGTCCTCGCCCAACTCGGTGCGGGCGAGGTCCGCGTCGGCGGAGATCCGGGCGAGGCCCTCGGCGGAGAGCACGCCCGAGGCGGCCAGCAGGGCCGGGTCGCCCGGAACGCCCATGACGTGGCCGCGCGGCATCGGCCGCAGGGCGCCGCGGGTCCACAGGGCGGCGGTGGCGGTGGCGGGTGCCTGGAGGGCGTCGCCCAGGCCGACGGCCCGGGCCAGCTCCACGGCTTCGGGGCGGCGGGCGAGCACGGATTCGGCGCCGAGGTCGACGGGGAGCCCGGCGAGTTCCCCGGCGTGCAGCTTCCCGCCGAGCCGCGCACCGGCCTCCAGTACGGTCACCCGCGCGCCGGTGGCGAGCAGCCGGTGGGCCGCCGCGAGTCCGGCGATGCCGCCGCCGATGACCACCGCGTGGCCGGGCCGGCCGGAGCCGCGCCGCGCATCGGGGTCGGGGTCGGCGTCGGCGCCCGTACTCATGTCCGCTTCCTGCATGGGCACATCGTCTCAGACCGATCACCGTGGCCGGACCGTGACCGCATCGGGACCGGCCCGCGGCCGGCCGGTGAAACCCGCGCGGGCCGGCGCGCGTCGAAGGGCGGACACCGGCCGAACCCTTGGGGGGACCCGCGATGCGCACAGATCGTCCGACGAGGAGAACCACCCGCCCGCTCGCGGCCCTGGCCCTGGCCGGAGCGCTCGCGCTCACCGGCTGCGCCGCGGACTCCGCGGCCCGCGGCGACAGCTCGGCGGCGGCCTCCGGGGCGGCCCGGCAGGACGCCGAGGGCGCCGGTGGTGCGGCCCCCGCTCCCCCGGCCGCCCCTTCCGCCCCGGCCGCCCCTTCCGCCCCGGCCGCCCCTTCCGCCGCGGCCGACCAGGGCAAGGGGCCGCAACAGCCCGTGGCCGGGCGCCCGCGGGTCATCCGTACGGCCACCCTCTCGATCGAGACCGCGCAGGCCCAGGGGGCGCTGGCCGCGGCCCGGTCCGCCGCCGAGGGCGCGGGCGGGTTCGTGGGCGCCGAGAGCACCCGGCGGGACGCCGACGGGGCGCTGACCTCGTCACTGACCCTGCGGGTGCCGGCGGACCGGTTCGACGCGGTCCTCACCGCGCTGGAGGGCAGCGGGAAGCTGCTCGGCCGCAAGGTCGAGGCGCTCGACGTGACACAGAAGTTCGCGGACGTCGACAGCCGGGTGAAGTCCCAGCAGGCGAGCGTGGTGCGGGTCAGGGAGCTGATGGAGAAGGCCACGGCGATCGGTGACGTGGTGCTGCTGGAGGGCGAGCTGAGCCGGCGCCAGTCCGACCTGGAGTCGCTGCTGGCGCAACAGACGGCCCTGGCGGACCAGACCTCGCTCGCCGCGATCACCCTGGAGGTCGCGCAGCCGCGGCAGGTCAAGGGGGCCGGCGAGGACGACGGGGCGTCCTTCACGGACGCGCTGGGCGGCGGCTGGTCGGTGTTCACGACGGCGCTGCGGTGGATCGCGCTGGCCTTCGGGGCGGCGCTGCCCTTCGCCGGGGCCGCCGCGCTGCTCGCCCTGGGATGGCGGGTGTTGCGCGGGCGGCGCGCCGCGGGGTCCGCCGCGGCGCCGCCGGAATCGGAGCGGGACGTGACGGACTGAACGCCCGTTCGGACGTAGCGTGTTACCGACGCGCAGGACGACGGAGGGACGGTAGGGGCGATGGCGGCGACGGAACGACTGGTGGTGGTCGGCGGCGACGCGGCGGGGATGTCCGCCGCCTCGCAGGCCCGGCGGCTCAAGGGCCCGGCGGAGCTGGAGATCGTCGCCTTCGAACGGTCGCACTTCACCTCGTACTCCGCGTGCGGGATCCCGTACTGGATCGGCGGGGCCGTCGCCGGTCCGGACGAGCTGATCGCCCGGACCCCCGAGGAGCACCGGGCGCGCGGGATCGACCTGCGCACCGGGACCGAGGTGCTGGAGCTGGACCCGGCCGGCCAGCGGGTGCGCGCCCGGGATCTGGAATCGGGGTCCGAATCCTGGACGGGCTACGACCGGCTGGTCCTGGCGACCGGCGCCCGCCCGGTCCGCCCCCGGCTGCCCGGGATCGACGCGCGGGGGGTGCACGGCATCCAGTCCCTGGACGACGGGCAGCGCCTGATGGACACCTTGGAACGCGGGGACGTCCGGCGCGCGGTGGTGGTCGGCGCGGGCTACATCGGCGTGGAGATGGCGGAGGCCCTGGTCCTGCGGGGCTTCGAGGTGACCGTCCTGCACCGGGGCGCGCAGCCGATGGCCAGCTTGGACCCGGACATGGGCGGCCTGGTGCACTCGGCGATGAACGGGATGGGGATCCGTACGGTCGCGGGGGCCGAGGTCACGAAGATCCTCACCGACGAGGAGGGCCGGGCCCGGGCGGTGGCCACGGCGACGGGCGAGGAGTACCCGGCGGACGTGGTGGTGCTCGGCATCGGCGTGGAGCCGCGCACCGGCCTGGCCCGGGCGGCCGGGCTGCCGCTCGGGGAGTCGGGCGGACTGCTGACGGACCTCGCCATGCGGGTCCGGGGGCACGAGAACATCTGGGCCGGCGGGGACTGCGTGGAGGTGCTGGACCTGGTGTCGGGCCGCACCCGGCACATCCCGCTGGGCACGCACGCCAACAAGCACGGTCAGGTGATCGGCTCGGGGGTGGGCGGCGGCTACGCGACCTTCCCCGGGGTGGTGGGCACCGCGGTGAGCAAGGTCTGCGACCTGGAGATCGCCCGCACGGGCCTGCGGGAGCGGGACGCGCGGGAGGTGGGCCTGCGCTTCGTGACCTCGACGATCCGCTCCACGAACACGGCCGGGTACTACCCGGGGGCGGCGGAGATGACGGTCAAGATGTTGGCCGAGCAGCGCTCGGGGCGGCTGCTGGGGGTCCAGATCGTGGGCGGGGCGGGGGCCGCGAAGCGGGTGGACATCGCGGCGGTGGCCCTGACGGCCGGGATGACGGTCGAGCAGGTCGTCTCGCTCGACCTGGGGTACGCCCCGCCGTTCTCTCCCGTGTGGGATCCGGTGCTGGTCGCCGCGCGCAAGGCCGTGTCCGCGGTGCGGGCCGCGGGGGTCTGACCCCCGCCACCCCCGGTGGCTCCGCCCCGGACCCCGGTCCTCAAACGCCGGACGGGCTCAAAGGATGCCCTCAAACGCCGGGCGGGCTGGAATCGGCTGCGCCGATCACCAGCCCGCCCACGCGCGTCAGCGCTGCGTCTGGGTGTGGACGTAGTCCACCAGGCGGGTCAGGGCCGTCGGGTCGGTCGTGGGGAGGACGCCGTGGCCCAGGTTGAAGATGTGGCCCTCCAGGCCGGCGGCCGCGTCCAGGACCTCGCGGGTCTTGGCCTCCACGGCCTCGGTGGTGGAGAAGAGGACCGCCGGGTCCAGGTTGCCCTGGAGCGCCTTGCCGGGGCCGACCCGGCGCACGGCGTCGTCCAGCGCGACCCGGTAGTCGACGCCCACGACGTCGGCGCCGGCCTCGCCCATGAGGCCGAGGAGCTCGCCCGTGCCCACGCCGAAGTGGATCCGCGGGACCCCGTAGGAGGCGACCGACTCCAGGACCTTCGCGGAGGCGGGCATCACCGAGCGGCGGTAGTCCGCCGGGGCGAGCGCGCCGACCCAGGAGTCGAAGAGCTGGATCGCGGAGGCGCCCGCCTCGATCTGGACCTTCAGGAAGGCGGAGGTGATCTCGGCCAGCCGGTCGAGCAGGTCCGCCCACAGCTCCGGGTCCCCGTACATCAGGGCCTTGGTGTGCTCGTGGTTCTTGGAGGGGCCGCCCTCGACGAGGTAGCTCGCGAGGGTGAAGGGCGCGCCGGCGAAACCGATCAACGGCGTGCCGCCGAGTTCACTCGTGAGGAGGCCGATGGCCTCGGTGACGTACCAGACGTCCTCGGGGGTGAGGTCGCGCAGCTGTGCGAGGTCCTCGCGGCGGCGGATCGGCTGGGCGACGACCGGGCCGACGCCCGGCTTGATGTCCAGGTCGATGCCGATGGCCTTCAGCGGGACCACGATGTCGGAGAAGAAGATGGCCGCGTCCACGCCGTGGCGGCGCACCGGCTGCATCGTGATCTCGGTGACCAGGTCGGGCCGCATGCAGGATTCCAGCATCTGCGTGCCCTCGCGGACCTTGCGGTACTCGGGGAGCGAGCGCCCCGCCTGGCGCATGAACCACACGGGCGTGTGCGGCACCGGCTCGCGGCGGCAGGCCTTCAGGAAGGCGGAATCGTACGTCTGACTCGGCGTGCCCTTCGGGC
Organism: Streptomyces sp. NPDC028419; assembly: GCF_055565515.1. Classification (NCBI taxonomy): domain Bacteria; kingdom Bacillati; phylum Actinomycetota; class Actinomycetes; order Kitasatosporales; family Streptomycetaceae; genus Streptomyces; species Streptomyces sp. NPDC028419. The sequence goes on along the minus strand of NZ_JBVHUE010000022.1, from coordinate 100,194 downwards.
TCTCGTTGGCGCTCACGACCCAAATCTTCGCACGTATGAAGAAGTGCCCGGCCCGGCGCGGGTGTCCCTGCGCCGTACGGGCGCCCGCTGCGCCTAGTCTTCCCCGCATGGCTGCGGCTCAGGGACGATTTTCAGATGGCGCTGACGGTGTGGACAGCGCGAAGGAGAGCTCCGTCCCGCTCCCGTTCCGGCGGGCGGTCGACGGCTTGAAGAAGGCGCGGCTGCGCCCCGGGATCGAGATCGACCCGACGAAACCGCCCCAGCGACTGGCCCCGTACGCCTACGCGCTGGAAGCCGCGGTCGTCGACGGCGAGGACGACCTCGCCGACGGGCGGCTCATTCTGCTCCACGACCCGTCCGGGCACGACGCCTGGCACGGGACCTTCCGGCTGGTGACGCTCGTACGGGCGGAGCTGGAGCCGGAGATGGCCGCCGACCCGCTCCTCCCCGAGGTGTGCTGGTCCTGGCTGACCGGGGCGCTGGACGCGCGCGGGCTGACGTACGGGGAGGCGAGCGGCACGGTGACGATGGCCGGGTCGCACTACTTCGGCGGGCTCGCGGAGCGCCGGCCCGCGACGCAGATCGAGATCAGAGCCTCGTGGACGCCCCGCGAGGGGGTGGGCGGGGTGCCCGACACGGCGGCCCACCTGGCCGCCTGGTGCGACCTGCTGTGCCAGACCGCGGGGCTGCCTCCGGTCGGGCCCGTGGACACGGCGGTGGTCTCCCTGCCACAGCGGCGCGGTCCGCACCACCCGTAGCGAAGGGGCCGGACGGCCCTGTCGCGCGGCCCCCGCGGGTGGTCGCGCGGCGCCCCGGCGTCGGCCGCCACGGCCCCGGCGGGACCCGGGAACCCCCGCCCGCGCCGGTAACCGGCTGTCAGAACGGGGCGTCCGTTGCGGTCTTCTGATCGACCCTTGATCGATCGCGCGTCCGAATTGCCCGAATTGTTACTCACTAAATCGTGATCATTCCCTAAAGCCGGGCGGGTGACGTGCCGAAGGAGTGAGTGACCATCCGCACGGTGGGTAGCGGCTCCTTCCCCGGCCGCCACCCACTCGCCACTCCCTCAGGAGGCCTGGTGTCCGTTCTTCTCGAGCAGCCCGCAAGCCTGGTCGCCTACCGCCCGAACAAGCCGACGGCCATGGTTGTCGTGGCCGACCCGCGCGTCCGCTCCACCGTGACCCGCCACCTGTGGGCTCTCGGGGTTCGTGACGTCATCGAGGCTTCGTCCATCGCGGAGGCCCGCCCCCGCGTCGGAAGCCCGCGCGACATCTGCGTGGCCGACGTGCACCTGCCCGACGGTTCCGGTCTCACCCTGCTCTCCGAGACCCGTGCCGCGGGCTGGCCCAACGGCCTGGCCCTGTCCGCCGCCGACGACATCGGCGCGGTACGCAACGCCCTCGCGGGCGGAGTCAAGGGCTACGTCGTCACCGGAACCCGTACCAACATCGGGCTCCCCAGCCGGCCCGGCTCCGCGCCCATCGGTGCGGCCGCCGCCCGGATGCACCGCCGCCCCCCGGGTGCCCCGAGCCACCCGGGCGGCTACCGCGAGCTGTCCGGCCGCGAGGTCGAGGTCCTGCGCCTCGTCGCGGAGGGCCAGTCCAACAAGGCCATCGGCGTCTCGATGGGCCTGTCCGCCCTGACCGTCAAGTCCCACCTCGCCCGGATCGCCCGCAAGCTGGGCACCGGCGACCGGGCCGGGATGGTCGCCGTCGCACTGCGGACCGGGATCATCCACTGAACCCGTCCCCAGGGTCCCCGGCCCACGCCCCCGGTCACCACCGGACGGCGCACCGGGGCACCCGGGGGAACGTCCGTCCTCCCACCCCGGGGGGGGGGGGGGGGGGGGGTGGGGGGGGGGGGGGGGGGGGGGCCGGGGAGGGGGGGGGGGGGGGGGGGGGGAAAAAAAAAAAAAAAAAAAAAAG
>NZ_JBVHUE010000022.1:0-98260 GCF_055565515.1 Streptomyces sp. NPDC028419 | reverse complement strand
TCCCCCCCCCCCCACCGAAGATACCCCCCTGTCCCCCGGGACCCCCCCCCCCCCCCCCCCCCCCCCCCCCCCCCCCCCCCCCCCCCCCCCCCCCCCCCCGCCGCATCCACCGATACCCTTGACCGGTGACCGACGCCCAAGAGACCGCAGCAGACCTGCGCACCACCACCGGGGGCGGCCCCCCGGACGACGAGGTTTCGTCCGATGGGCTGCCCATCCCCCTGCTCGAACCGCGCGAGGGCATCCCTCCCGTGGTCGCCGACGACGAGGCCCTCGCCCGTGTGGTCGCGGCCTTCGCCGCGGGCACGGGACCCGTGGCCGTCGACGCCGAGCGGGCCTCCGGGTACCGCTACGGCCAGCGCGCCTACCTGGTGCAGCTCCGCCGCGAAGGGGCCGGATCCGCGCTGATCGACCCCGTGGGGTGCCCCGACCTCTCCTCGCTCGGCGAGGCGCTGTCCGGCACCGAGTGGATCCTGCACGCAGCCACCCAGGACCTGCCGTGCCTGCGCGAAATAGGCATGGTGCCCACCTCCCTGTTCGACACCGAGCTGGCCGGGCGCCTCGCCGGTTTCCCCCGGGTCGGGCTCGGCGCCATGGTCGAGAGCGTGCTCGGCTACGCGCTGGAGAAGGGCCACTCCGCCGTCGACTGGTCCACCCGCCCGCTGCCGGAGCCGTGGCTGCGCTACGCCGCCCTGGACGTGGAGCTGCTGGTGGACCTGCGCAACGCGCTGGAGAAGGAGCTGGACCGGCAGGGCAAGCTCGACTGGGCCCACCAGGAGTTCGACGCCATCGCCGCCGCCCCGCCCGCCCCGCCGCGCAAGGACCCCTGGCGGCGGACCTCCGGAATGCACAAGGTGCGGCGCCGCCGGCAGATGGCCGTCGTCCGCGAATTGTGGGAGGCCCGCGACCGGATCGCCCAGCGACGTGACGTATCCCCGGGCAAGGTTTTGGGCGATGCGGCGATCGTCGAGGCCGCCCTCGCCCTGCCGCTCAACGTGCAGGCGCTGTCCGCCCTGCCCGGTTACGGGCAGCGGATCGGCCGGCGCCAGCTGGAGCAGTGGATGGCGGCCGTGGACCGCGCCAAGGCCCTGCCCGAGAACGAGCTGCCGCAGCCCGGGGCCACCCCGGCCGGCCCCCCGCCGCCACGCTCCTGGGCGGACAAGGACCCGGCCGCCGCGGCCCGGCTGGCCGCGGCCCGCACGGCCGTCTCCGCGCTGGCCGAGGGGCTGAACCTGCCCCAGGAGAACCTGATCACCCCGGACAGCGTCCGGCGGCTGTGCTGGGAGCCCCCCTTCCGAGTCTCCGACGCGTCCGTGGCCGAGGCCCTGGCCTCCTACGGAGCCCGCGCCTGGCAGATCGAGCAGGTCACCCCGGCGCTGGTGACGGCCCTCTCGGCCACCGCCTGACCCGTCCCCAGCTCCCGCGCACACAGAACCCCCGGTCCCGAGGACCGGGGGTTCTTCGTCGTCCGGCGCCCCCGCGCCTGTCCCGGTTCCGCTACAGACCCGCGCGCCCGCTTTTGAACATGCTCAAATCAAGCTAGTTTTTGAACATGATCAAATGGGGGTACGACGCATGGGTACGGGACTTCGAGGCCGAGCGGGAGCGCCGCGCCCGGGTGGGCGATCCCGCCTGGAGCGGGGGCGCCGCGCTGGATCCGGCACTGGTACGGAGCCTGCAGCGGTTCCAGGTCGGTGAGGACGGGGACGGCTCCGCACTGATCGGCAAGGCGCGGCGCGCGGGGGACGCGGCGTACGCGGAGGCGGTCCGGCTCTTCGTGGCCGAGGAACAGAACCACGCGCGGATGTTGGCGCTCCTGCTGGCGGCGGGCGGCGCGGACACGCTGTCCGGCCACTGGAGCGACACGGTCTTCGTCCGGCTGCGCCGGCTGCTGGGGCTGCGGGTGGAGCTGCTGGTGCTGATGGTGGCCGAGGTGGTGGCGCTGCGGTACTACCGGGCGGTGCGGGACGGGGCCGCGGACCCACTGGTGGCGGAGGTGGCGGGGCGGATCCTGGCGGACGAGGAGCGCCACGTGCCGTTCCACTGCCGACGGCTGCGGGAGGGGCTGGCCGGGCTCCCCCGGCCGGTCCGCCGGGCGGTGATCGCGGCCTGGCGGGCGCTGCTCGCGGGCGCGGCCGTGGTCGTGGCCGTCGACCACGGGCCCGCCCTGCGCGGCCTCGGGGTGCGGCGGGGCGCCTTCGTCCGGGACGTGCTGCGCTCCTCGGCCGAGCCGGGCGGCGCCATGTGCGGCGCCGCGGGGCGACCGGGGCCGGCCGGCGCCGCGTCCCGCGCCCGGGCCCTGCGGCGCCGCACGGGCTGACGCGCCCGCCTCCCGGTGGGAGGGCCACCGGAGTGTGACCTTCACCGCTCCTTCGGGTGGGGGTGTCCACAAGGGTTACCCGCAAGTAGCATGGGGCAGGTGAGCGGGCGCTCAGGACATCTGACCGCGCCCCCGCGCAGCAGTGCCACCCCGCACCCTGGAGGAGAGCCATCGTGCCTCGTACCGTCAGGGACGTCGTCTTCGTCGACGGCGTCCGCACCCCGTTCGGCAAGGCGGGCCCGAAGGGCATCTACCACGAGACCCGGGCCGACGACCTCGTCGTCAAGGCGATCCGGGAGCTGCTGCGCCGCAACCCGGACCTGGACCCCGCGAAGATCGACGAGGTCGCCATCGCCGCGACCACCCAGATCGGCGACCAGGGCCTGACGCTGGGCCGCACGGCCGGCATCCTCGCGGGCCTCCCGCAGTCGGTCCCCGGCTACTCCATCGACCGCATGTGCGCCGGTGCGCTCACGGCCGTGACGACCGCCGCCGGTTCCATCGCCTTCGGCGCCTACGACGTGGTCATCGCCGGTGGCGTCGAGCACATGGGCCGCCACCCGATGGGCGAGGGCGTGGACCCGAACCCGCGCTTCGTCAGCGAGAAGCTGGTCGACGAGTCGGCCCTCTTCATGGGCATGACGGCGGAGAACCTGCACGACCGCTACCCCACCATCACCAAGCTCCGCGCCGACGAGTACGCCGTGCGCTCGCAGGAGAAGGCCGCCAAGGCGTACGCCGACGGCAAGATCCAGCAGGACCTGGTGCCGGTCTCGGTGCGCAACACCAACCCGGAGGTCGGTGAGACGGGCTGGGGCCTGGTCACCACCGACGAGCCGATGCGCCCGGGCACCACCCTGGAGAACCTGGCGAACCTCAAGACGCCGTTCCGTACGCACGGACGCGTCACCGCGGGCAACGCCGCCGGTCTCAACGACGGCGCCACCGCCTCGATCCTCGCCTCCGAGGACTTCGCCCGCGAGAACAACCTCCCGGTCAAGATGCGTCTGGTCTCCTACGCCTTCGCCGGCGTGGAGCCGGAGGTCATGGGCTACGGCCCGATCCCGGCCACCGAGAAGGCCCTCGCCCAGGGCGGCCTGTCGATCTCCGACATCGGTCTCTTCGAGATCAACGAGGCCTTCGCCGTCCAGGTGCTCGCCTTCCTGGAGCACTACGGCATCGCGGACGACGACGCGCGCGTCAACCAGTACGGCGGCGCGATCGCCTACGGTCACCCGCTCGCCTCCTCCGGCGTCCGCCTGCTCACCCAGCTGGCCCGCCAGTTCGAGGAGCAGCCGCACGTCCGCTACGGCCTGACCACCATGTGCGTCGGCTTCGGCATGGGCGCGACCACCATCTGGGAGAACCCGCACTTCGACGGAGGCAGCAAGTGAGCACCACCACCACTGAGCTCCTGAAGGGCGCGGCCGAGCTGTTCCCGGACGAGGTCGTCACGCAGGCGCACGTCCGCCACCTCGACCTGCCGTTCGGCGCCGGGCGCTTCGCGCTGCTCACGCTGGACAACGGCCTGGACCACACCAAGCCGACCACCTTCGGCCCGCAGTCCCTCGCCAACCTGAACGCGGCGATCGACCAGCTGGAGCAGGAGGCCCTCGCGGGCTCCATCGTCGGCGCGGGCATCACCGGCAAGCCGTTCATCTTCGCGGTCGGCGCCGACCTCAAGGGCGTCGAGCTGCTCAAGAAGCACGACGAGGCGCTCGCCATCGGCAAGGGCGGCCACGACGTCTTCAAGCGCCTCGCCGCGCTGGCCGTCCCCACCTTCGCCTACTACAACGGCGCGGCGATGGGCGGCGGTGTCGAGGTCGGTCTGCACTGCACCTACCGCACCGTCTCGAAGGCCATCCCGGCCTTCTCGCTGCCCGAGGTCTTCCTCGGTCTGGTCCCCGGCTGGGGCGGCTGCGCCCTGCTGCCGAACCTGATCGGCGCCGACCGCGCGGTCTCGGTGATCATCGAGAACTCGATGAACCAGAACCGCCAGCTGAAGGGCAAGCAGGTCTTCGAGCTGGGCATCGCCGACGCCCTCTTCGAGGGTGCGGACTTCCTGGAGCAGTCGCTGATCTGGACCGCGAACGTCCTCGCGGGCAAGACCGAGGTCGTACGGGCCGAGGTCGACCGCGGCGAGGCCTGGGACGCGGCGGTCGCCCGCGGCCGCGCCATCGCGGACTCCAAGGTGCACGGCGCGGCCCCGGCCGCCTACCGCGCGCTGGAGATCATCGAGGCCGCCAAGGACGGGGACCTCCAGAAGGGCTTCGACGCCGAGGACGCCGCGCTGGCCGACCTGATCATGGGCGGCGAGCTGCGCTCCGGCATCTACGCCTTCAACCTGGTCCAGAAGCGCGCCAAGCGCCCGGCCGGTGCGCCGGACAAGAACCTGGCCCGCCCGGTCACCAAGGTCGGCGTCGTCGGCGCGGGCCTGATGGCCTCGCAGCTGGCGCTGCTCTTCCTGCGCCGCCTGGAGGTGCCGGTGGTGCTCACCGACATCGACCAGGAGCGCGTGGACAAGGGCGTGGGCTACGTCCACGCCGAGATCCAGAAGCTGCTCGGCAAGGGCCGCATCAACCAGGACAAGGCCAACCGCCTGACCGGCCTGGTGAGCGGTGTCCTGGACAAGGCCGAGGGCTTCGCGGACGCGGACTTCATCATCGAGGCCGTGTTCGAGGAGATGTCCGTCAAGCAGAAGGTGTTCGCGGAGGTCGAGGCGGTCGCTCCGGCGCACGCGATCCTCGCCACCAACACCTCCTCGCTGTCGGTGTCGGAGATGGCCTCCAAGCTCCAGCACCCGGAGCGCGTGGTCGGCTTCCACTTCTTCAACCCGGTCGCGATCCTCCCGCTGCTGGAGATCGTCCGCGGCGAGCAGACCGACGACGCCTCGCTGGCCACGGCCTTCGGTGTCGCGCGCAAGCTGAAGAAGACCGCGGTCCTCACCAAGGACGCCCCGGCGTTCGTCGTGAACCGCATCCTCACCCGCTTCATGGGCGAGATCCAGAACGTCATCGACGAGGGCACCCCGGTGGTCACGGCGGAGAAGGCCATCGAGCCGCTCGGCCTGCCGATGTCCCCGCTGGTGCTGCTGGAACTGGTCGGTCCGGCCATCGGTCTGCACGTCTCCGAGACCCTGAACCGTGCCTTCCCGGAGCGGTTCACCGTCTCGCCGAACCTCAAGCGGGTCGTCGAGGCCGGCAAGCGCGGCTTCTACGTCTACAAGCCGGAGAACGGCTTCAAGCCGGAGCTGGACCCCGAGGTCGCCGCCCTCCTGGTGCAGGGCGACTCCGTCCTCACCGAGGAGCAGGTCCGCGACCGCGTCCTGGACGCGGTGGCGCAGGAGATCGGCCTGATGCTGGAAGAGGGTGTCGTGGCCGAGGCCCAGGACATCGACCTCTGCCTGATCACCGGTGCGGGCTGGCCCTTCCACCTGGGCGGCGTCACGCCGTACCTGGACCGTGAGGGCGTCTCGGAGCGGGTGAACGGCAAGAAGTTCCTCGCCCCGGGCGTGGCGAGCGTCCCGGCGTAACGGGAACACCTCCGCACGAGGGACGGCGGGCGGTACGGGAGCGATCCCGTACCGCCCGCCGTTCGCGTTGTTCCGGCCACGGCACTAGATCCGAAAGAGACGACCTACGGCGTCGGCTGGCGGCGGAACTGGAAGACGCCCTCGTACAGGACGTGGTCCGACTCGGTGGCCTTGACCGTCACCGCCCGGGGCGCGGTGAAGTGGGCCTCGGTGGCGAAGACGTAGTCGATCTTGCGGCCGTCCTCGGCGGTCGGCGCGCCGTTGCGGCACCGCGCCGGTACCGGGTCCTGGCAGCGCACTCCCCCGGTCCCGCCCATCTTGAACCAGCGCCGGTTGCGCTCGTCCGCCTCCAGGAAGCGCCCGTCGGGGTCGTGCTGGTCCTTCTCGCCGCGCGTGTGCCCGTACAGCCCGGCCAAGGAGCCCTCGTTGGGCTGCTGGTTCAGGTCGCCCGCCAGGATCACCGGGGTGGTGGGCGCGAAGAGGGCCGGGTCGCCGAACCAGCGGTGGAGCTCCTTCAGCTGGCTGTCGGCGGTCCCCGCGTGGGTCCCGCAGAACGTCACCTCCCGGCCGCGGGCCCGGGTGGGCAGGCAGAGCAGCCCGCGCAGCACCGGCTCCGAGCGGCCCGCGGCCCGGTAGGTCTCGCCGTCCGTGTCGGTGAAGGGCCGGTAGCTCGGCGGGCCGGTCGGCGGCTCGCGGGAGAACACCGCCAGACCGTAGGAGCTGTCGTCGCCGCAGGCCGGCACGTTGCCGTGCATCTGCTGGTAGGCGCCCCGCAGGGCCAGGCCGCGCTCCTTGAAGACGGCCTGCAGCGCCTCGAACTGGCCGCGGCAGATCTCGTTGACGCCGAGCAGGTCGGGATGGCGCAGCGCCACCTCGTCCACCAGCCGGGCGACCGAGGTGCCCCTGCCCGTGCCGCCCCGGTTGTCGCACTGGTGGGCGGCCCCGCAGATGTTCCACTGCAGGACCACCACCGCCTCCCCGGCGGACGGGTCCGCTTCCCCGGACCCGTCCCACAGCGGGGCGTCGGTGCCACCACGGGCCCAGCCCAGGGCCGCGGCGAGCACCAGGACGAGCCCCAGCGCCGCCAGGCGCCGCCTTCTCACGCCGTCACGGCGGGCCCCAGCGGGCTCCCCGTCTCCGGGGTGAGCTGGCGGCGGACGTGGAGCCGCCCGTCGGTCCCGATGACCGCGACGACCACGGCGCCCGCCGCGTCGTAGGCGAGCGAGGGGGCCTGGACGAACATCTCGCCGACCTCGCGCCAGCGGGCCCCGGAGACGTCCTTCTCCCGGTCGGGCAGCGAGACCGCGAGGCGTCCGCGGCCGCTGCGGTGGGCCAGGTGGGCCTCGCGGGCACCGCGCTGCGGGGCCCACAGCGCGGCGACCGCGCCCGTACCGCCGGCGCCTCCCACTCCCGCGCCCGAGCCGGGCCAGCGGCCGGTGTCGTGCTGGCGGTAGGCCATGACCTGCTGGGTGCCGGCCTCGCGGAAGTAGAGGCAGGTGCGGCCGCCGCCGGAGTTCACGGCGGTGATCCCACCGGTGGCCACGGGCCCGGTCACCAGGGAGTCGTCGCGGGTGAAGGGCGCGCCCGGCTCCTTCTGGAACCAGCGGACCACGGAGCTCTTGCCCGGTACGTACAGCTCGACGGTGGCGAACTCGGTGGTGATCGCGGTGCCCGCGTCCTGGAGGAAGCTCCCGCCGAGGCCCACCCAGGGGTCCCAGCCGCCCTGGGCGTTCTGTCGCCGCATGGAGATGCCCTGGTCGAAGTTGCGGGCGAAGACGTACAGCAGGCCCGCGCCGTCCACCGCGGCCATCGGGACGCCCAGCTCGCGCTGGCGGCGGCCGTCGGCGTGGACCCATTCCGGGGACTCCAGCGACTGCCAGCCGCTGAAGCCGCTGCCGTCGGCGTGCTGCGTCGTGTACACCAGGTCGATGCCGACCGCGCCGCCCTCGGCCGTACGGCGGCGCTGCGCCACCACGTGCGCCGGCCCCCCGGGGACCCCGGCCACCGCGATCGTGGGGGCGAGCCAGCCGTCGCCGAGCGGGAAGGGCCCCTGCCAGCGGCCGGTGCCCGGACCGGTCTCGGTGAAGAACACCAGGCGGCCCGCGAGCACGGTGAAGGCGTTCAGGCGGCCGCCGGGACCGAGCCGGAGCCAGTCGGTGGCGGGCGAGTAGCGGTAGGCGGTGCTGCGCATGTGGGTGCTGCGGTAGGGGTTGGGGCCGAGCTGGCGGTCGCCGCAGGCCTGGCAGGTGCCCTGCGGGCAGTGGGTGGCGTCCAGGCCCATGTAGGTGGCCAGGTAGTCGGCCTTCTCGGCCAGCTCCATCCGGTCCAGGTTCGGGCCCCAGAAGCGGTTGGCGTAGGCGCGGTAGTACTCGACGACCGGGGCGCGCTCCGCGCCCTCCCGGTAGCGGGCGAGGGCCGCGATGGCGAACTCGGCGGTGGTGGCGTGGTCGACGTGGTCGGAGGTGACGAACTCGCTCTTGCCGCCGTCGTGTTCCGGGTCGGGGTCCATCGTGCGGACGGTGGTGGGCCGGATCTCGGCGAGCAGCGCGGTGAGGCCCGCGATGACCATCTCGCGGGAGATCTGCTGCACTTCGGTCAGCGCGGACCCGTGCACCGGCACGGTCGCCTGGGTGGGGTGGACGCCGTTCCACAGCTCGAACATCCGGGTGCGCGGGCCCGCGGCGGTGGGCACGCCCATGTGCAGCTGGCAGAAGTACATCCGCACGGACGGCTGGGCGAGGAGGGTGAAGCGCTCCACCGCGAAGCCCGGCACCAGCTCGGTGATCTCGCGCGCCCAGGGGCTGTCGCGCTCGCCGGTGGCCATCCGCGCGTACGCGGAGCGCAGACCGCAGCCGCGGGCCGTGCTGTAGCCCGCGTAGTCGGTGGGCAGCGCGGCCCGCTCCGGGTCGTTGGTGTCGGCGTTGATGCCGTCGCCCTCGCCCGCGGTCAGGACTACCGTGGCGACCGGGTCGCCGTCCTGGAGCGAGCGGACCAGGTCCGGGTTCATGAAGTACAGGTCGTCGTCCTGGTGGGCGACGACGTGCAGGATCGATCGGTTTCGGTTCATCGGTCCACCACGTTCATAGCCATGGCTCCGGAGACGGAGCAGTAGGGCCGGACTCGGACCGGCCGGGACGGGTGCACGACGACGAAGCGGGACACGTCGTCGGCGGAGAGGGGAACGGCGGGGTACGGGTAGGCGCCCCGGACGTCGGGGAAGTCCTCGAAGAGGTGGCACACGCGCACCCGGCGCCGGTGCGCGGGGTCGGGCTGGAGCCACCAGTCCCAGTCCTCCCAGCGGGCGAGGCGGTCCTCCACCAGCTGGACCAGGGGCAGTTCCATCCGGAAGGAGCGCTCGCCGAGCACCTCCACCGGGAGCGACAGCTCGCTGCGGTGCGGACCGCGCCGCACGAGCACGAAGCGGGCGCCGTGCTCCAGGGTCCGCGCTCCGCAGAGCACCCCGGTGACGGTGATCCCGTCCTCGCCGACGAAGACCCCGCTGGCCTCGGCGTGCGCCTCGCGGCGCACGGTGCGCAGCATCAGGGCGCCGTTGGGCTGCGCGTAGGGCAGGTTCCACAGGACCGGTCCGGCGCCGGGGGCTTCGAGGAGGCGGGCGCGGGCGTCGATGAGCCCCCGGGTGTCGCGGATCCCCGCCTTGAGGTGGACGGGGTCGCCCTTGCCGGTGGAGAGCATGACCCGCCACCGGCCGTCGCCGAGGTGGTCGAGGGCGGCGGGCGGGACGACGGCGGTGTGCCGCACGGCCCCCGTGGGCAGCGTCTCGCGCTCGGTGTCCAGGAGCAGGTCGGGCAGCCGGGAGCCGCTGGAGGGGCGGTGCCGCAGCAGGAAGGCGCCGCGGCCCCTGCTCCCGGCGGGGCCGTCGCAGGTCAGGCTCAGCCATCCCGCGTCCGGTGCCTCGGCGTGGCACACGGCGCTCTTCGGCGACTCGGGCGGGGCGCTGTCGCCCGGCGGGCGCCCCAGCCGGGCGGCCGTCGGCCTGCGGTAGCCGGACCGGGCGGCCGCGCGGCGGCCGGCGGCCTCCTCGAACAGGGCGGTGTAGCGGGCGGCGATCACGGCGGGGTCGTAGCGCTCGGCGCTCCGCAGCGCGGCGGCGGCCATCCTGGCGCGCAGCGGCGCGTCGGCCATCAGCCGGCCGAGGCCCTCGGCGATGGCGTCGACGTCCCCGTTGGCGACGAGGAAGCCGTCCTCGCCGTCGCGCAGGATCTCGCGGGGGCCGACCGGGCAGTCGGTGGCGACGACGGGCAGGCCGCAGCGCATGGCTTCGACCAGGGTCATCCCGAAGGACTCGGCGCTGGAGGTCACCGCCGCCACGGAGCCCTTGACCCACTCCGACTCGATCGGCGAGAAGCCGCCCATCAGCAGGATCCGGCCGGCCAGGTCCAGGTCGTTGACCAGGGTCCGCAGCGCGCCGGCCTCGTCCCCGTCGCCGTAGATCCGCAGCCGCCAGTCCGGGAACTCGGGGGCGAGCCGGGCGAAGGCGCGGACCAGCAGGTCGTAGCGCTTGACGTGGTGCATGCGGCCGGCGCTGACGATCACCTTGCGGGTGCCGTCGGAGGGCGCGACCCCGGGCCGCGGGACGCTGTTGGGGACGGCGTGCACGGGCACCCCGGGGACCGGGGTGTGCGTGCGGAAGGAGCGGGCGTCGGCCTCGGTGACCGTGGTGACGAGGTCGAGGCGCGGGTACTGCCGGGCCATCTCGGCCCGTACGGCGCCGGGGACGGCCAGGTGCGTCATGTGCTCCTGGGCCACCCGCAGCGCGCCCTCCCGGGCGTACCGGGCGACGAAGAGGTTCAGGCTGGGCCGGGTGCCGATCACGACGTCGGCGCCGGTCCCGCTCAGCTCGTCGATGATCCGCCGGTCGGACAGGGCGCTGTACTGCTCGTGGAACTCCTCCTGGCGGGGCACCACCAGGGTGGGTCCGGCCAGGTCCGGGTGGCCCCGGTCCGCGCCGGCGGCGCCGGGCCGCAGGTCCACCAGGGCGCGGACGGTGACCTGGGGGGAGATGGCGAACTTGGGGGGCGCGCCGGTGCGCCGGAACACCGAGACGATCTCGACCTCGTGGTCCGCGGACAGGGCCTCGGCGAGGTTGATCACCGTCCGGTTGGTGCCGCCGATGCCGTAGATGTTGTTGATCAGGAAGGAGATCTTCATCGGTCGTGGAACTCCTTCCGCTCGAAGGGACCGGGGACGGGGAAGTAGGACCGCAGGAAGCCCTGGAGCATCCGCTCCTGGCGGCCTCGGTCGCGGCCGTCGGAGACGGTGTCGTTGACGCAGAAGGCCTGGCGGTCGCGGCGGGCCAGCAGGATGTTCAGCCGGCGCTCGACCTCGGGCCGGTCCAGGGGCAGGTAGGCGTAGGCGATGTCCGAGGGCACCGCGCGGCCGGTCAGGTAGGCGTAGTAGTGGTAGAGGGAGGACGGGATGGAGATGTCGCTCGGGCTGCGGAAGCGGCTGAAGGTGGTGGCCCGGTGCGGTCCGGCGAACCGCTCCTCCATCTCGGACAGGACGCTGCGGCGCAGCGGGTAGGGGGCGTGCCGGATCTTCTGCACGAGGGTGGTGCCGAAGAGCTCCTCGATGATCCGCCGGTTGTTCTTGCCGGCCGCGTCCACCGGGCGGTCCCCGGGGGCGACGCCGGGCCGCGGTATCTGGGCGGGCGACAGGAACACCCGGGTCATCCCGTTCGACAGGAAGAAGTCCTGGGGGGTGACGGGGCGGCCGAGGAACATGTCGTCGTTGAAGTACAGGAAGTGCTCGGCGAGGCCGTCGATGTGGTGCAGCCGGCTCTCGATGGCGTGCGAGTTGAAGGTGGGCAGGGCCGCGGGGTCGTCGAATATCTCCCGGTGGTCGACCACCGTGATCCGGGGGTGGTCGGCGTCCAGCCAGTGCGGCCGCTGCCGGTCGGTGACCAGGAAGATCCGCCGGGCCCAGGGCGCGTGCTGGGCCAGCGAGCGCAGCGAGTAGCGCAGTTCGTCGCGGTTGAGGTAGCGCGCGGGGTTGGCGGACTCCGCGTGGTAGCCCTCGCCGCCCTGTTGGCGGCGGCGCCGCTGCCAGTCGGGGTCGTCGCCGTCGACCCAGGTGTAGACGACGTCGACGGGGAAGCGCACGTCCTCGGGCAGTGCGGCGGCGTAGGGCTCGACGGTGCGGACCTGTCGGGGGCGCGGGGTGTGGGGGGCGCAGAAGGCGGTGAGCCGGCCCACGGGGACGGTGATCCGGGGGGCGTCGACCGGCACGCTGCTGGTCACCCGGTTCGGCCGGGGCGCGATCAGCCGCCCCTCCTCCTGCTGCCAGAACTCCAGGTCGCAGCCGTATTCGAGGCCGAGGGAGAGCGAGCCGCCCGGGTCCCGCCAGACCATGCCGACGCGGAGCACGGCGGCCGCGCCGGTGGTGCGGCGGCCGCGGCGCGAGCCGCCGAGCGCGGCCCGGCCCACAACCTGCGGGGCGGCGTCCTGCGTGCCGGCGTCGGCGACGTACACCGGTGCCCGGAGCACGCTCGCGCGCAGGGCGGCGGCCACCCGGGGCCGGTCCTCCTCGCGCACGGCGAGGCAGGCCCGCAGGTCACTGGCCCCGCGCACGGCGAAGTGGTCGACGCCCGCCCGCTCCAGGGCGGTGGTGACCAGGTCGAGGTTGGCCTCGCGCAGCCCGAGCGGCGAGGCCGCCCCGCGCACCAGCGCGATCCGGGCGCTGGTGCCGACCAGTACGGCCAGCCCCTCGCCCTCCTGGAACAGGTGCGGCCAGCGCCCGCGGGCCCGCCGGGCGCGCAGCGACCGGGCCGGGCCGAAGCCGAAGCGGGCCCGGCGCAGCAGCCGCTTGACCACGGTGCGCAGCCCGACGGGGACCCGCCGGGCCAGGCCGCGGCGCAGCCGGGTGGGCAGGACGGCCCGGTAGAGGGCGACCGCCGGGGACGCTTCGGGATTGGCCACGGTCATGAAGGGGTGCCCGCCTCCCCGCGCACGGTCCGCACCGGGAGCGCGGAGCCGGCTCCGGCGCCGGCGTCGAAGTCCACGTCGAACGCGAAGTCCACGGCGTCGAAGCCGGTCCCGGCGCCGTCGTCGAAGGCTTCGGTGGAGAAGCCGGCCAGGAGGGCGGAGGCGGAGCCGAAGCCGGCGGGGGCGCCCGCGGCGGCGGCCTCCGGCGCGGGGGCGGGCTGCGCCACGGCCCGCTCGTAGGGGCTGGGCACGGGGTAGTACCGGCGCAGGAAGTCCAGTACGGACCGGGTCCCGCCGTGGGCGAGCGCGTCGGGCGAGCCCAGCCCGCTCAGCTGCATCTGCTGGGCGTCGCGGCGCACGAGGAGCCGGTCGAGCCAGCGGGTGACGCCGGGCACGGCCGCGTGCACCGCGATCGTGGCCTCGCCGGAGGGTTCGGCGTGCCCGGAGAAGTGCGCGGCGTGGTGGACCACCCCGTCCAGCGGGTGGGTCCCCTCCAGTTCCGGGGCGTACTGGCCCCCGGTGACCGTCCGGTGGCCGCCGAAGCCGTCGGCCACCGCCGCGAGGATCTCGCGCGCGTACGGCTGGGGGCCCGGCGCGTAGCCGTGGGTCACCGCGCGCTGGGTGAAGGAGTACGCCCAGCCGGTCCAGGGCGCCGCCGCCTCGCGCGGCGTCCAGGGCCCGCGCCGGGGCCGGGTGCCGCCGAGCGCGGTGAAGTAGTCGAAGGGCCGCACGGGGCGGCCGAGCAGCGCGCCGGGCCGGAAGTACAGGAACCGGTCGGCGAGGCCGGGCACCGTGTGCAGCTCCTGCTCCGCGTCCGGGCCGGCGGGCACGATCCGCAGCCGGTCGTCGGCGTGCACCCACGGCGGGACGGGCGCGAGCGCGAAGAGGTGCACCCGGTCGATCCAGGGGGCGTACTGGTGCAGCGACCGCAGGGTGGCGCGCAGGAGCGCCTCCGCCCACGGCTCGTCGTGGCACCAGAGCACGGCCGCGTCCACGGGGAAGGTGACCTCTTCCAGGCGCGGCACGTCGAAGCCGGCCCGGGTGCGGGTCGGCGCGGCGCCCGCGTCGGTGTCGGCGTAACCGGTGAGCCGGTCGTGGGTGATCTCCACGGGCCGCTGATCGTCGGCCGGGACGACCCGCTGCACCCGGTTGGGGCGCGGGCCGACCAGCCGGGGGACGGCCCGGCCGGTGTCCGCGGTCCAGAACTCGATCTCCACGCCCTGGTTCTCGCCGATCCAGAGCGAGCCGGTGGGGTCGGTGCGCAGCCAGACGACGCGGATCACCCGGGAGGCGCCGTAGTGCTTCCAGGCCTTGACGTGGCTGCCGGGGATCTTGGCGGTGTCGTCCTTGCCCGGCAGGACGGAGACCACGTAACCGGTCTGCCGCTCCAGCAGCGCGCGCAGCACGCGGCGCACGGCGCGCTTGTGCGCGCGGGGGACGGCCAGGCACATCCGGCGGTCGTCGAGCGCGGGCACGGTGAACCAGGGGATCTTCGCCGTGTCCAGCACGGTGGTGACCAGCGCGAGGTCGGTGCGCCGGGCGAGGTCGGCGGTGAGGCCCGCGTGGACGTGGCCGACCCGGCCGTCCGCCGCCTTGGTCCGGCCTTCCGGCAGATTGCTGAAGTCCGTGGCGCGCAGCCGGCGCAGGGCCCGCTGGTGCAGCCGGGACTCGCGCTGGACCAGGGCGCGGTCCAGCCGCTTCTTGAGCCTACGGCGCACGGGGACGGGCACGGTGCTCATGGCCACGGTGCGCACGGGCCGGGGCACCAGCTTCTGGTAGACCTCGGAGGCGGAACTGTTCGATCCGGATTCTTGCATCTCGCACGCTCCTTCTCAGAGTTCGCAGGGTCCGGGGACCGGGAAGTAGGCGTTCAGGAATCCGCTCAGGAGTTCCTGCTGCACCGCCATGTCCTCCGGGGTGGAGAAGGCGTCGTTGAGGCAGAAGGAGTCCTGGTCCCGCCCCTTGAGCAGGCGCTCCAGCCGCCGCGCGAGGTCCGGCACGGCCAGTTGCAGGTAGGTGAAGGCCATCGAGCCGGGCTGGGCCCGGCCGGTGAGCGCCGCGTAGTACAGCGCCAGGGACGAGGTCGGCGACAGGTCGGTCATCGCGCGGAACCGGCTGGCCGAGGTACGGGCCCACTCGCGCGGGAAGTCCGCCTCGGCCTCCGCCATCGCGCTGCGGCGCAGGGCGTAGGGGATGTGCTCCATCGGCTGGGTGATGACCCGGCCGAACCGCTCCAGCAGCAGCGCCCGGTTG
This sequence comes from Streptomyces sp. NPDC028419, assembly GCF_055565515.1. Taxonomy (NCBI): domain Bacteria; kingdom Bacillati; phylum Actinomycetota; class Actinomycetes; order Kitasatosporales; family Streptomycetaceae; genus Streptomyces; species Streptomyces sp. NPDC028419. The sequence goes on along the minus strand of NZ_JBVHUE010000022.1, from coordinate 83,214 downwards.
TTCTTGCAGGCGGCGTCGACGGGGGTGTCGGCGTCGGTCACCGGGCCCTGCGGGATGCGGTTCGGGGAGGGGAAGTAGCGGGCCGTGCCGACGGGGGTGAAGAAGGCGTGCGGGGTCAGCGGGCGGCCGAGGAACATGTCGTCGTTGAAGTAGAGGAAGTGCTCCGAGAGTCCGGGGACGTGGTGCAGCCGGCTCTCGATGGCGTGCGAGTTGAAGGTGGGCAGGTCGGCCTGGTTCCGGAAGATCTCGCGGTGGCTGACGATGCGGAAGCCCGGCAGGTCGCGCCGCATCCAGGCGGGCACCTGGTCGTCGGTGACCACGTGGACCGTGCGGATCCAGGGCGCGAACAGGTGCAGCGAGCGCAGCGAGTAGCGCAGCTCGTCGCGGCTGAGGAAGCGGGCGTCGCTGGCCGATTCGGCGTGGTACGCCTCGCCCCGGGCGGCGGCCTTGCGGGCGGCCCAGACGGGGTCGGTGCCGTCGACCCAGGTGAAGACCGCGTCCACGGGGAAGTCGATGTCCTCGACCAGCGGGACGAGGAACTCGGGCCGGGTGGCCAGCGCGGGCGCCTCGGCGAGGGTGGTGTGGACGGGCACGAAGCGGCTGAAGAGCCGTCCGGCGCCCAGCAGGGCGGGGCCGTCCGCGGCGACGGACCAGGTGACGCGGTTGGCCCGGGGCGCGGTCAGCCGGTCGCCCTCGCGGGTCCAGAACTCGACCGCGCAGCCGTACTCGTGCCCCAGGAGCAGGTGGCCGCCGGGATCGGTGCGGTACCAGCTGACCTGGACGGCGGCGGCCGTACGGGCGCGGTCCCACACCCGCGCGTCGTGACCGGGGACCGGCCGGGGGGTGCGCAGCGGCTCGGCGACCAGGGCGCTGACGTGCCCGGCGGCGCTGGCGAGGCGGCGGCGCAGTCCTTCGAGCACCCGGGCCCGGTCGCCCTCCTCGACCGCGATGACCGTGCCGTGGTCGGACTTGCCGCGGACGGCGAAGTACGCCACCCCGAGGGAGTCCAGGAGGGCGGCGACGGCGGCGCGGTTGGCCTCGCGGGCGGCCAGCGGGGTCGCGCGGGGGTCGACGTACGCCTCGTCGCCCGCGTCGCCGACCCTCAGGGTGGGGCGGCCGGTCGCACCGGCTGGACTCGCTTTCCCCGCCCCGGCCTGTATCGCACCACCAGGCATGTTGAACCTCTCCGCGCCTTTCACAACCGGTCTCCCACGCTGCCGAGTTCCCGGTCCGATCGTCGCAAGATACGGGAATTGTAAATCAATTTGTCGATTTGCCCGGCACCCCCCGTACGAGGTATGGGGCCGCTAGACCACCGTCTGGACCACCGCCTAGACCACCGTCCAGCCGCCGAAGGCCAGCCCCGCGACGGTCGGGTCCTGGCGCGTCACCGACAACCGACCGTCCGCGCCCAGGGAGAGGACCGTGAGGCGGCCGAAGCCGTCGACCGCGGCCGCCGGTTCGCGCGGGCCGGGCGCGCCCAACGGCTCCCACCACAGGCCCGCCCGCTCCTGCTCGGTCGGGTACGCGCCGATGCCGACGGCGCCCTCGGGGGTCCGGCGCAGGAGCACGGTGCAGTCGTAGGAGTCGATGTCCGCCCGCAGCGCGCAGGCGCCGTCCGCCGCGCCGGCCCCGGCCGCTCCGGCGCCGCCCAGCGAGGTCGGCGGGGCGCCGTCGCGCAGGGCGTACGTCGCCCCGTCCCGCCCGTCGCAGCCGTACAGGGTGATCCGGCCCGGCCCGGTGGCCAGCGCGCTCAGTGCGGTGCCCGGCGGTGCGAGCAGCGGCAGCGGCGGGCCCGCCCGGCGCAGGTCGCCGGCCGCGGCGTCGTGGCGCCACCGCAGCACCCCGTCCCGGGACGGGGCGAACAGCACGGGCCGCCCCGCCGCGTCGAGCGCGGCGGCCAGCCCGTCCTGGACCTCGGAGCCCTGGAGGTCCCGCCAGGGCGTCCAGGAGCCGTCCTCGCGCTGCGAGCGGGCGCTCACCCCGCGCCCGAAGTTGCGCAGGTACACGTGGACGCTGCCCTCGGCGTCGACCACCGCGCAGGGCACCCCGGCCGCGCGGCCCTTGCCGGTGGCCGCGCCGTTCGGATTGCCGAGCGAGCGCCAGGTGCCCACCGGACGCCCCGTCTGGTACTGCACGGCGTGCATCACCTCGACCCCGGGGCCGTCCGGGCCGTCGGGGACGGGCCGCAGCGAGAAGAGGTGGGCCCAGCCCTGCGCGCTGCGAGCCACGCGGAGCACCGGCAGCAGGGGCGGGGTGTCGAGGACCTCGCGCACCCACTCGGGGCCGCCGACGGTCCGCTCGGTCCAGCGCACCACGGCGCCGCCGAGCGCGGCGTGGGCGGTCAGCCGCCCGTCCGGCCCGCGACCGAGGGCGATCCGCGGTCCGGGATAGCGGACGATGGCGGTGGGGGCGGCCCGGCCGCAGGAGGCCGCGGCCCGGAAGCACTCGACGGCGACGGTCGCGGCGCCGGGACGGTCCGCGCGCACCGCGCGCACCGCCTCCAGGGTGGCGCGGGCCACCGCCGCGTGGTCGGGGTGGTCGGCGTAGGACGCGCCCCGCGCCTCGCTCCACGCGAGGTGTTCGGGATCCGGGTCCAGGGTGCACACCACGCCCGGCGCGAACCGGCGCAGCAGCGCGGCGGCCAGGTCGACCAGCGGGGCGGACCCGGCGTCGGGATGCGGCGGTTCGACGAAGCAGACCGTGGTGCCGGGCCGGGTGCCCAGCCGGAAGAGGCGCAACAGGCCGGCGGACCCGAGCGGTTCGGTGTCCGGCTCCCAGGGGCCGCCGCGGCCGATCGCCTGGAGGAGGTGGTCGCGGGCCTGCGGGGGCCCGGGGACCAGGCAGACGACCGTGACGGCGTGGCCGGGCTGGGCCAGGGCGCGCAGGAGCGCGGTGCCGGTGACGGCGAGCGCGTCGGCCGGGTGGGCCACCAAGTGGAGCGTGTGGAAGGGGTCCTGCGGCGCCGGGCCGCCGGCCGCGGACCCGCGGCGTGCGCGCCGTGACGATCGTCCGCTCTTCACGTGGCGTCCGCCCCCACCCGTCGCTCCCGCCGTTCCCTCGCGCCCGTGATCCTCGCACACACTCCCCGCCGCTCGAACACGCGCGAGAACGGGCTGCCGACGGGCGGGGTGGGCGCGGGACCCCGGTGGTCTATAGTGCGCGATCGAACAATCGAGCGGAGGACCGGGGCAGATGAAGACCAACGCCGCGTCAGCGGACAGCACGTCGGACGCGTCGCCGGACCCTGCGGGCGGCTCCGACGGTGCGGGCGGCCCCGGCGATTCCCCCGACTCCCCCGGCTCCGACGCCACGCCCGCCCGCCCGGCCCGCTCGCGCGGCCGCCGGGTCCTGCGGATCGTGCTGGTGCTGCTCGCGGTGGTGATCCTGCTCGGCGCGGGCGCGGGGTGGTGGGCCTACAGCCACCTCAACGGCAACATCGACAGCGTCGACCTGGACGAGGCCATCGGTGACAACCGGCCCGCGAAGGTCGTCCCGGGCGCCCAGAACGTCCTCGTGCTCGGCTCCGACTCGCGCGCCGGGGCCAACGGCGAGCTCGACCACGGCGACGTCAGCGGAGCCCGCTCGGACACCGCCATGCTCGTGCACATACCCGAGGGCCGGGCGAGGGCCACCGCGATCAGCATCCCCCGCGACACCCTGATCACCCGGCCCGAGTGCAAGGACGGCGAGGGCAAGACGCTGGCCCCCGCGAAGCGGGTCATGTTCAACTCCGTCTACTCCGTGGCCGGTCCGGCCTGCGTGGTCAAGACGGTGGAGGAGATGTCCGGGATCCGCGTGGACCACTTCGTGGAGGTGGACTTCGCCGGCTTCAAGGGCCTGGTGGACGCCCTCGGCGGGGTCACCGTGACGCTGGACAAGCCCATGTCCGGGGCCAAGGGCGGGCTCAAGCTCGACGCCGGCACGCACCGCCTGAATGGCGCCGACTCGCTGAAGTTCGTCCGTACCCGGTACGGCTACGGCGACGGCAGCGACCTCGGGCGGATAGGTCTCCAGCAGCAGTTCATGATGGCGCTGCTGTCCGAGATCAAGAACCAGGACGCCCTCGGCAACCCGGCCCGGCTCTACAAGCTCGCCGACGCCGGGACCAAGTCGCTCACCACCGACTCCGGCCTCGGGTCGCTCACCGCCCTCGCCGACTTCGCGCAGAGCATGAAGGGCGTCGACCCGAGCACGATGGAGACCATCATGCTGCCGGTCGCCTACGACAAGATCGACCGCAACCGCGTGATCGTCGCCGAGCCGCAGGCCTCCACCCTGTGGGAGGCCCTGCGCAACGACCGCACGATCCCGGCCGACGCGAAGAAGTCCCCGGCCACCGGCGGCTGAGCCGTCGGCGGGCGCCGGGGACCCGTACCTCCTCGCCGGTCAGCGGTCCTCGTGGACCGCGTCGGCCGTCATGCCCTCGCCCCGTCCCAGCCGGCTGTGCTGCTTGCCGTACAGGAAGTAGACGAAGAAGCCGATCACCATCCAGATCCCGAAGCGCAGCCAGGTCTCGGCCGGCAGGTTGAGCATCAGCCAGACGGACGCCGCGATGGACAGGATCGGCACCAGCGGCACCCACGGGGTGCGGAAGGCCCGGTGCAGGTCGGGGCGGGTGCGGCGCAGGACCATCACGCCGAGCGCCACGACCACGAAGGCGAAGAGAGTGCCGATGTTCACCAGCGTGGCCAGTTCGTTGATGCTGGTGAAACCGGCGACGACCGCGATGATCACGCCGAGCAGGATCGTCGGCCGGTAGGGCGTGCGGTACTTCGGGTGGGTCCGGGAGAAGAAGCGCGGCAGCAGTCCGTCGCGGCTCATCGCGAAGAACACCCGGGTCTGCCCCAGCAACAGGATCATGCACACGGTGGTCAGGCCCACGGCCGCGCCGAAGCTGATGATGCCGCCGAAGACCGGATGCCCGGCCGATTTGAAGGCGTCGGCGAGCGGGGCGCTGGTGGAGAGGTCCTTGTAGTTCTGCATGCCGGTCACCACGATCGACACCGCCACGTAGAGCACGGTGCAGATGATCAGCGAACCGATGATGCCGCGCGGCATGTCCTTCTGCGGCAGCTTGGTCTCCTCGGCGGCGGTGGCCACCACGTCGAAGCCGATGAAGGCGAAGAAGACGACCGAGGCCGCGGTGAAGATGCCCATGACGCCGAAGTTGGTGGGCTCGTAACCGAAGATCAGCTGGACCAGCGGGGCGTCCAGCCCGGATCCGCCCTTCTGGGGCTGGGCGGGCGGGATGAAGGGGTGGTAGTTGGACTTCGTGATGAAGAACAGGCCCGCGATGATCACGATGAGCACCACGGTGACCTTGATCGCGACCACCACGCCGGTGATCCGCGCCGACAGCTTCACCCCGACGACGAGGATCGCGGTCAGGACCAGCACCAGGACGAAGGCGAGCAGGTCGAAGGTGCCGCCCGGCACGTCCGGCCCCTGGAGCGAGGCCGGCAGGTGGATGCCCGCGTTGTCCATCAGCGAGCGGACGTAGCCCGACCAGCCGACCGCGACGACGGCGGTACCGAGCGCGAACTCCAGCACCAGGTCCCAGCCGATGATCCAGGCGGGCAGCTCGCCGATCGAGGCGTAGGAGAAGGTGTACGCGGAGCCCGCCACCGGCACGGTCGAGGCGAACTCGGCGTAGCAGAGGGCCGCCAGCGCGCACACCACGCCCGCCGCGACGAACGCGAGGGCGGTGGCGGGGCCGGCCGTCTCCTTGGCCACCTTGCCCGTGAGGACGAAGATGCCGGTGCCGATGATGACGCCGACGCCGAAGACGGTCAGGTCCCAGGCCGAGAGGGACTTCCTCAGTGCGTGTTCCGGCTCCTCCGTGTCGCGGATCGACTGCTCGACCGACTTGGTACGGAAGGGGCTGTTCAGATTCGTACTCACCGACGCACCTCCCAGGAGCGACCGCGTCGCCACTGCACGGGTACCACCGGAACGGGACGGGCCGGGAGGCCCACCCTCCAAGGGTGAACCTCCCGGCCCGTGACGTGCAACCGCAGATGATCAGGGGCGGCCATCGCCGCGCCCCGACTAGTCGACCGTGGCGGCCGGCTCGTTCTCGTAGCGGCCGTCCAGCTTGGCGACCAGGCCGGTGACCTGCCGCGCGATGTCCGGAGCGGTCAGCCCGATCTCGGCCATGACCTCCTTGCGGGAGGCGTGGTCCAAGAAGCGCTGCGGGATGCCGAAGTCGCGCAGCGGTACGTCGACCCCCGCGTCCCGCAGGGCCTGCGAGACGGCCGCGCCGACGCCGCCGGTGCGCCCGTTGTCCTCGACGGTGACGACCACCCGGTGGCCGTCGGCGAGCGGGGCCAGGGCCTCGTCCACCGGCTTGACCCAGCGCGGGTCCACCACGGTCGAGGAGATGCCCTGCTTGTCCAGCAGGTCCGCGATCTCCAGGCACATCGGGGCGAGCGCGCCGACCGAGACGATCAGTACGTCCGGCCGGGTGACCTCGGGGGCCGGAGCGCGCAGCACGTCCATGCCGCCGATCCGGCCGACGGCCGGGACGGCCGGGCCGACGACGCCCTTGGAGTAGCGCACCACCGTCGGGGCGTCCTTGACCTCGACGGCCTCGCGCAGCTGGGCGCGCAGCTGCTCGGCGTCGCGCGGGGCGGCGAGCCTCAGGCCCGGGACGACCTGCATGATCGACATGTCCCACATGCCGTTGTGGGAGGCGCCGTCATCACCGGTGACTCCGGCCCGGTCCAGGACGAAGGTGACCCCGCACTTGTGCAGGGCGACGTCCATCAGGACCTGGTCGAAGGCGCGGTTGAGGAAGGTCGCGTAGACCGCGAAGACCGGGTGGGCGCCGCCGGTGGCCAGGCCCGCCGCCGAGGTGGCGGCGTGCTGCTCGGCGATGCCGACATCGAAGATCCGGTCCGGGTAGGCGTCCGCGAACCGCTTGAGGCCCACGGGCTGGAGCATGGCCGCGGTGATCGCGACGATGTCCTTCCGCTCCCGGCCGATCTTGACCATCTCGTCGGCGAAGACGGAGGTCCAGCTGGCCGCGGCGGTCGTGACCGGCAGTCCGGTGTCCGGGTGGATCGGCCCGATGCCGTGGAAGCGGTCGGCCTCGTCCTGCTCGGCCGGCTCGTAGCCCCGGCCCTTCTGGGTGAGGCAGTGCACGATGACCGGGCCGCTGAAGCGCTTGGCGCGCTGCAGGGCGGACTCCAGGGCCTCCACGTCGTGGCCGTTGATGGGCCCGATGTACTTCAGGCCCAGGTCCTCGAACATGCCCTGCGGGGCGATGAAGTCCTTGAGGCCCTTCTTGGCGCCGTGCAGGGTCTCGTAGAGCGGCTTCCCGACGACCGGGGTGCGCTCCAGGAGGTCCTTGCCGCGGGCCAGGAAGCGCTCGTAGCCGTCCGTGGTGCGCAGGGTGGCCAGGTGGTTCGCGAGCCCGCCGATGGTGGGCCCGTAGGAGCGCTCGTTGTCGTTGACGACGATCACCAGCGGGCGGTCCTTGGCGGCGGCGATGTTGTTCAGCGCCTCCCAGGCCATGCCGCCGGTGAGGGCGCCGTCGCCGATGACGGCCGCGACGTGGTGGTCCTCGCGACCGAGCACCTCATTGGCCTTCGCGAGGCCGTCGGCCCAGCCCAGGACGGTGGAGGCGTGCGAGTTCTCGATCACGTCGTGGTCGGACTCGGCGCGCGAGGGGTAGCCGGAGAGGCCGCCCTTGGAGCGCAGGTTCCCGAAGTCCTGGCGGCCGGTGAGCAGCTTGTGGACGTAGGCCTGGTGGCCGGTGTCGAAGAGGACCTTGTCCTTCGGCGAGTCGAAGACCCGGTGCAGGGCGATGGTCAGCTCGACCACACCGAGGTTGGGGCCGAGGTGCCCGCCGGTCTTGGAGACGGCGTCGACGAGGAAGGACCTGATCTCCGCGGCGAGCTGTTCGAGCTCCTCCTGGCTGAGCCGGTCCAGATCGCGCGGTCCCTTGATGCGGGTCAGCAGCACCCGTGCCTCCTTGCAGTTGCTTGCTGGTCTGTCGAGTCTAATGTTCCGCTCGCGGCGCCGGTCGCCGGGCTGTCTCCGTGCCGTCACGCCTTTGTCATATCTGTACACATCTGTAGGGCCTCACACGCCACGTACGGGTGGATGTACGCACAGGTGCCCGACGCCACACGGGGTGGCGTCGGGCACTGTGGACGGCGTACGACCGGACGGGTGAGGCCCGGGCGCGCCGGGGCCGTGAGCGGGCCGGACGGGCTCCGACCAGGGCCGGATCCCGCTCCGGATCGGGTGCGACTAGGCGCGGCCCGCCGTCTTCTGCGTCTTGCGGGTGACGGAGTCGATCACCACGGTGGCCAGCAGCACCGCACCGGTGATCATGTACTGGATCGGGGTGGCGATCCCCTCGAGGGCCAGACCGTACTGGATCGATGTGATGACCATGACACCCAGGAGGGCGTTCCAGGTCCGGCCCCGGCCGCCGAAGAGGCTGGTGCCACCGATGACGGCCGCCGCGATGACGTTCATCAGCAGGTCGCCCGCGCCGGCGCTCTGGTTCGCCGCCGCGATCTTGGAGGCCCAGAACAGGCCGCCGATCGCCGCGAACGTCCCCGCGATGGCGAAGACGGTGATGCGGACCCGGTTCACGTTGATGCCCGCGCGCCGGGAGGCCTCGACGCTGCCGCCGAGGGCGAAGACCTGGCGGCCGAAGGTGGTGCGCCGCAGCAGGAAGTCCGTGCCGACCAGCGCCAGCAGGAAGAGCAGCACCGCGAGCGGCATGCCCTTGTACTGGTTGAACACGACGGCGGGACCGAAGGTGAACACCGCGAGCAGAGCGGTGCGCAGCAGGATCTCGCCCAGCGGCCGCGAGGGGACGCCCGCGGCCGAACGGCGCCGCGCGTCGGAGAACGAGGCGAGGAAGTACGCCGCGGTGGCGAGGGCGGCGAGCCCGTAGCCGACGGCCACGTCCGAGAAGAAGTACGTGGTCAGCTTGCCGACCACGCCCTCGGAGTCGATGTTGACCGTGCCGTTGCTGCCGAGGATCTGCAGCATCGCGCCGGACCAGAAGAGCAGGCCCGAAAGGGTGACGGCGAAGGCCGGGGCGCCGATCTTGGCGAAGAAGAAGCCGTGGATCGAGCCGATCAGCGCGCCGCCGGCGACGGCCGCGAGGACGGCCAGCCATTCGTTGACGCCGTGGGTGACGGCGAGGACGGCGACGATCGCGCCCGAGACGCCGCTGACCGAACCGACCGAGAGGTCGATCTCGCCGAGCAGCAGGACGAAGATGATGCCGACCGCCATCATGCCGGTGGCCGTCATCGTGATCGCGATGTTGGTGAGGTTCTCGGGGCCGAGGAAGTTCGAGTTCAGGCTCTGGAAGATGCTCCAGATGATGATCAGGCCGAGGACGACGGGGACGGAGCCCAGGTCACCGGCCTTGAGCTTGCGACCGAACTCGTTCAGGTACCCGGCCAGCCCCTGCTCGCGCACGAGCAGGCGGGGGTCCACGGCCGGGATCGCGTCCGCGGCGGGCGGGACGGGTCCGGACGGCTTGGCGTGGGCGGGGCCCTTGCCGAGCGGACCGGCGGAGGGATTCTGGGTGCTCACTTGCGGGCCTCCCCGGTGCGGGCCGCCCGGCGGGTCACGGCGTTGTCCGTGGCACCGGTGATGGCGGAGATGATCTCTTCCTGCGACGTGTCCTTCACGGAGAAGACGCCGTTGTTGCGGCCGAGGCGCAGTACGGCCACCTTGTCGGCCACGGCCTTCACGTCGGCCATGTTGTGGCTGATGAGGATGACCGCGTGGCCGCGCTCGCGCAGCCGCTCCACGAGGTCGAGCACCTGTGCGGTCTGCTCGACGCCGAGGGCGGCGGTGGGCTCGTCGAGGATGACGAGCTGGGGCTCGCCCAGCATGGAGCGGGCGATCGCCACGGTCTGGCGCTGGCCACCGGAGAGCGAGGCGATGGGGATACGGACGCTGGGGATCCGGATGGACAGGGTGGTGAGCAGTTCGCGGGCGCGCCGCTCCATCTCCACCTCGTCGAGGACCCCGCGCCGCTTGAGCTCGCGCCCGAGGAAGAGGTTGCCGACGACATCGATGTTGTCGCACAGTGCGAGGTCCTGGTAGACCGTCGCGATGCCCAGGTTCTGGGCGTCGTGGGGCTTGGTGATCGACACCGGGCGCCCCTCCCACTCGATGACGCCGTCATCGATGGGGTGTACGCCGGCGATCGTCTTGACCAGCGTGGACTTACCGGCTCCGTTGTCGCCCACGAGGGCGACCACCTCACCTGAGTGGATCTCGAGTTCTACGTCGGTCAGGGCCTGGACGGCGCCGAACCTCTTCGAGACCCCTCGCAACGCCAGCACGGGCGCAGCGGACACATGAACCATCTCCTTCGCCGCCTGACCGGCGGGGATGTCGTGCAAAAGAGCAGGACCACAGGGGGTATGAACAAGGGTAGAGAAAAAACGTTTCCCCGCAGGGTTTCCGCAGGGGGATTCCATCCGGCGCCCCGCCGGTGGCGGGATGGAGGCGGGGCGCCGGACAGGCGTGGGGGCCGGGCGGGGCGGGCGATCGGCCCGCCGGCCGCGGCGCGGCCCTACTTCAGGCCGAGGGTGGCGCAGGCGTCCTTGTACTTGTCGGTGCAGATCTCGTCGGCCGTGTAGACGTTGTCCCGGATGACGGTGTCCTTGATGTTCGCCTTGGTCAGCGAGACGACCGGGATCAGCACGGACGGAACGCCCTTGGTGGTGGGGCTGTCGACCTTGGACGTGGCGACGACCTCGATCCGCTCCTTCTTCGCGAGGGCGACGGCCATCTTCGCGGCGGCCTCGGCCTCGGGGGCGTACGGCTTGTAGACGCTCATGAACTGCTCGCCCGCCACGATCCGCTGCACGCCGGCGAGTTCGGCGTCCTGACCGGTGACCGGGGGCAGGGTCGTCAGGCCGGCCGCCTTGAGGGCGGTGATGATGCCGCCGGCCATGCCGTCGTTGGCCGAGTAGACGCCGGTGACCTTGTCCTTGCCGAGTGCGGTGAGCGCGGCCGCCATGTTGGTGTTGGCGTTCTCCGGCTTCCACTCGACGGTGTCGTACTCCTTGCCGATGTTCACCTTGCCGTCGAGGACGGAGTGGGCGCCCTTCTTGAACAGCGCGGCGTTCGGGTCGGTGACGGAGCCGTTCATCATGACGATCTGGCCGTCCTTGGCCTTGTCGCCCAGCGCTTCGAGGAGCGCCTTGCCCTGGACCTTGCCGACCTCTTCGTTGTCGAAGGAGGTGTAGGCGTCGATCGGGCCCTCGGCGAGGCGGTCGTAGGCGACGACGGGGATGCCCGCGTCCTTGGCCCGCTTGACCGCGCCGGCGATGGCCTTGGAGTCCACCGCGTCGATGATCAGGACGTTCACCTTGTTGGTGATCATCGTGTCGACCTGCGAGTTCTGCGTGGTCGCGTCCTGCTTCGCGTTGGCGTAGACCACTTCGCCCTTGCCGCCGGTGAGATCGGCGACCTGCTTCTCGATGAGCGGCTTGTCGAACTTCTCGTAGCGCGCGGTCTGGTTCTCCGGCAGGAGCAGACCGACCTTGATCGCGTTGCCCTTGACGACATTGGTGTCCGCCTTGTCGCCGGACTCCTTCGCGCTCCCGCAAGCGGCGAGCGAGACGGCCATGGCGCCCGCAGCAACGGCTACGGCGGTTCTGCGCATACGCGTGTTCATTTCTTGAACCTCCCTGACGAGGCCGCAACGTTGCGGCCGAGGTGGATGTGAGTCAACCCCGGCCGCAAGATTGCCGTCAAGGAGTGAATCCTTAACGAGATGACAACGGTGCCATCCGTTATCTAACTGAATGCAGCAGCACCGGCTCTTGAAACCCGCCAAGCAGGGTCGAATCGCCCATCTCGCTCAGGACCAGCGCCAGCGCGCCCAGCACCTCGGCCCGCCCGCCCAACGAACCGGTGAGGACGGACAACTGACGGGCCGCGCTCGGGATCGCGTACCGGCCCACGGACTCGCGGATGGGGGCCAGGACCAGCTCGCCCGCGTCCGCCAGCGAACCGCCCAGCACCACCCGGCTCGGGTTCAAGAGATTGCAGAGGCTGGCCACGGCGCTGCCCACGTGCCGGCCCACGTCGGTGATCACGCGGCGGCAGCCCGGATCACCGCCCCGCGCCAGCTCGACCACGCGCTCCATGGTGAGTTCGGGCCCGTGGCTGCCCTGGAGGAGCGGCAGGACGTAGCGGGCCGCCGCGAAGGTCTCCAGGCAGCCCCGGTTCCCGCAGCGACAGACCGGACCCGACTCGTCGAGCGTGATGTGCCCGATCTCGCCCGCGGTACCCCCCGGGCCCCGGTAGATCTGCCCGTTGATCACCAGACCGGCGCCGACGCCGCTGGCGACCTTGATGTACGCCAGGTCCTTGACCCCGCGGCCGCTGCCCCACACCAACTCGCCCAGGGCGCCGAGGTTCGCGTCGTTGTCGACGTACACCGGCACGCCGAGCCGCTGCGACAGCTCCTGGCGCGGGTTGATCCCGGCCCAGCCCGGCAGGATCGAGGTGGACCCCAGGTTCCCGGACTCCCCGTCGATCGGGCCGGGGACGCCGAGGCCGACGCCGATGACCTTGTCCCGGCTCACCTCGATGCTGTCGATCAGGTGTCCGACCAGGGCTTCCGCCCGGTCGAAGCCGTCGACCCAGGAGGCGTCGACGTCCAGCGGCTCGGCCTCCTCGGCCAGCACCTGGTGGGCGAGGTTGCCGACCGCCACGCGCAGGTGCGTGTGCCCGAAGTCGACGCCGATCACGATGCCCGCGTCCCCGCTGAGCGAGACGCTGCGGGCGCGCCGGCCCCCGGCCGAGGTCGGAGTGACCTCGACGGTCCCGCCCTCCTTGAGCTCACGGACGATGTTGGAGACCGTGGCCGCCGACAGTCCGGTGGTCCGGGCGATCTCCGCCTGGGTCAGCGAACCGGCGAGCCGGACCGCCCGCACGACCCGTTCGAGGTTCGCGCGGTGCAGCGATGACTGCGATCCCGGAGTCTTCACGACTCATCCACTCCTGCCATTAGCGACGGCCTGCCGTCGCCCCCCGGCCGAGGTCGCGGTCCCGAGACCCCGGCGTCTCTCCAACTTATGAACCCTAAGTCGAGCCTTTGCGCCTCCAGACGTCAAGAGGCCGACGCAGCACGAATCGGCCACTACCGGTCAAAAGTACGAGAGAAACATCCCCCCGACCCGTGTTACGGTCGCTGAGGCGCCGATCCTCTGCGGCCTTTCCGGCCGGACCGGGCGCCCTGTCGATGTCAGCGCTATGCGAGGAGGTGTTCGGGATGAGTCCCGATCGAAGTCCTTGCCGCGCTCTCGTTGGTTAATCAGCCGCTGATCGGCTGACTCTTCTTCCTTGAGTGCGCACGGCCGCGGGGTGTCCGCGGATGTCCGTGCACTTCCTCATGCCCTCCGTACGCCCCGGCCCCTCGCCCCGCGTACGGCATCCATGCCCGTCGGCGCTCTTCCCGGCTCCGTGCCGCCCCGCGCCGACCCATGATCACTCCACGTCACCGCGCGGCTCCGTGCCGTCCGGGCGCCGTGGAGGGAGGTATTCGTCATGACCATGCTCACCCCTCGTACCCCCACGAAGCTCGCACCGCCGGGCCGGGCCCGCCGCGAACGCAAGTCCGCCGAGCTGGAGGCCCGTACCCGGGTCGTCGGCGAGCGGCTCTCCGGGCTCAGCGCCCGACCCGGACCGCAGGTCCTGCAGGACCTGTCCGCCACCCGCAACGGCCTCACCCACGCCGAGGCGGCACTGCGCCTGGAGCGCGACGGCGCGAACGTCGTCGCCCACGAGCGCGCCCCGCGCTGGTGGGTGCAGCTCGCCAAGGCCTTCGCCAACCCCTTCATCGCGGTCCTCGTCTTCCTGGCCGCCGTCATGTACTGGCAGGACCCCACGGACCCGGGCGTCGTCATCCTCTCGGTGATGATCGGGGTCAGCGGGCTGCTGCGCTTCTGGCAGGAGTTCCGCTCGGGCCGGGCCGCCGACGCGCTCAAGAAGCTCGTCACCACCACCTGCGCGGTGCAGCGCCGGGCGGGCAGCGGCTCCGGGCCGACCACCTTCGAAGTGCCGATGGGCCAGGTGGTCCCCGGCGACATCGTCAAGCTGGCCGCCGGCGACCTGATCCCCGCCGACCTGCGTCTGATCACCTCCAAGGACCTGATGGTCGGCCAGGCCGCCCTGTCCGGCGAGTCGTTGCCGGTCGCCAAGGCCGACACCCGCGCCGAGGACCTCGGACAGTTCGAGACCACCGACCCGGTCGAGGCCGACAACCTCTGCCTGATGGGTACGTCCGTCACCTCGGGCACCGCCACCGCGGTCGTCGTCGCCACCGGCGCCGACACCTACTTCGGCTCGATGGCCGGGTCCCTGGTCGGCGAGCGTCCGCAGACCAACTTCGACACCGGCGTGCGCAAGGTCAGCTTCCTGCTGATCCGCTTCATGCTGGTGATGGTCCCCGTCGTCTTCATGATCAACGGCTTCACCAAGGGCGACTGGAACGAAGCCTTCCTCTTCGGCATCGCCGTGGCGGTCGGCCTCACCCCCGAGATGCTGCCGATGGTGGTCTCGGCCAACCTGGCGCGCGGCGCGGTCGCCATGTCCCAGCACAAGGTGGTCGTCAAGCGGCTCAACGCGATCCAGAACCTGGGCGCGATGGACGTGCTCTGCACGGACAAGACCGGCACCCTCACCGAGGACCGCATCGTCCTGGACCGCTATCTCGACGTGCACGGCGCCCCGGACAACGAGGTGCTGGAGTACGGATACCTCAACGCGCACTTCCAGACGGGCCTGCGCAACCTCATGGACCAGGCGGTCATCGACCGCGTCAACGAGGCCGAGGAGGTTGTCGTCGACGCTCGGTTCTCGATGGTCGACGAGATCCCCTTCGACTTCGCCCGACGCCGGATGTCCGTGGTCCTCAACCGCAACACCCTGGTCGGATCGGTCGGCCGGTCCGAGCACGTCATGATCACCAAGGGTGCGGTGGAGGAGGTCCTCGACCTGTGCACCCACATGACGGACCGCGGGCAGCGGGTCGAACTGACCGAGCAGCTGCGCTGGCACGTCGCCCGCATCGCCGAGGACAACAACCGCGAGGGCCTGCGCGTCCTGGCCGTGGCCACCCGGACGATCGCCACCCCCCGCGACACCTACACCGTCGCCGACGAGGACCAGCTGACCCTGGTCGGCTTCCTCGCCTTCCTCGACCCGCCGAAGGCCGACGCGGCCCGGGCCCTGCAGGGCCTGGCCGACAAGGGCATCACGGTCAAGGTGGTCACCGGTGACAACGAGCTGGTCGCGGCGCGGGTCTGCGCCGACGTCGGCATCGACGTGGGCCACGTGGTCACGGGCGTCGAGCTCGACGCCCTGGACGAGCCGGCGCTGCGCGAGCTGGCCGCCCGTACGACGGTCTTCGCCAAGGTCAACCCGGTCCAGAAGGCCCGCATCGTGCGGGCCCTGCAGGCCGAGGGGCACACGGTCGGCTTCCTCGGGGACGGCATCAACGACGCGGCGGCGCTGCGCGACGCGGACGTCGGCATCTCGGTCGACACCGCCGTCGACATCGCGAAGGAGTCGGCGGACATCATCCTGCTGGAGAAGGACCTGACCGTCCTGGAGCAGGGCGTGATCCAGGGCCGGACCACCTTCGGCAACACGATCAAGTACATCAAGATGACGGCCAGCTCGAACTTCGGCAACGTCTTCTCGGTGCTGGTGGCGAGCGCGTTCATCCCCTTCCAGCCGATGATCGCGATCATGCTGCTCACGCAGAACCTGGTCTACGACATCGCGCAGCTGGCCACCCCGTGGGACCGGATGGACGAGGACTACCTGCGCAGGCCCCGCAACTGGGACGCCAAGGGCATCGGCCGGTTCATGCTCTGCATCGGCCCGATCAGCTCGATCTTCGACATCGCGATGTTCGTGATCATGTGGAACGTCTTCGCGGCCAACAGCGAGGCGCACCAGGCGCTCTTCCAGTCCGGCTGGTTCGTCGAGGGGCTGCTCTCGCAGACCCTGATCGTCCACATGATCCGCACCCGCAAGATCCCCTTCATCCAGTCGCGGGCGTCCTGGCCGGTCATGGTGATGACCGTCCTCGCGGTGCTGGCCGGGCTCTTCCTGCCCTTCTCGCCGCTGGCCGGGTCGCTGGGTCTGGTGGCGCTGCCCGCGAGCTACTTCCCGTGGCTGATCGGCGTCCTGCTCGCGTACTGCACCCTCACGCAGCTGTTGAAGACCGTGTACATCAAGAAGTTCAACACCTGGCTCTGACCGGCCGCACAGAGGAAGGGGCGGGCCGATGCAGCTCACCGAATGGCAGATGGCCGGGCACCTGGCCGCCGCGCTCGGCTTCGGGGCGGCGATCGGCCTGGAACGTCAGTGGCGGGCCCGGATGGCCGGGCTGCGGACGAACGCCCTGGTCGCGGGCGGGGCAGCGCTCTTCGTCCTGCTCTCGCAGTACGGCTTCATGAGCGAGGTGTCCGAGGTCCAGTACGACGGCTCGCGGGTCGCGGCGCAGATCGTGTCCGGGATCGGCTTCCTCGGCGCCGGCGTGATCATGCGCGACGGGCTGAGCGTTCGAGGTCTGAACACCGCGGCCACGCTGTGGTGTTCGGCGGCCGTGGGCTGCCTCGCCGGCACCGGGATGTTCGTCCTCGCCGCCTTCGGCACGGCGGGCGTGGTGGGGGCCAACCTCCTGCTGCGCCCGCTGGGCCGGCGACTGGACCGCGAGCCGCGGGGCGGGGCCGAGGTGGCCACCGACTTCCACTTCGAGGCGGTGTGCCTGGAGGCGGAGGAGGCCCACATCCGCCACCGGCTGGTCGACGCGCTCGGCCGGCCCGGCTACCAACTGCGCTCGATCCGCAGCCAGGACGGCCCGACGGACGGGCTCGTGACGGTGTCGGCGCTGCTGACCGCCGAGGGGGCCGGGGGCCGGGCGCTGGAGGAAGCGGTCAGCAACCTCTCGCTCGATCCGTCGGTCTCGGCGGTCAGCTGGTCGGTGGTGCCGGACCCGTCGGCATCGGCGTCCGACGGGTGAGGCGACGGCGGCCGGGGATCCCCGGCCGCCGCACCGCTACTTCAAGGTGGCCGAGGTCAGCCCGGCCTGGATCTGGCGCTGGAAGGACAGGTACACCACCAGCATCGGGATCATCGCGATGGTCACACCGGCGAACAGCACCGGCAGGTCCGTCTCGTAGCCCATCTGGTACTGGAGCTGGATCAGGCCCTGGGTGAGCATGTAGCGCTCGGGGTCCGATCCGGACTGGGGCTGCATCAGCACGGCCGGCAGGATGTACTGGTTCCACTGGCCCAGGACATTGAATATCCCGACGGAGATCAGTCCGGGCTTGGCCATCGGCAGCATCACCTGGAAGAAGATCCGGGTGTCGGAGGCCCCGTCGATCACCGCCGCCTCGTGCACCGCGGTGGGCAGCGTGCGGAAGAACGAGTGCATGAAGAAGACGGTGAAGGGCATCGAGTAGGCGACGTACACCAGGACCAGGCCCTGGTAGCTGTTGAGCATGTCGAGCCGCTTGACCATGAAGAAGAGCGGTACGAGCGCCAGGAACACCGGGAACATCGCCCCGCTGACGAAGAAGTAGTAGATGATCCGGTTGCCCTTGAAGGGGTAGCGGGCCAACACGTACGCCGCCATCGAGCCCAGCAGCATCGTCAGCGGGACCGAGAACACCATCACGATGACGGTGTTGCCGAAGTAGTCGCCGATGCCCTTGTCCCAGGCGCGGGAGAAGGCGTCGAAGTGCCAGTTGGTGGGCCAGCTCAGGGCCGAGCCGCCGATCTCGCTGTCGGTCTTGAAGGAACCGAGCGCCAGCCAGATCAGGGGCAGCACGATCAGTACGGCCCACACGGCGAGGAAGCCGTGCGAGAAGACGTTGAGCACCGCGCCCTCGGAGCCGCCGGGGGCGTTGCTCCCGACCGGCGGCCGGGTGGCGGCCGGCTCGGCGGCGGGCTCTTCGGCCGGCTCTTCGGGTGCCTTGATCACTGTGGTCATGGGTGTCTCCCGCTCAGAACTCGATGCGCTCGCGGCGGGTGGCGCGCAGCGTGATGAGGGACAGGATCATGGTCAGGACCAGCATGACGACTCCCATGGCGCAGGCGTAGCCGCTCTTGCCGAAGTACAGGAAGTTGCGCATCAGGACCGTGGCCATGACCTCGCTGTGGTGGTCGGGGCCGCCGCCGAATTGGCCCGATGTCATCGTCGACACGAGGACGAACATGTCCATCGCGGCGATGCCGAGGTACACCGCCGAGGTCTGTACGGAGTCCCACAGCAGGGGCAGCGTGACCTTGATGAAGGTCTGGGCGCGCCCCGCGCCGTCGAGCAGCGCGGCCTCGTAGATGTCCTTGGGCACGGACTGCATCGCGGCCGAGAAGAGCACCAGGTAGAAGCCGACCCCGTGCCAGACGACCACGCCGAGCATGCACCAGAGCACCAGGTTGGGCTCGTTGAGCCACTCGATGGGGTGCAGCCGGTCGATGAAGCCGAGCTGGGTCAGCAGGCCGTTGAGCAGGCCGCCCTCGTCACTGCGGTAGACCGCGCCGAAGAGCACGGCGAGGATCGCGAGGGAGAGGACCTGCGGGAAGAAGTAGACGATCTTGTAGAAGGCCGAGCCCCGGACGCCCCGGACACCACCGGCGCCGCTGCGCCCGCCCACGTTCACCATGAAGGCGAAGAAGAGGGACAGCAGGATGGTGATGACCGGGACGAACACCAGGAGCAGCAGGTTGTGCCACAGCGCGCCCCGGAAGACCTCGTCCTTCATCAGGGTCGAATAGTTGTCCAGTCCGACGAAGTCGAACGTCGGTGACTGGCCCGACCAGTTGGTGAAGGAATATCCGAACGTCTGGATGTACGGCCAGATGACAAAGGTCAGATACAGCGCGAGCGGCAGGAGCAGGAAGCCGGCGATGAAGCCGACCTGCCCCTTGCCCCGGGCTACGTGACTCATGGTGTCCGTCCCTGATGGTTCCCCCAGCTTCCGCTGGGTGGTGCCCCCGGCCGGGGGACCGGCCGGGGGCGATGGCGTCAGCTGCGGTGGTTGTTCTTGGCGTTGGGGTCCTTGGCCGCCTTGTCTACCGCAGCCTGGGCCCGCTTGATCCATTCCTTCGGCTGAATTCGCTTGGCCATCAGCTCATTGGACGCGGCCTGGATGTCGTTGTCCATCTGGCTGTACCAGTCCGGGTACAGGTAGGCGAAGGTGTTGGTACCGGCCGCCTTGAGGGAGGTCACCGCGGACTGGGTGCCGGGACGCAGCTTGACGTTGGGGTCGACGCCGTCCTTGACCACGGTCAGGGAGTTGGCCTGCTGGGCGAAGAGGGTCGACCACTCGCGCGAGAGCATCGAGCGCAGGAACTCCAGGCCACCGGCCTTGTTGCCGGCCTTCTCCGGGACGATGAAGGGCTCGCCGGCACCGGCGCGGATGGCCTCGAAGGGCATCTTGCTGTCGGCCAGGACCGGCACCGGAAGGAACTTCATGTCGAAGTCCTCCGGGGTCTGCTTGAGCTGCTCGTTCTCCAGCCAGGAGCCGGAGGGGATGAAGGCGGCCTTGTACTGGTTCCAGGCGGTCTGCGACTCCGTGTGGGTCAGACCGTTGGTGCCCGGCATCAGCAGGTCCTTCTCGACGACCTCGTAGACGGCCTCGACGGCGGCGAGGGCGGCCGGGTTGTCCGCGAAGGCGTTCGGCGCGAGGTTGTCGATCGCCTTGACGGCCTCGATGCCGCCCTTCTTGGCGATGAGGTCCATGATGACGACGTTGATGTAGTACGGGAACTTGCCCTGGTGGGCGAGGCCGCCGATGCCGGCCGCCTTGGCCTTGGCGCAGACGTCGAGGAACTCGTCCCACGTCTTGGGCTCGGCCCAGCCCTTCTCCTTGAAGAGCTTGCCCGAGTACCAGAGGCCGAAGACCGTGTAGACGTAGTACAGGGCGACGAACTTGCCCTCCTGGGTGCCCTGTTCGACGGTGCCGGGGATCAGCATGTCCCGGACCTTCTTGCTCGGGTCGTCGAGCGAGGGCGCGTCGAGCACCTGGGTCAGCTCGGCGAGCTGACCGCCCTTGGCCAGCACGTCGATCTTGATCTGCTGGGCGCCCGAGTCGTCGACGACGTCCGGCGGGTTGCCCCCGTTGAAGCGCGGCTGGAGCTTGGCGGTGATCTCCTGGGTGCCGAGGTGGGTGCTGGTGGTGCCCCACTTCTTGTCGAAGGCCGCTTCCCACGCCTTCGCGTAGTCGTCGCCGAAGCCGCCCTTGAAGACGACGATGTCCATCTTGCTGCCCTTGGCCACACCGAAGGGGTTGTCCTTCGACGTGGGCGCCTTGGACGTGCTGTCCGAGGGCTTGTCGCTGCCGCCGGAGGCGCAGGCGGACAGGAAGCTCATCGTCGGCACGGCGATCAGACCCAGTGCCGCCGACCGCCGGATCAGGTCGCGGCGGCCGAGGCCCTCACCGTTGTTGTGCTCGCCCTGGGCGGAGATGGAACCCATGCTCATGTCCTCGCCTTCGTCAGAAGTGTGAAGGAGGCCGGAAGTCACGGCAGCTGCCGTGCATGCGGACAACACCGCAGGTCCCCGCCCGTCCCCCGGTCCGGCGCCGCGGGAGCCGCGGTAGTCCGGACGGGCACAGGTATAGTCCACTTCCGCTCGTGTGAGCAAGATCATGCACAGCATAGACCTTCGGCTTTTCCGAGTTGAGACCTCACCGTCACCTGGCCCGCCCGCCGGAGGTGGTCCGGAACGACGAAAAGGGCCGTACCCCCTTAACGGGGATACGGCCCTTTGGTGCCGATGTGCTTAGTTGCGGATGAGGTTCCGCAGCACGTACTGCATGATGCCGCCGTTGCGGTAGTAGTCCGCCTCGCCCGGGGTGTCGATGCGGACGACCGCGTCGAACTCGACGCCGGTGTCGGTGGTGACCTTGACCGTGCGCGGGGTGGTGCCGTTGTTCAGTTCCTCGACGCCGGTGAAGGAGAAGGTCTCCTGGCCGGTGAGGCCGAGGGAGGCCGCCGTGACGCCCTCCGGGTACTGGAGCGGCAGGACGCCCATGCCGATCAGGTTGGAGCGGTGGATGCGCTCGTAGGACTCGGCGATGACCGCCTTGACGCCGAGCAGCGCGGTGCCCTTGGCGGCCCAGTCGCGGGACGAGCCCGAGCCGTACTCCTTGCCCGCCAGGATGACCAGCGGGATGCCGGCGGCCTGGTAGTTCTGCGAGGCGTCGTAGATGAACGCGACGGGGGCGCCCTCGACGGTGAAGTCGCGGGTGAAGCCGCCCTCGGTGCCCTCCGCGATCTGGTTGCGCAGGCGGATGTTGGCGAACGTACCGCGGATCATGACCTCGTGGTTGCCGCGGCGGGAACCGTAGGAGTTGAAGTCGCGGCGCTCGACGCCGTGCTCGGTGAGGTACTTGCCGGCCGGGGTGTCGGCCTTGATCGCACCGGCCGGGGAGATGTGGTCGGTGGTGACCGAGTCGCCCAGCTTCGCCAGCACGCGGCCGCCGACGATGTCCGAGACCGGGGTGGTCTCCATCGTCATGCCCTCGAAGTACGGGGGCTTGCGGACGTAGGTGGACTGCGGGTCCCACTCGAAGGTGTTGCCCGTCGGGATCTCCAGCGCCTGCCACTGCGCGTCGCCCGCGAAGACGTCCTGGTAGGACTTGCTGAACATGTCCTCGCCGATGGCGTTCGCGACGACGTCGTTGACCTCGGCCTCCGAGGGCCAGATGTCCGCGAGGAAGACCGGCTTGCCGTCGAGGTCCGTACCGAGGGCGTCCTTGGTGATGTCCACCTTCATGGAGCCGGCGATGGCGTACGCGACGACCAGCGGCGGCGAGGCCAGGTAGTTCATCTTGACGTCGGGGTTGATGCGACCCTCGAAGTTGCGGTTGCCCGAGAGCACCGAGGTGACCGCGAGGTCGGCCTCGTTGATCGCCTTCGAGATCTCCTCGTCCAGCGGACCGGAGTTGCCGATGCAGGTGGTGCAGCCGTAGCCGACCAGGTTGAAGCCCAGCTTGTCCAGGTACGGGGTCAGGCCGGCCTTGTCGAAGTAGTCGGTGACGACCTTCGAGCCCGGGGCCAGGGTGGTCTTGACCCACGGCTTGCGGGTCAGGCCCTTCTCGGCCGCCTTCTTCGCCACGAGCGCCGCGGCGACCATGACGTAGGGGTTCGAGGTGTTGGTGCACGAGGTGATCGCGGCGACGGTCACGGCGCCGTGGTCGATCTCGAAGGAGGTGCCGTCGGCGAGGGTGACCAGCGTGGGCTTGGTCGGTACGCCGTTGGTCGTGGCCGGGGAGTCGGAGGCCGGGAAGGACTCCTTGCCCGCCTCTTCGTCGTCGCTGACGTAGTTGCGCACGTCCTGCGCGAACTGCTGCGAGGCGTTGGCGAGGACGATGCGGTCCTGCGGGCGCTTCGGGCCGGCGATGGAGGGGACGACCGTGGAGAGGTCGAGCTCCAGCTTCTCGGAGAAGTCCGGCTCGGCGGCCGGGTCCAGCCAGAGGCCCTGCTCCTTGGCGTACGCCTCGACGAGCGCGACCTGCTGGGCGTCGCGGCCGGTCAGGCGCAGGTACTTCAGGGTCTCGTCGTCGATCGGGAAGATCGCGGCGGTGGAACCGAACTCCGGCGACATGTTGCCGATGGTGGCGCGGTTCGCGAGCGAGGTGGCGGCGACGCCCTGGCCGTAGAACTCGACGAACTTGCCGACGACGCCGTGCCCCCGCAGCATCTCGGTGATCGTGAGCACCAGGTCGGTGGCGGTGGTGCCAGCCGGCAGCTCGCCGGTCAGCTTGAAGCCGACGACGCGCGGGATCAGCATGGAGACCGGCTGGCCGAGCATCGCGGCCTCGGCCTCGATGCCGCCGACGCCCCAGCCCAGCACGCCGAGGCCGTTGACCATGGTGGTGTGCGAGTCGGTGCCGACGAGGGTGTCGGGGTACGCCTGGCCACCCCGGACCATGACCGTGCGGGCCAGGTGCTCGATGTTGACCTGGTGGACGATGCCGGTGCCCGGGGGGACGACCTTGAAGTCGTCGAAGGCGGTCTGGCCCCAGCGCAGGAACTGGTAGCGCTCCTTGTTGCGGCCGTACTCCAGCTCGACGTTCTGCGCGAAGGCGTCCTTCGTGCCGAACTTGTCGGCGATGACCGAGTGGTCGATGACCATCTCGGCCGGGGAGAGCGGGTTGATCTTGGAGGGGTCGCCGCCGAGGGCCTTCACGGCCTCGCGCATGGTGGCGAGGTCCACGACACACGGCACACCGGTGAAGTCCTGCATGATCACGCGGGCCGGCGTGAACTGGATCTCCTCACTCGGCTGGGCCTGCGAGTCCCAGTTGCCGAGCGCCCGGATGTGGGCGGCGGTGATGTTCGCGCCGTCCTCGGTGCGGAGCAGGTTCTCCAGCAGCACCTTCAGGCTGTAAGGCAGGCGGGCGGAGCCCTCGACCTTGTCCAGCTTGA
Organism: Streptomyces sp. NPDC028419; assembly: GCF_055565515.1. Classification (NCBI taxonomy): domain Bacteria; kingdom Bacillati; phylum Actinomycetota; class Actinomycetes; order Kitasatosporales; family Streptomycetaceae; genus Streptomyces; species Streptomyces sp. NPDC028419. The sequence goes on along the minus strand of NZ_JBVHUE010000022.1, from coordinate 59,754 downwards.
AGATTTCGTACGACTCGTCGCCCACCTGCAGCGTGCTGCGGGCGTCGAAGCTGTTCGCCGACACGACAGTCTCCTTCATGCATGAATTCGCGCGTTCTACCGCATCCTGCCGCGTGGCACTGTGGCCAATCCGCTAAGGTGAGGCTAAGTTAGGTAACCCTTACCGTTGCGGGGGCTGCGGCGCGCCTTCGGCAGTTATCTCGATGTCGAGATAACTCTAGTACATGTCCGGCCGGCGGGGCGAAGCGCGCCCGCGCCACCCGAGGGAAGTACGTCACGTTCCGGGGGCGGGGTCGGTGAGGTGGGCCCGCGGGGTGCGCCTCAAACGCCGGCGGGGCTGGGGGTGGTCCCGCGGCCGGGGTGGGCGGGTTCCGGGCAGGTCGGTGCCCCGCGCGAGCGTCTCCTCGGCTCGCGGCCGCGGGGCGTCGGATACCGCGCCCAGTGGTGACCGCTCGTCCTTGCGGGGACACTCCCGCGTGTCACCGCCCCACCCGAAACCCACCGCGGGCCGCGAACCGGGCACGAACACCGCCCGGCCCGTGCCACATTCCGGACCAGAACACCCACCCGGCCAGTGGTCGCCGCGGGGCCGCATTCCGGACCGGGAGACGATTCGCCCCGACGGAGGCCTGGGGCGGGAGCGGCCGCGGGGTGGTGGAGTCGGGGGGCGTAGGAGGGTCCCCGCAAGGACGAGCGGTCACCGCTGGCCGCACACCCCGACGCCCCGCAGCCGCGAGCCGAGGAGACCCTCCTACGACCCCCGGCTCCACCGCCCCGCCCCCTCCGACCCCGGACCAGAACACCCACCCCAGCCCCGCCGGCGTTTGAGGCGAACCCACCCGACCCCGGGAAGGGGCTACGCCCCCAGGCCACGCCGCACCCACCACGCCGAGACCGCCGCCGCGATCTCCGCCGGGCGATCCTCCGGGGCCAGGTGCCCGGCCGACCCGCAGTGCTCCCGCTCCAGGGCCGCGACGTTCCCCTCGCACCAGGCCACCAACACCTCCCCCACCATCAGCGTCGGCGACCCCTCGAACGTCAGCAGCAGCTTCGGCACGTCCACACTGGCGGCCAGCCACTCCCCGTACGCCTCGATGCGCGCGACCACCCCGGCCGGCCCGCCACCCACCGGCATCGACCGCGCCCACTGGAGCATCGGCAGGCGGCTCTCACGAGTGGGATAGGGGGCCGCGTACACCGCGTGGTCCGCCTCGCCCATCGGGCGCAGGACGGTCCGCCGCAGGCCGTCCTCGATGAAGACGTTCCGGTCCAGGGCCATCTCCTCCCCCGTCCCCGGCGTCCGCAGCGCCTCGAACCGGCCCCGCGCCGCGGGCGGGAACTCCTCCCAGGTCATCGGCCGCAGGATGGTCTCCATGAAGGCGACGCCCCGCACCCGCCCCGGGTGCCGCGCGGCCCAGTCGAAGGCCAGCGCCCCGCCCCAGTCCTGGCCGACCAGGACCACCTCGCCGAGACCCAGGGCCTCGAACCAGGCGTCCAGGTAACGGGCGTGGTCCTCGAACCGGTACGCCCCGCCCGGCTTTCCGGACCGGCCCATGCCGATCAGGTCCGGGGCCAGGAGCCGGGCCGGACCCGCGATCCGCGGCAGCACCCCCCTCCAGAGGTGCGAGGAGGTCGGGTTGCCGTGCAGGAAGACGATGGTCGCCGCCTCCCCCGGGTGGAGCTCCTCGTAGTACATGGCCGAATCGAGCACGTCGACGGTGGGCATGACCGCCCCCTCCATAATCGTTGGCGTGACTAACGTTAGCCACGCCAACGAAGTTATATCGTTAGTCCCACCAACACAAGGGATAGGCTGGCCACCATGAGCACAGAAGAGGACGAGGTCGTCCCGGCCCGCTTGCGCGAACTCCCCAGCCGGCTGCTGAGCCAGGCCGCCACGCACGCCCAACGGCTGGTCATCACGGGACTCAGCGGGGCAGATGCCCACAAATGGCATTACGCGGCCCTCGTCGCCCTCGAGGAATCCGGCCCCGTCAGCCAGGCGGAACTCAGCACCCGCACCGGAATCCACCGCAGCGACCTGGTCGCCGTCATCAACGAACTCGCGGGCCGGGGCCTGGTCGACCGCACCCCCGACCCCGCCGACCGGCGCCGCAACGTCATCACCCTCACCCCCCGGGGCCGCCACCACTCCCGCCGCCTGGAGCAACTGCTCGACGCCGCACAGGAGGAGCTTCTGTCCCCTTTGTCCCCCGCCGAGCGCGAGCAGCTCGTCCGGCTCCTCGGACGCCTCGTCACCCACCATGCGGGCGGCCCGGATGCGGGCCCCGGCGGCATGCCTGACGGTGGGTGACACCCGTCTGCCACGCCCAACGCGAACCGCATCTCATATCTGAGATACGGTTCCCCCATGGCAGACGACTACCTCGTACGCATCGGCAAGCTCATCCGTGACGCCCGGCAGCACCGTGGCTGGACACAGAGTCAGCTCGCCGATGCGCTCGGCACCAGCCAGAGCGCGGTGAACCGCATCGAGCGCGGCAACCAAAACATCAGCCTTGAGATGATCGCCCGAATCGGTGAGGCGCTCGACAGCGAGATCGTGTCGCTGGGTTACGCCGGACCGATGCACCTGCGGGTCGTCGGCGGCCGTCGCCTCTCCGGTGCCATCGACGTCAAGACCAGCAAGAACGCCTGTGTCGCCCTGCTCTGCGGCTCGCTGCTCAACAAGGGCCGCACGGTCCTGCGCCGCGTCGCCCGCATCGAAGAGGTGTACCGCCTTCTGGAGGTACTGAACTCCATCGGCGTGCGCACCCGCTGGATCAACGACGGCGTCGACCTCGAATTGATCCCGCCGGCCAAGCTCGACATGGACGCGATGGACGCCGACGCGGCCCGCCGGACCCGGAGCATCATCATGTTCCTGGGACCCCTGCTGCACCGGATGGACCACTTCAAGCTGCCCTACGCCGGCGGCTGCGACCTCGGCACCCGCACCATCGAGCCGCACATGATCGCCCTGCGCCGCTTCGGCCTGGACATCACCGCGACCGAAGGCATCTACCACGCCGAGGTCGAGGCCGGCGTCTCCCCCGGCCGCCCGATCGTGCTGACCGAGCGCGGGGACACGGTCACCGAGAACGCACTGCTCGCCGCCGCCCGGCACGACGGCGTCACCGTCATCCGCAACGCCTCGTCCAACTACATGGTCCAGGACCTGTGCTTCTTCCTGGAGGCGCTGGGCGTCAAGGTCGAGGGCATCGGCACCACCACCCTGACCGTGCACGGCGTGCCGAACATCGACGTCGACGTCGACTACTCCCCCTCCGAGGACCCGGTCGAGGCGATGAGCCTGCTCGCCGCCGCCGTCGTCACGGAGTCGGAGCTGACGATCCGCCGGGTCCCGATCGAGTTCATGGAGATCGAGCTCGCGGTCCTGGAGGAGATGGGCCTCGACCACGACCGCTCGGCGGAGTACACGGCGGACAACGGCCGCACCCGCCTGGTCGACCTGACGGTCCGCCCCTCCAAGCTGGAGGCGCCGATCGACAAGATCCACCCGATGCCCTTCCCCGGGCTGAACATCGACAACGTCCCCTTCTTCGCGGCCATCGCCGCCGTGGCCCAGGGCCAGACCCTGATCCACGACTGGGTGTACGACAACCGGGCCATCTACCTGACCGACCTCAACCGCCTCGGAGGCCGCCTCCAGCTCCTGGACCCGCACCGCGTCCTGGTCGAGGGCCCCACCCGCTGGCGCGCGGCCGAGATGATGTGCCCGCCGGCCCTGCGCCCCGCGGTGGTCGTCCTGCTCGCGATGATGGCGGCGGAGGGCACCTCGGTGCTGCGCAACGTCTACGTCATCAACCGCGGCTACGAGGAACTCGCCGAGCGCCTCAACTCGGTCGGCGCCCAGATCGAGATCTTCCGCGACATCTAGCGGTAACGGGTGGAAGGGCCAACGGCCCTGACGAGGCCCCCTCGCTCCGGGCGGAGCGAGGGGGCCTCGTTGCTCGCCCTTGCGGTTCCGGCTGGCGCGCGCCCACGGTGGGGGAGACGATGGAGGGAGGAATGTCCGTGGGAGGAGGGCGATATGGCGCCCGACAAAGAGGTCTACGGCGACGCACCACGGCTGACGCCGAACATGTATGTGAGCAACGCAGACGTCCGACAGAGCACCTGGCACGAGAGTGCCTTCCTCGGTTCGTTGTTCACGCAATCAATCATGGACGACTCCCAGTTCCTGTACGGCAAAGCGCAACGCGCGACGTTCGCCGGCATCGTCATGGACGGCAGCCGTCTCGTCGGGTGCTCGATGCGCGATGTCGTCATCGAGAACTGCGACCTCAGGGGCCTCATCATCGACGGGGTGAGGATCGGGGACCTGATCGCATCGGAGAAGGGGGCGGATTGATGTCCACGCCGATGATCTTCATCCATCCCGAGCTGCGTCCGGATCTGGCCACGACGCACAAGGTCGAGCCGGTGGGCATCGAGGACGCCATCCGGGCCGCCGTGGCACGCGGAGAGCGGGTCGAGGACAAGCAGGACGGAGTGGAACGACGCTTCCTGATCGACAAGTCGACGGACTGCACCGGCAAGGAGCAGTCCGAAGGGACCGGCAAGGAGACGTCCGACACGGGAAAGGAAGCCTGTGACCTCCAGTCCCAGGTCAATTACGGGGAGATGGCGCCCGTGGCGGATTTCATCCGTCCGATCATCTAGCGCGCCGACGCCGTGATCCTCCTCCTGGGGGCCGGGGCGGACGATCCGGCCGTGGCGGCCTTCGACGGCTACCTGACGCGTCATGCGGTACGGCACGCGGTCTGCTCCGACCTCGGACGGCTCGCCTTCGGACTGCACGTCGATGCCGCCGGTCGGACGCGGGCCCGGCTCACGGTCCCCGGGCACGGCACGCTGCACGGCGACGAGGTCGGGGTGTTCGTACGGAATCCTTGGGCGCTCGCACCGACGGGTGAGGACGGCGCGACCGGCGCCGACGCCCGCTTCGCGGCCGACGAGTACCGCGCCGCGCTCTGGGCCCTGTGCGCCCTGCTCCCCACGGTCGTCAACCGGCCCGGCCCACGGGCGTGGCACGACGATCGGGAGCTGCTTCGGTATCTCGACCGGTCGCTCCTGCTGCCCGAGTGCTGGACGAGCGACACCCGGCGGCTGCTCGACCGGTGGGCCCTGTGCGCGTCGCCCGAGCTCCACGTCGAGGAGTTGCTGACCCACGAGCGGCGGGTCGTGAAGGAGCCCGCCGGTCTCGGCTCCGGGGACACCGATGCCGATGCCGCGCACCTGCGGGCGCTCTTCGCGCCGTCCAGCGCGTACGTCATCGAGCTGTGCGTGGGCCGCGGGTCCTTCACCGTCCTCAACGAGCCCGGGATCGATGTCGCCGCGGAGTCCTACCGGAAGGTCGTGCGCGGGATCACGGACGCCCTCCGGCCGCGCGGCGTCCGCTTCTTCGCCGTCGCCCTGGTCGCCGACGACGAGCACCGGGTGTCCGTGAGCCGGATCGTGTCCGCTCCCCCGTACTCCTGGTACCGGGAGGTGGCGGACGTGGTGCACGAAGAGCTCCGTGCCGAGCTGGAGGACGGCGTGCGATGACCGTCCTCATCATCGGGTCGCCCCATGACCGCACCATCGTGCACACGGTCCGCAGCGCACGGCACCAGGGCGTGCCCCACCTCTTCTTCGACCTCGTGCTCTTCCTGCGCGCGGGCAGCTACTGGTGGGACGTCCAGGGGCGCTGCGGACGGCTCAGCACCGGCACGCTGACGGTGGACCTGCCCGATGCCGACATCACGGGGATCTACGCGCGCCCGGTCGACGTCATCGACGGCTTCGGGAGCGGGGAGCGACCGGCCGCGGCGGCCCGGCTGCGGGCGCTGACCGAAATCCTCGCGACGGTCGACGCCGTGGTCGTCAACCGCCCCGGAACCGACCTGAGCAACTGGACGAAGGCGTACCACCTCGCCCTGCTCAGCCGGTGCGGTTTCACCGTGCCGACGTCGCTGCTCACCAATGACGCGGACGAAGCACGCGCCTTCCTGCGGGCCGTTCCCGATGCCGTCTTCAAGGGCGCCAGCGGCGAGAAGACCGTCGCCTCGGCCTGCGGCCCCGTACAGCTCGACGAGCTGGGCCTGCTGCCCCGCAGCCCCGTGCTGTTCCAGGAGCGGGTCAGGGGTGCGGACGTCCGTACGCACCTGGTCGGCCGGGAGCACTTCTCCGAGCGGATCGACTGCGAAGGCGTCAACTACCAGTACTGTCCGGGCGCCAAGACGTTCACGCCGGCGCGGGCGCCGGACGAGGTCGTCGAACACTGCCGCGCGTACCAGGCCGCCAGTGGTCTGGCCTTCATCGGCTTCGACTTCATGGTGGACGAGGACGACGGCTACACGGTCTTGGAGGCCAACCCGATGCCGGGCTACGACGGCTACGACCGGCGCTTGGGACTGAGCGTCTCCCACGCCCTGCTCGACCTGCTGCGAGGAACCTGAAAGGGCCTGGACGGATCCGCGGGTGAGGCGCCTCACCCGCGGATCCCGGCCCGGGCCGGGCTCAGCGCCAGGTCTGGTAGGCGCTCTTCTGCTCGTGGCTGCCGCACGGGAAGGTGCGCAGGCCCGCCTCGGAGCTGTCGTCCAGGCACAGGCCGGTGGCCTGGTTGCGGAACTCGACCGCGCCGTCGGCGTAGCGGTGGACGATCCAGCTCTCGTCCTTGTGCTTGTCGCAGGGCAGGTGCGTCGCGTTGCCCCGCGGGCTGTCCGCCAGGCAGAAGCCCGTCTTGACGTTCCTCAGTTCACGGGTTCCGTCCTTCCACTGGTGCACGTTCCACTTCTGGTGGTCGTTGCCCAGGCAGGTGTAGGTGCGCACGCCCGCGTCGCTGTCGTCCAGACAGGCCGAGGTCGCCTCGTTGCGGAAGGTCTGGACCGAATCGAGGGCGCCCGCGGGCGCCGCGACGGCCGTCGACGCGGAGACGAGGGCCAGGCCGAGGGCGAGGGTGAGGGCGAGGGTGGTGCGGGGGTTCATGGGGCTCCTTCGTCGTGGGGCGGGCGGGGTCAGCCCGTGATGTTGACGGGGCGGTAGGCGTGGTACCCGTCGCGGCCGTTCACGCCGTAGGAGTGCTGCTTCCAGCGCGTACCGGCGCCGCCGCCCGCCTGCTCGTAGGACTTGTAGGCGGTGTGGGCGCCGTTGGCCCAGCCGTCGAAGATGACGACGTGGCGGTTGTCGGCGCTGTTGCTGTTGGCCTTGATGACCAGGTCGCCGGGGGCGAGGTCCTTCATGGCGATCCGGCGGGTGTAGCCGTCGTTCTTGAGGGACACCGTGTTGGGGCCGGGCTTGGACAGGCCGAGGGCCATCGAGACGTAGCCGGAGCAGTCCTGCCGGTATCCGTCCTTCCAGTACGTGGTCTGGCTGTACGGCACGGGGCGGCCGTTGTTGGCGGTCAACCAGGTCTTGGCGCGGGCCAGGACCTGCGCCCGGCTGATCCGGGGCGCCGCCCCGAGACCCGGTGCGGCGGCGTCCGCGGGGGCGGGGGCGGCGATGACGGCCGTCCGGTCCGGGAGTTGCGCCGCGGGGGCCGAGGGCGACGTCAGTACGAAGGAACCGACGCACACGGCCGCGGTCAACGCCGCGGTGCTCCAGCGACGGGTGGTGTTCTTGGACATCTCGGGTCTCCGACTTCTCGTGGGGAATCACGCCGGTCCGCGTTCCGGAAAGAGAGGGGACGCACGGGAATCGCACGTCCCCACCGGGCGGCACGTCAGCGGTGCGGCGAACGCACCGTCACGTGGCCGGGGGCTGCGGAACCGGATGCCTAGGAGTCTGCGGGGGTGCGTCGCGGCGTCGCAAGGATGTCCCGGTTGCTTCACGGATGTCGGGATCCCTAAGGTTCTGACCTGCTGGGACAGGACCATCCCGGGACGAACGCGCCCGCCGGAAGCAGCATGCGAGGCGCGGGCCAGGAGGGGCGAACATGACGGGCGTCGACGGAGCGCGGCCCACCCCGGGTCAACAGTTGGGCAGCGCCCTCAAGGAACTCCAGCAGCGGTCGGGAAAGACGCTGCGCGATCTGGAGTCCGAGGTGATGATCAGCGATTCGTCCCTGTCCCGGTACCTGCGCGGCACGACGGTGCCGCCCTGGGCCACGGTGCGCGATCTGTGCCGGGCGCTCCACGCGGATCCCTCGCTCTACCGGCAGTTGTGGGAGGCCGCCGACCGGTGCCAGGTCAAGGCTCCGCCCCCGAGCGCCGCCGCGGGGGGCGGCTCCCCGTGGCGCCGGCTGCGGGACGCGTGCACCGCCCGGTTCGCGAGCCGCTGGTGGTGGGCGGGGGCGGGGGCGCTCGCGGGCCTGTTGCTCGGCGCGGTCCTCACCTGGGTCGCCGTACCGAAGGACGCCGAGGCCGGTCGGCACGCGACGGCCGGGCCGACGGGGGCGGCGCCGGGCGCCGGCGAGAAGGACGCCGACGGCAAGGACGTGGGCACCGCACAGGGGTTGGACGACCAGGTCCGGATCTTCGTCAGCCGCGCGACCGGCAGTTGCCTGGACCACAGCCTCGACAAGGGGCTGCGCTCCTTCGCGCCCAACGGCATGAGCTACCAGCGGTGGACCGTCCACACCCGCCCCGACGGCGCCAGCGAACTGACGAACCACGCCACCGGCGCGTGCCTGGACGGCGGCGGGGGCGACGGCGCGGGCGGCGGGGCCCGCGCGCTGTCCTGTAGCGGATCACCGTCGCAGAAGTGGTCGATCACCCACTGGTCCGACGCCTCGGTCGAGATCAAGAACCGCGGCACGGGACGGTGCCTGGGGGACGGGCCCGCCGGGCTGCACACCGGGTCCTGCGACCGCTCGGCCGCGCAGCGCTGGGGCTGAGCGGTCAGCCCGTCAGCCCCGCCGCCCCGCCGCCCCCTCGTCCCGGACCACGGGGCGGCCGCCCGGGAAGTCGAGGCGGGCGGCGTACAGGACGCGCCGTCGGGTGCCGTCCGGGCTCCAGCCGTGGAAGAGGATCCGGTCCCGCCCGTCGGGGCCCGTCACCACGTCCTGGCCGCCGGGGCCGCGTACCGCGCCACCGAAGGACTCGGTGGTCATGAGCGGGGCGTCCGCCTTCGTGTACGGGCCGGCCAGCCAGCTCGCCACCGCGTAGCCGGTCTTGTAGTGGGGGCCGTCGTAGGAGTCGGCCGAGTAGAAGAGCACGTATCGGCCGCCCCGCTTGACGAGGGTGGGCGCCTCGACGAGCGCGCCCTCCCAGGCGCGGTCCTGCCGGATCAGCCGGACGGCCTCGCCCGTGGTGCGGGTGCCGTCCGCGGACACGGGCTGGAGGTGGATCCAGGTGTCCGTCCCGCAGCAGTTGCCGTCGTTCTTCCACAGCAGGTAGCGCCGGCCGTGCTCCGTGTGGCTCGACGCGTCGATGGCTCCGCCCAGCTCGGCCGGGCAGACCAGCGGGCCGTCCCCCGCCGGTACGAACGGGCCGTCCGGGGAAGGGGAGAGCGCGGCCCCGATGCACTGGCGGCCGCTCGCCCGGTCCCGGGCGGTGTAGTGGAGGGTGTAGCCGTGGCCGTTGTCGAAGACCTCGGGCGCCCAGACGAGCGAGCGCTCGGGCTCCGCCCAGCGCCCCGGTGCGGGCAGGGGGTCGGCGGCGACCATCGTCCAGTGCACGAGGTCCGGCGAGGTGGCGTGCTGGAGGTACTTGCCGTCGGCGTTCGTCGCGTAGGCGTGATAGGTACGGCCGACCTTCATGACGTCGGGGTCGGCGAAGTCCCGGTCGAGCACCGGGCCCGCCACCGTCGCGGCCCCCGCCGCCGCCCCCGCCGGGGCCGCGGCGAGCCCTGCGCCCACGGCCGCGGCGGCGGCCGCCACTGCCACGAGGAGGCGTCCGGTCCCGTAGCCGTACCTGTTCCTGTTCCTGCCCGCGCGCGTCATGCACCGTCCAACGAGGCGCCCGGCGGCGGGTTGCGCGGGGGGCTCGGTGAGCGGGTCAGTCGACCTGGAGCTCGCCCATGCGGCTCCAGCCCGTGGCGCCCTCGATCGTCGTGCTGACGATCGAAGGCGTGCGGGTGACCAGCGGGCGCATGGTCTCCAGGGCGGCGCGGAAGTGGTCCGAGGTGACGTGGGCTTCCGCCGCGTCGTCCTGGAAGGCCTCGACCAGGACGTAGGTGTCCGGCTCCTCCAGGCTGCGGGACCACTCGAACCAGAGGTTGCCCGGCTCGGCGCGGGTGGCGCGGGTGAACTCCGCGACCTGGTCGGGCCACTGGTCGACGTACTCGGGCTTGACTGCGAATTTCACCACAATGAAGATCATTCGCTCATTGTAGGCAGGGGGTGGCCGGCAGTTCCGGAAAGGGGCCCCGGCGGCCGGTGCCGCGCGCATATGCTGCGGCCTTTGCTTCGTCGTGAACCCTGGGGGGGTCCATCGTGTTCGTTCGCCGTGGGGCGGCCGCTGCCGTCGTCGTGAGCGCGGTCCTGTTGTTGGGGTCGGGGTGTGAGGATCCCGCGCCGAAGGGCGCGCAGGGCCCGTCCGCCACGGCGAGTCCGACGCCGAGTCCGTCCGCGACGGCGTCGGCCGCCGTGATGCCGTCGGTCATCGGGAAGAAGTCCATCGAGGCCGAGGCGGCCGTCAAGGCGGTGGTCACCCGGCCCGTCGAGGCCCGCGGCGCCTACTCCGACGTCCCCCTCGCCCCGGACCACTCCGGGTGGACGGTCTGCTTCCAGACGCCGGCCGCGGGCGCGGCGGTGGCGAGCGACTCCGCGGTGGAGCTGTCGCTCGTGGCGCCCGGGACGCCGTGCCCCGCCAAGGCCGGGTCCCCGCTGCACCCTTCGAAGGCGCCGACGCCCGCGGCCACGCCCGCCACGGGCGCGACGCCCGCGCCCGCCCCCAAGCCGAAGACCAGCGGTCCGACCGACACCGGCACCACCGGTGGGGACGGCGGCAACGGTGACGGGGCGACCAGCACCGGGGGCGGCGGGGCGGGGGTCTACTACAAGAACTGCACCGAGGCCAAGGCCGCCGGCGCGGCGCCCATCCGCCGCGGTGAGCCCGGCTACCGCAGCGCGCTGGACCGGGACGGCGACGGCACCGCCTGCGACAAGTAGGACCCCGCGCGCTGGCCTGATCCGGTCGCACGCGCACCCGGCCCCCGCCACGCGCGGCGGGGGCCGGGCAGAATCGGCCCGTCGGTACGTGTTGTCGAGGGGGCGGCCATGTCAGTGGACTCAGCGGTGTCGAACGGGGCGGAGCGGGCGGCGGCCCCGCAGTTGGCGGGGTTGCCGCTGCTGGGATCCCTGCTCGACCTCACATCGGATTCGCTCGGCACCTACCTGCGGGCCCAGCACCGGCACGGTGACGTGGTGCGGATCAGCGCCGGGCCGCCCGGGCTGCGGGCGGAGCTGCACTGCGTCTTCTCGCCCGAGGGCGCGCAGCGGGTGCTGGCCTCGGAGTCCGCCAACTTCCGCAAGGACAACCCCTTCTACCAGGAGATCCGCGACTCCTTCGGCAACGGTCTGCTGACCAGCCAGGACGAGGACTACCTGCGCCAACGACGGCTCGTGCAGCCGCTGTTCACCAAGCGCCGGGTGGACGGGTACGCGGCCGCGGTGGCCGCCGAGACCGCGCAGACCCTGGAGAGCTGGCAGGAGGCCGTCGACTCGGTGGTCGACGTCCACGTCGAGATGACGCACCTGGCCCTGCGCGCGGTGGCCCGGATCCTCTTCGGGACCGATGTGGAGGCCACGGTCGACGTCGTGGACCGGTGTTTTCCGGTCATCACGGAGTACGTGCTCCGGCGCGGGTACTCGCCCGCCAACGTCCCGCGTTCCTGGCCGACCCCGGCCAACCGGCGGGCGGCCGCCGCGCTGGACGAGCTGTACGGGGTGTGCGACCGGATCATCGCGGAGCGGCGCGGTGCGGACGCGGACGCGGGCGCGGGCGCAGGTGCGGGCGCAGGTGCCGGGGCCCGCGAGGGCGAGGACCTGCTGACCCTGCTGGCGGCGGCCCAGAGCGCGGACGACGCGTCCTTCGACGCCGACGAGTTGCGCGAACAGGTGCTGATCTTCCTGCTCGCCGGGCACGAGACCACGGCCACCTCGCTGACCTTCGCCCTGCACCTGCTGGCCAAGGACCCCGCGTCGCAGGACCGGGCGCGCGAGGAGGTCTCCCGGGTGCTGGGCGACCGTACGCCCGAGGCCGCGGACCTGGAGCGGCTGCCGTACCTCACGCAGGTGCTCAAGGAGGCCATGCGGCTCTTCCCGGCGGCTCCGGTCATCGGGCGCCAGGCCGTCGCCGAAGCCGAGATCGACGGGCACGTCATCCCGGCGGGGGCCACGGTGATCCTGGCGCCGTGGGTGACCCACCGGCACCCGGAGCACTGGCCGGACCCGGAGCGCTTCGATCCGGACCGCTTCACCCCGGAGGCGGAGGCGGCCCGCGCGCGCTACGCCTGGTTCCCCTTCGGCGGCGGTCCGCGCGCGTGCATCGGGCAGCACTTCTCGATGCTGGAGTCGGTGATCGCGCTGGCGATGACCCTGCGGTCCTACGCGTTCGAGGCCGTGGACACGGAGGTGTCGGTCGCCGCCGGGATCACCCTGCGGGCGACCGGGCCGGCCCGCTGCCGGATCCGCCCGCTGCGCCCGGCGCCGTAACCTACGGAGCGGACGCGGGGCCGGCGAAGTACGTGGGGTACGTGGGGGGGGCTCGCGGTGGAACAGACCTGGGGCATCACCGAGTTCGGGACCTGGCGGCTGACGAGCGGGGTGCCGGACGCCCGGCTCGGCCGGGGGGTGCTGGGGTACCGCGGCTACCGCGTGTCCATGGACCGGCCGCAGCGTCGCGTCGAGCTGCCGAACGGCCTGGTGACGATGGTGGTCAACTTCGACGCCCCGGTGCGGGTGTCCGGGGCCGGGGCGGCGCCGACGACCGCCTACACCTCCCTGGTCAACGGCCTGCGCACCGATGCCGCGGTCGGCGAGCACGACGGCCGCATGCACGGCGTCGAGGTGCACCTCGCCCCGTGGGCGGCGTTCACCCTCTTCGGCGTCCCGATGTACGAGCTGCGCGACCGGATGGTCCCGCTGGGCGAGCTGCTGGGGCCGCGGGCGCGGGTACTGGAAGCGCACCTGGCCCTGGCGCCGGACTGGTCGCGGCGGTTCGCCCTGCTCGACGCCCTGTTGCTGGAGCGGCTGGCCGCGGGTCCGGCGGCCGCCCCGCAGACGGTCTGGGCCTGGGGGCGGCTGACGGCGAGCGGCGGCGGGGTGCCAGTGGCCGATCTCGCGCACGGCACCGGCTGGAGTCCGCGCCATCTGGAGCAGCGGTTCAAGGAGCAGATCGGCCTGTCCCCCAAGACGGCCGCGCGGGTCCTGCGCCTCCAGCGGGCCCTGCGGATGCTGGCCGGTGGCTCCGCGGCCTCCGCGACGGCGTCGGCGTGCGGCTTCTACGACCAGGCGCACCTGCACCGGGACTTCCGCCGGATGACCGGCTTCGCGCCCGGGGAGTTCCTGGTCCACCGGGGCAACGGCGCCCGCCCGGTGGACCGTTTGCCGGGGCAGGTGACCAGCGCCCTGGTGAGCGCGCCGGAGCGGTGAACGCACGGGAGCGGTGAACGCACGGGAGCGGTGCGGGCGGTGAGGGTGGACGGTCGCTTCGCGCCATAGCGTTTTTGTCCAATACCCCGGACGCGTCCCCTGCGATGGTGGAGCGACCCACGGGGGACGGTGGGGTCGGGCGGATCCTTCCGCCCGGCCCCACCGTGGCGTTCCCGCCCGCCGCGGCTCAGACGGCCGCCGGGGTGTGCGTACCCTTCAGGCGTTCGAGGTCGGAGGGTCGGACCTGGATGGCCACCAGCGCGATGACGGCCGCGACCAGGGTGAAGAGGGCCGCGACGACGAACGCCGCCGTCACTCCGGAGGTCAGTACCTGGGCGCCGTACGGGCCGGGCAGTTGGCCGGTGCGCCGGAAGGCGAGCTTCTGCTCCGGGGTGGAGTTCGCGAGGAAGGCCGGCACCTGTTTGGCGGCCTCGTTGCGGCTGGCCGTTCCGTAGAGCGTCACCAGGATGGACAGGCCCAGCGAACCGCCCACCTGCTGCATGGCGTTGAGCAGTCCGGAGGCGGCGCCCGACTCGCGGTCGGGGACGTTGGAGAGGGCCATCAGCGTCAGGGAGACGAACTGCATGCCCATGCCGAGGCTGAAGAGGAGCATAGGGCCGAGGATGCTGCCCAGGTAGGTGGAGTGCACGTCGGTGAAGGTGAGCCAGCCCAGGCCGGCGGCCGCGAACAGGGCGCCCGCCACCATGAAGGGTTTGGGTCCGAACTTCGGCAGGAGCTGCGAGGTGACGCCCGCGCCGACCGCGATCACGGCGCTGACCGGGAGGAAGGCGAGGCCCGCGCGGATCGGGCTGAACCCGAGCACGTTCTGGACGAAGAGGGTCAGGAAGAAGAACATCCCGAAGATGGCGCAGGCGAGGAAGAGCATGATGCCGTAGGTGCCGGCGCGGTTGCGGTCGGCGAACATGTGCAGCGGGGTGATCGGCTGGGGCGAGCGCCGCTCGACCATGATGAAGCAGGTGAGCAGGACGACGGCCACGGCGAAGGACGCCAGGGTGTAGGGGTCGCTCCAGCCCTCCTGCGAGGCCCGGATGAAGCCGTAGACCAGGGCGACCATGCCCAGGGTGGAGGTCAGGGCGCCGAGGAAGTCGAAGTGTCCCGGGTGGCGTTCGGACTCGCGGATCACCTTCGGGGCCACCAGCGCGATCAGCAGGGCGATGGGGACGTTCACGAAGAGCACCCAACGCCAGTTGAGCCATTCGACGAGCGCGCCGCCGGCCAGCAGGCCGATGGCGCCGCCGCCCGCGGAGACGGCGGCGAACACGCCGAAGGCGCGGTTGCGTTCGGGGCCCTCGCGGAAGGTGGTGGTGATGAGGGCGAGCGCGGTGGGGGACGCGATCGCGCCGCCGACGCCTTGGAGTGCGCGGGCCGCCAGCAACTGGCCCGCGTTCTGGGAGAACCCACCGAGCAGCGAGGCCAGGCCGAAGAGCAGCACGCCGAAGACGAAGACGCGCCGGCGGCCGAGGATGTCACCGGTGCGGCCGCCCAGCAGCAGGAGTCCGCCGAAAGTGAGGGTATAGGCGCTGACGACCCAGGACAGGCTCTCCGTGGAGAACTTGAGGGCGGTCTGGATGTGCGGCAGCGCGATGTTCACGATGGTGATGTCGAGAACGACCATGAGTTGGCAGGAGGCGATGACGAGCAGTGCGAGCCCGCCGTTGCCGCCCCCTCGGACCTTGCCTTCGGTCCCGCTGGTGCTCGGCGATGTGTTCGGGTCCACTGTTCGACGCTAAGCCCGCGCTCCGGGGGTCACCACTCGAACGGGCTAGGGCATGTGGTATTTCACATGTCACACTTTGGCCATGAATCCCATGGACGACTTCCTCCGCCTCTCCGCGGACACCGCGCGGTTCAGCTACGGCGCCCCCCGCGCGTTCTCCTTCGGCGACGACGGCCGGCTGCTCTGGTTCCTCCGGTCCGGCGGACCCACCGACCCCTACGACGACCTCTGGGTGCTCGACACCACCACCGGCATCGAGACCCGGCTGGCCGAAGCGCGCGCACTCCTGCCGGACGGCCCCGGCGAACTCCCCCGCACCGAGCGGCGGTTGCGCGAACGGATCCGGCTGATCGCCACCGGGATCGGCTCCTACGCCCTCGCCGGCGACGGCCGCCGGGCGGTCTTCGCGCTCTACGGGCGGCTGTACGCCGTCACCGCCGACAAGGACGCGGCGCCCGAGGAGCTCCCGACCGCCGGGGCCGCCTTCGACCCGCGCCCGAACGCCGACGGCTCGCGCACCGCCTACGTGAGCGACGACGCCCTGTACGTCACCCCGGGCGGGCGGGTCAGCCCCGACGACGGAGCCCGGTGGGGCATCGCCGAGTTCGCCGCCGCCGAGGAGCTCGGCCGGGCCCGCGGACACTGGTGGTCCCCGGACGGGACCGCGCTGCTGGCCGCCCGGGTCGACGAGGACGCCCTCCAGCGCCGCTGGTTCGCCGACCCCGAGCACCCGGAGCGGGCGGCCGAGGACTTCGCCTACCCGGAGGCCGGCGGCCCCAACGCCGACGTCCAGCTCTGGGTCCTCGGCGCCGACGGCGGACCCGGGGTCCGGCTCGACTGGGACGCGGCCGTGTTCCCCTACGTCTCCGACGCCGGGTGGGAGTCGCCCACCGAGATCCTGCTGACCGTCCAGGACCGGCTCCAGCGCACGGTGGTGCTGCTGAGCGCCGACCCGGTCACCGGGCGCACCGCGGAGCTGTCGCGCACCACGCACCCCCAGTGGGTGGACCCGCTGCCCGGCACCCCCGCCCGACTGTCCGACGGGCGGATGCTGACGTCGGCCGACACCCCGGGCCAGGTCGCGCGCGCCCTGGCCCTGGACGGCGTGCTCCTCACCGGGGACGACGTACAGGTGCGGGCCGTGCTCGGCGAGCACGAGGGGCACCTGCTCATCGAGGCCGGCCTGCGGGACCCCGCCGAGCAGCAGGTGCTGCTGCTCGACCCCGGCACCGGGTCGCTGACCGCGCTCGCCGACGGGCCCGGGGTGCACACCGCCCTCGCGTCCGCCGGGGCGCTGCTGGTGACCTCGGCCGACGCCGACGGGTTCCGGCGGACCCTGCGCACGGCGGACGGGCGCGAGCTGGCCGTCACCGATCTCGCCGCACCGCTGCCCTACCGGGTGGAGCCGCGCTTCGAACGGGTCACCGAGCGCGCGATCCCCACCGCGCTGGTACTGCCCCGCGGCCACGTCCCGGGCCGGCGGCTGCCGGTCCTGCTGGACACCTACGGCGGCCCCGGCTACCAGGACGTGTGCGCGGAGCCGCGGCGCTGGCAGGCCCGGCAGTGGTGGGCCGACCAGGGCTTCGCCGTGGTGACCGTCGACAACCGGGGCACCCCGCACGTCTCGCCGGCCTACACCCACGCCATGTACCGGGGGTTCTCGCGGGTGACGATGGAGGACCAGGTGGCGGCGCTGCGCGCGCTGGGCGAGCGGCACCCGGACCTGGACCTCGACCGGGTCGGCGTGCGCGGCTGGTCCTACGGCGGCTACCTGGCCGCGATGGGCGTGCTGCGGCACCCCGAGGTGTTCCACGCGGCGGTGGCGGGGGCCGCGCCGACCGACCTCCGGCACTACGACACGGCGTACACCGAGCGCTACCTGGGCCTGCCCCAGGAGGAGCCGGAGGTCTACGAGCGGGACTGCCTGATCGGTGACGCCCCGGCACTGACCCGGCCCCTGCTGCTGGTCCACGGGCTGGCCGACGACAACGTGCACCCCTCGCACACGCTGCGGCTCTCGCGGGCGCTGACGGACGCGGGCCGCCCGCACCAGCTGCTGGCACTGCCCGGCGTCACGCACATGACCCCGGGCGGCGCCCGGGAGAAGGTGATGGCGCTCGAACTCGCCTTCTTCCGCGCGGAGCTGGGCCTCGCCTGAGGCCCTTCCCGGGCCTTACGCGGAAGGGCCCCGCCACCGGAGACCGGTGGCGGGGCCCTTCTTCTTCCCTCTGCTGGGGGTCCGTCAGTTCCCCGGGAAGTGACACGCCACGTCGCGTCCGGCGACGGGCTGGAGCGTGGGGCGCTCCGTGCGGCAGATGTCCTGCGCCTTGGGGCAGCGCGGGTGGAAGGAACACCCGGGCGGGGGCGCGGCCGGGCTCGGCGGGTCGCCGAGCAGCACGATCCGTTCCCGCCGCCGCTCGGCCGCCGGGTCGGGCAGCGGTACGGCGGACAGCAGCGCCCGCGTGTAGGGGTGTTGGGGGTCGGCGTACAGCGCGTGCTTGTCCCCGATCTCGACGATCCGGCCGAGGTACATCACGGCGACCCGGTCGCTGACCCGCTTGACCACCGACAGGTCGTGGGCGATGAACACGTAGGCCAGGCCGAGTTCGCGGCGCAGCCGTTCCATCAGGTTGACGATCTGCGCCTGCACCGAGACGTCGAGGGCGGAGACCGGCTCGTCGGCGATGATCAGCCGGGGGCTGGTGGCCAGGGAGCGCGCGATGCCGATGCGTTGGGCCTGGCCGCCGGAGAACTCGTGCGGGTAGCGGTCGATGTGCTCGGGGATCAGCCCGGTCAGCTCCATCAGGTCGGCGGCCCGGCGGCGGGCGTCGGCCGCGCTCCAGCCCTGCACCAACAGCGGGTCGGAGATGATCCGGGCCACGGTCTGGCGGGGGTTGAGCGAGGAGTGCGGATCCTGGAACACCATCTGGAGGTGGCGGCGCAGCGGTCGCATGGCGCCCTGGGAGAGGCGGCCGATCTCCCGGCCCTCGAAGGCGATGCTGCCCGAGGTGGGCTCCAGGAGGCGGACCAGCATCCGTCCGGTGGTGGACTTCCCGCAGCCCGACTCCCCCACCAGGCCGAGGGTTTCGCCGGCCGCCAGCTCGAAGGACACCCCGTCCACGGCCCGGACGGGGGCGCCCTTGCGGCCGGTGGCCGAGCGCTTCCCGGGGAAGGCCATGGTCAGGTCGCGCACGGACAGCAGGGGCGGCGCGTCGGGCGCACCGGCCGGCGCGCCCGTGGTGGGCGTGGTGGTCGTTCCGGTCACCGGGATGCCTCCTGTACGGGACCCGCGGCCGCGGGTGCGGCGGCGGGGCCGGCGAAGTGGCAGGCCACCCGGCGTTCGGTGCCCGCGTACGGATCGAGGGCGGGGCGGACCGTCGCGCACTGCCGGCGCTCCGCCTCCGTGCCCGCCGCGGCGCGGGCGCAGCGCGGGGCGAAGGCGCACCCGGGGGCGGGCTCGCGCAGGGAGGGCGGGGAGCCGGGGATGGTCCGCAGCGGCTGGTCGTCGGCGTCGTCGAGCCGGGGCAGCGAGTCGAGCAGGCCGCGGGTGTAGGGGTGCGCGGGGTCGGCGAACAGCTGGTCGACCGGGGCCTGTTCGGCGGCCCGGCCGCCGTACATGACCAGGACCTCGTGGGCGACCCGGGCGACCACGCCGAGGTCGTGGGTGATCATGACGACGCCGAGGCCGCGGTCCTGCTGGAGCCGGGCGATCAGTTCGAGGATCTGGGCCTGGACGGTGACGTCGAGGGCGGTGGTGGGCTCGTCCGCGATGAGCAGGTCGGGTTCGCAGGCCAGCGCCATGGCGATCATCGCCCGCTGGCGCATGCCGCCGGAGAACTGGTGCGGGTACTCCCCCGCGCGGCGGGCGGGTTCGGGGATGCCGACCTCGCCGAGCATGTCCACGGCGCGTTTGCGCGCGGCGGCCCGGCCCGCCTTGAAGTGCACCCGGAAGTGCTCGGCGATCTGTTCGCCGACCGTGTAGTAGGGGTGCAGGCTGGAGAGCGGGTCCTGGAAGATCATGGCCATCTTGCGGCCGCGCAGCCGGGAGAGCTCCTTCTCGCCGAGCGTGGTGAGTTCGCGGCCGTCCAGGGCGATGGAGCCGCCGATCTCGGCGCCGCGGTGCAGCCCCATGACGGCGAGCGAGGTGACGGACTTGCCGGATCCGGATTCCCCGACGATGCCGAGGGTGCGGCCGGCCTCGACGGTGAAGCCGAGCGAGTCCACGGCGCGGACGGTGCCGCGCGGGGTGGTGAACGTGACGTGCAGGTCGCGCACTTCAAGGAGAGCGGCCATCAGTACCTCACCCTCGGGTCGATGACGGCGTACAGGAGGTCGACGACGAGGTTGGCGACGACGATGAAGAAGGCGGCGAGCAGGGTGACCCCGAGGACCACCGGTTGGTCGGAGCTGACGAGGGCGCCGTAGAAGAGCCGCCCGATGCCGGGGAGTCCGAAGATGGACTCGGTGATGACGGCGCCGGCGAGCAGGCCGCCGAGGTCCATGCCGAAGATGGTCAGGATGGGGGTCATCGCCGAGCGCAGGCCGTGTTTGACCACGACGGTGCGTTCGGGCATGCCCTTGGCCCGGGCGGTACGGATGTACGGCTCGGCCATCGCCTCGATCATCGAGCCGCGGCTCTGGCGGGCGTACATGGCGGCGTAGAGGAGCGCGAGCGCGGTCCAGGGCAACAGCAGGTTGGTGGCCCAGCCGACCGGGTCGTCGGTGAAGGGGTGGTAGCTGGGGTAGGGCAGCAGGCCGGCGACGCGGATCACCCCGTAGATCAGCATCACGGAGGTGAAGTACACGGGCAGCGAGGCGGCCGCGACGGCGCCGACCATCAGGGCCTTGTCGGTGGCGGTGTCCTTGCGCAGGGCGGCGGTGACCCCGGCGCCCAGGCCCAGCACCAGCCACAGGGCCGCGGCTCCGACGGCGAGGGAGGCCGAGACCGGGAGCCGGTCCATGAGCAGGTCCCACACGGGCAGGGAGTTCTCGTAGGAGTAGCCCAGGCACGGGAAGTCGCAGTTCACGGCGTACTGGCCGGTGCCCTGGCTGCGCCCGGTGAAGATGCCGGTGAGGAAGTCGAGGAACTGGCGCCACAGCGGCTGGTCGAGGCCGAGGTACTCGCGGACCGCGGCGATCCGTTCCACGCTGCAGGTCTTGCCGCAG
This sequence comes from Streptomyces sp. NPDC028419, assembly GCF_055565515.1. Taxonomy (NCBI): domain Bacteria; kingdom Bacillati; phylum Actinomycetota; class Actinomycetes; order Kitasatosporales; family Streptomycetaceae; genus Streptomyces; species Streptomyces sp. NPDC028419. The sequence continues at coordinate 39,310 of NZ_JBVHUE010000022.1, read as the reverse complement.
GCGGCGGCGGCCGGGTCGGAGGGCAGGACGTAGAAGATGACGAAGGTGACGGCGGCGATGGCGAGCAGCACCCCGGTGAGGGCGAGCAGGCGGCGCAGGAAGTAGAGGATCACGTGCGGCCGCCCCGCGGGTCGAGGATGTCGCGCAGTGCGTCGCCGAGCAGGGTGAAGGCGAGGACGGCGAGGAAGAGGAAGGCGCTGGGGATGACGAAGTACATGGGGTCGGTCTCGTAGAAGGCGACGCTCTCGGCGATCATCTGGCCCCAGGACGGGGTGGGCGGGCGCACGCCCACGCCCAGGTAGCTCAGGGCCGCCTCGGTGCTGATCATGCCGGGGACGAGCAGGGTGGTGTAGGCGATGACGGGGCCGGCGACGCCGGGCAGGATGTCCCGGGTCAGGATCCGCCAGGCGCCGGCGCCGCCGACCCGGGCCGCGTCGACGTACTCGCGGTGCTTGAGGGAGAGGGTCTGGCCGCGCACCACGCGGGCGATGCCGGGCCAGCCGAAGAGGCCGATGACGGCGGTCATGAGGACGATCCGGTTGACGTCCTTGGCCACCGACAGGACCGCGATCATGAAGATCAGGGACGGGAAGGACATGGTCAGGTCCATCAGCCGGGACAGGACGGCGTCGATGCGACCGCCGAAGTACCCGGCGGCGATGCCCGCGGCGGTTCCGGCGAGGACGACGATCGCGGTGGCGGTGAAGGCGATCAGGAGGGAGACCTGGGCGCCGTGGACCACGCGGGCGAACAGGTCCCGGCCGGTGACCGGTTCGACGCCGAGCCAGTGTTCGGGACTGATGCCGCCGAGCGAGCCGAGCGGGAGGCCGCCGAGGTAGGGGTCGATGGCGCTCTTGTCGAAGGTGTCCGGGGACCAGCCGCCGAGGGCGCCCAGCCAGGGGGCGGCGGCGGCCATCACGACGAAGAGGACGACGATGGCGAGGCTGACGCGGACGGCGGGGCGGCGGCGCAGTTCCCGCCGGGCGAGCTGCCAGGGGCTGCTGCCCGGGGGGACCTTGGCCGCCACCGCCCCGGGGGCGGTGGCGGGTGCGGTGTCGGTCATGGTCAGCCCTGGCTCTTCGCCGGGTCCTTGAGACCGACGGTCGCGTAGTCGATCTGGCCGACCCAGACGGGGTGGCCGAAGGCGCCCGCGATGTTGGTTCCGACCAGCAGCGGCTTGCGCTCCAGATAGAGCGGGACGGACGGGGACTTGGCCATGATGGCCGCGTCGAGGTCCCGCCAGGCCTGGTTGGCCTCCTTCGCGTCGGCCATGGCGTTGATCTCGTCGATGCGCTTCATCGTCGCGTCGTCACGGAACTGGCTGGTGTTGCCCTGGTTGCCCTTGGGCTTGATGGTGCGTCCGTCGAAGACGAAGGGGATCCAGGTGGAACCGGAGGGGTAGTCGGGGCACCAGCCGCTCAGGGACATGTCGGGCGTGGTGGACAGGTCGCCGATGACGTCGTAGTAGGCGCCCGGGTCGACGGTGTCGATGACCACCTCGATGCCCGCGCGGGCCAGGCCCTGCTGGATGGCCTCGGCCCGGCCCTTGTCACCGGTGGAGACGGAGAACGAGACCTTCAGGCTCTCCTTGCCCGCGGCCTTGAGGAGCTCCTTGGCCTTGGCGGGGTCACCGGCCGGTGCGATCTTGAGGGGGTCGGCCTGCTTGCCGCCGGCGAGCGCGGGCGGCAGGTAGGAGGTGGCGACCTCGGTGAGGGCCGGGCCGCCGCCCGCGGTGACGACGGCTTCCTTGTCGACCGCGTACTGCATGGCCTCGCGGACCTTGGGGTCGTTGAAGGGGGCGCGGGAGTTGTTGAGGTGGAGCATCGTGGTGCAGCCCTGGGACTCGGCGAGCAGTCGCTTCTTGATCTCCGGCTTGGGCAGCACCTTGGGGGCGCTCTCGGGCCGCATGTTGGCCCATTCGACGGTGGAGGCGTCGGCGCCCTCCCCGGCGATGATGCGGTCGTCGATCTGGCCGCCCTTGAGGCCCATGACCACCACGAACTTGTCGGGGTACGCCTTGCGGACGCTGTCCGTCTTGGGGTCCCAGTGCTCGTTGCGGACCAGGACGAGCTTCTTGTCCCGGTCGTAGGACTCGATCTTGTACGGGCCGGAGGAGAACGGGCGGGCGTCGTACTGGGGGCCCTTCTCCTGGGACTGCGGGACCGGGGCGAAGGTCGGCAGGGTGGTGGTCGCGGAGAACTCGGCGACGGGCCGCTTCAGTTCGAAGACGATCGTGCGGTCGTCCGGGGTCTTGACCGAGTCCAGGTGCTTGCCCTGGAGGGGACCCTTGTAGCCCTCGGTGCCGGCCAGGTACTGGGCGGCGTAGTCGGGGCCGCCGGTGAGGTCCGGGGCGAAGGAGCGCTCGACGTTGTACTTGATGTCGGCGGCCTTGATCGCGGTGCCGTCCTCGTACTTCAGGCCCTCCTTGAGGGTGAAGGTCCAGGTGCGGCCGCCGTTGGAGGGGGTGCCCAGGTCGGTCGCGAGGTCGGGGACGAGCTCGCTGCCGCCCTTGCCCGGTTCGGCCTTGAAGGTGACCAGGGTGCGGTAGAGGAGCCGGGTGCCGAAGTCCATGGTCGGCATCACCCAGTTGCGGGCCGGGTCGAGGTGGGCGAAGTCCTGGTTGGACAGGACGGTGAGGGTGCCGCCCTTGGCCGGGGTGCCGCCGATGGTGAGGCCGTCGTTGGCGGCGGCCGGGTTCACACCGCCCGCGCTCTGGGAGCCCTTCTTGGTGTCGGAACAGCCCGAGGCGCCGAGTGCGAGGGCCGCCACCAGGGCGGTGGCGAGGGCGAGTTGGTGGCGCTTGGTCATGGGTCACTCCAGGGAAGGGCCGCGCTCTACGATGTGACCGGTAACATAGTAATGTGAAATTGCACTGACAAGGGGTCTGCACCGCCGTTATCCAGCCGTGTCCAAATATGCCGCGCCGCAAGCGAGTTGGGGCCGCACGGCCGACGGGGCCCCGACCATCCACAGGTCGGGGCCCCGGTGCGGCGGGCGCGGCGGCGCGCGCCGGATCAGGCCCGGGTGGCCGCCGCGCCGCCGAGGCGGACCGTGCTGCGGCCGACGGGCTCGTCGCGGCCCTGGGCCCACAGCGAGCGGACGTGCCCGAGGTGACGGGTCATGCAGGCCTGGGCCGCCGCCGCGTCGCCGGCGATCATCAGGTCGAGCAGTTCGACGTGCTCCTCGGCCGAGGAGACCAGCTTGCCCGCCTCGTCGAGGCCGGTGAGCCCGTACAGCCGGGAGCGCTTGCGCAGGTCGCCGACCGTCTCGACGAGCCGGTCGTTGCCCGCGAGGGCCAGCAGCGAGAGGTGGAAGCGGCGGTCCGCCTCCAGGTAGCCGATGAGGTTGTGCTCGCGGGCGCTGGTGACGATCTCCTCGGCGATCGGCCGCAGGGCCTCCAGCTGCGCGACGGTGGCGATCTCGGTGACCCGGCCGATGGTCGGCACCTCGATCATCGTGCGCAGTTCGGTGTACTGGTCCAGGTCCCGCTCGCTGACCTCGGTGATCCGGAACCCCTTGTTGCGCACGGGCTCCACCAGGCCCTCGCGGGCCAGGTCCAGCATCGCCTCGCGCACCGGAGTGGCCGAGACCCCCAGTTCGCCGGCCAGCCCGGGCGCCGAGTAGACGTTGCCGGGACGCAGCTCACCCGCTATCAGGGCCGCCCGGAGGGCGTGCCCGACCTGGTCGCGGAGCCGCTCCTGGGCCTTGATGAGACTGTTCTGCTTCAGGTCACCCATAGCTGTTCCTCCGAGGATCGCAGAGGCACAGCGTACAATGTCACGTTTCGCTGTTGCCCCCGGCGGCCGTGTACAGGGCCACCGCCACGGCGAGATCCTCCCAGGCCATGCCCACGCTCTTGAAGAGCTGGGGACAACCCTGCGCCCGCCCGCCCGCCGTCCGCCCCGCGACCAGGTCGGCCAGGGTGGCGTTGATGTGACCGGGCCCGATGGCGCCCTCGGCCTCGGGGATCAGCAGGTCCCCCGCCTCGCGCAGCGCGGCCGCGCGGGACTCGACGTAGACGGCGGCCCGGCGCACCAGCGCCGTGTCCACCTCGCGGGCGTCCGGTTCGTGCGAGCCCACCGCGACCACGGTGGCGCCGCCCGCCACGAGCCGCCCGTCGAAGAGGGGTTCGCGGGCGGTGGTGCAGCACAGGACCAGGTCCGCGCCGGCCACGTCGCCGGGGCCGCCGGCGCGGGCGGGCACACCGAGGGTACGGGCGTACGCGACCAGCTTCTCGACGCCCGCCGGGTCACGGGCGACCACCACCACCTCGGCCAGTTCCCGCACCGCCAGCGTCGCGTCGAGGTGCCCGTACGCCTGGGGTCCCGATCCGAACAGGACGAGCCCCAGCGGCCGCCCGACCGGGGCGAGGTGGCGCAGGGCCAGGGCGGAGACCGCCGGGGTGCGCAGGGCGGTGAGGGCCGCCCCGTCGAAGAGGGCCAGCGGGCGCAGGGTGGGGCCGTCCAGCAGCAGGTAGGACCCGGTGATCCGGGGCAGCCCGCGGGCCGGATTGCCGGGGGCCACCCCGGCGACCTTCACCCCCGCGTACGCGCCGGACGCGGCCGGCATCAGCAGCAGTTCGCCGCCGGGCACCGCGAGGGCGGTCCGCTGCGGGCAGCCCTCGGGGTCGGGGCCCTCGCGCAGCGCGTCCGCCAGGGCGTCGGCCGCGGCGGCGGGGGTGAGCAGGTCCGCCATCCGCTCGGCGGAGAACTGCGGCAGGGCTCCGGGGGCGGCGCTCACAGGGCGAATCCGGTGCCGAGGGCGTCGTGCGGGTCGCGCAGGAAGACGTGCTCGCCGGTGCGGTGGGCGGTGCCGGTGACCTCGGTGACGAGGCCGTCGGCGCCGGGCGCGGAATCGGCGGGCCGCAGCACCCGTCCGGTGAAGACCGTGCCGGTGACGGACTCGTGCAGCAGGTCCTCGTGCGCGCCGAGGCGGCCGTCCTCGGCGAGGAGCGCGAGCCGGGCGGAGGTGCCCGAGCCGCAGGGCGAGCGGTCGATCTGGCCGTCGCCGAAGACGGTCACGTTGCGCTGGTGGGGCCCGAAGGGGGTGTCGGGCAGCTCCTCGTGGAGGATCACCCCGTACACCCCGGACAGCAGCGGCCCGTCCGGGTGCCAGGTGCCCGGGTGGCCGGCCAGCGCCGCCCGGATCTCCTGCCCGGCCCGCACGAGCGCGGGCAACGCCTCCCGGTCGGTCTCCAAGCCGAGGTCGCGTGCGGCGACCGAGGCGTAGCAGGCCCCGGCGTGCGCGAGGTCGACCTCGACCACGCCGTACGAGGTGGCCACGGGCACCTTGCGGGCGGTGACCCGGGCCGGGACGTTGCGGAAGGTGACCCCGGTGGTGCGGCCGGCGGTGCGGTGGACGGTGGCGGTGACCCGGCCGGAGGGCACGTCGATGCGCACCCGCGCGTCGCCGTCGTGCGGGGCCGGGACCAGCCCGCTGTCCACGGCCCAGGCGCCGAGCGCCATCGTGCCGTGTCCGCAGGCCGTGGAGTAGCCGTCCTTGTGCCAGAAGAGCACCCCGAAGTGGGCCCCGTCGTCATCGGGCGGGACCACGAACCCCCCGTACATCCCGGCGTGTCCGCGCGGCTCCTGCACGAGCAGGCGGCGTACGTCGTCCACCGCGCCCCGCCGCGGCGCCGTGCCGCTGCCCCCGGGGCCGATGGCGGTGGCGCAGCGCTCGGCCACCGTGTCCCCGGGCACCGGCGGGAGGCCGCCGGTGACGATCCGGAAGGGTTCCCCGGCGGTGTGGTAATCGGTGGTCCGCACGGACGTGTGCGCGGCGGGCGGGTCGTGCGGGGCGGTCACAGCTGGAACCCTCCGGGGAAGGGGTCGGACGGGTCGAGGAAGTACTGGGCGGTGCCGGTGATCCAGGCCCGGCCGGTGACGGTGGGGACCACGGCGGGGAGGTCGCCGACGGTGGTGTCGCCGATCAGGCGGCCGGTGAACTCGGTGCCGATGAACGACTCGTTGACGAAGTCGCGGCCGAGCGGCAGGAGGCCCCGGGCGTGCAGTTGGGCCATCCGCGCGGAGGTCCCCGTACCGCAGGGCGAGCGGTCGAACCAGCCGGGGTGGATGGCCATCGCGTGCCGGGAGCGCTCGGCGTCGGAGCCGGGGGCGGCCAGGTAGACGTGCTTGACGCCGCCGATGGAGGGGTTCTCCGGGTGGACCGGCCGGTCCTCGCCCGCGTTGATCGCCTCCATGATCGCGAGTCCGGCGGCGAGCAGGTCGTTGCCCCGGGCCCGGTCGAAGGGCAGGCCGAGGGCGTCGAGTTCGACGAAGGCGTAGAAGTTGCCGCCGTAGGCGAGGTCGTAGGTGACGGTGCCGTAGCCGGGGACCTCGGTCTTGAGGTCGAGGCCGACGCAGAAGGAGGGGACGTTGGTGAGGGTGACGTGCTCGGCCACCCCGTCCCGGACCTGGACGTCGACGCTGACCAGGCCCGCCGGGGTGTCGAGGCGGACCGTGGTGACGGGCTCGACGACGGGCACCATGCCGGTCTCGACGAGGACGGTGGCGACCCCGATCGTGCCGTGGCCGCACATCGGGAGCAGCCCCGACACCTCGATGTAGAGGACCCCGAAGTCGGCGTCGGGGCGGGTGGGCGGCTGGAGGATGGCCCCGCTCATCGCCGCGTGTCCGCGCGGTTCGTTCATCAGCAGGGTGCGGATGTGGTCCATGTGCGCGATGAAGTGGAGCCGCTTGTCGGCCATGGTGGCGCCGGGGATCACCCCGACTCCGCCGGTGATCACCCGGGTGGGCATGCCCTCGGTGTGTGAATCCACGGCGTGGTAGACGTGGCGGGTGCGCATGGGGTCCCCCAGGAGTCGCGGCCGGCGGCCGGGCGGGCGAATGGGCGGGTGAGCGGGCCGGTGGACGGGCTAGTTGAGGCCCTCGGCGAGGGCCTTCTCGGTGGCGGCGCGGACGGCCGCGTCGATCTCGCCCGTGAGCGGGAAGCGGGGCGGCCGCACCGAACCGCCGGGGCGGCCGGCCAGGTCCATGGAGAGCTTGATGGCCTGGACGAACTCGGTCTTGGAGTCCCAGCGCAGCAGCGGGTGCAGCGACCGGTACAGCGGCAGCGCGGTCTCCAGGTCGCCGGCGACGGCGGCCCGGTAGAGCGTGGCACAGGAGCGGGGCAGGGCGTTGGGGTAGCCGGCGATCCAGCCGACGGCGCCGGCGAGGGCGAGTTCGAGCAGTACGTCGTCGGAGCCGATGAGCAGGTCGAGGCCCGGCGCGAGTTCGGCGATCTCGTAGGCGCGGCGGACGTCCCCGGTGAACTCCTTGACGGCGACGATGCTGGCGTCGGCGTGCAGCCGGGCGAGGAGCGCCGGGGTCAGGTCGACCTTGGTGTCAATGGGGTTGTTGTAGGCGACGACGGGCACCCCGGCCCGGGCGACCTCGGCGTAGTGGGCGCGCACGGCGTCGTGGTCGGCGCGGTAGGCGTTCGGCGGGAGCAGCAGGACGGAGCCCGCGCCCGCTTCGGCGGCCTGTTCGGCCCAGCGGCGGGACTCGGCGCTGCCGTAGGCGGCGACGCCGGGCATGACGCGGGCCCCGTCACCGGCGGCCTCGACGGCGGTGCGGACGACCCGGGCGCGCTCCTCGTCGGTGAGGGTCTGGTACTCGCCGAGCGAGCCGTTGGGCACGACGCCGTCGCAGCCGTTGGCGATCAGCCAGGCCACGTGGTCGGCGTAGGCGTCGTAGTCGACGGAGTGGTCCTCGCGCATCGGCAGCGCGGTGGCGACCATGATGCCGTGCCAGGGGCGGGTGCGGGGCGTGGCGGTGCTGGGCGCGGGGGTGTGCGCGTGCGTCATGACAGAACTCCCTTATGTGATGTGTGACATTTTACTAGTGAGCGAAGGGCGGCCACAAGGGGTGCGGCCTCCCGATCAGTGGTCCGCGGGCAGCGGGGCCGGGGCGTCGGCAGCGGGCAGCTCGGCGAGCTGGCGCAGCGGTACCGGGCAGGACAACGGCCGCCGGTCCGCGGCCGCCTCGTCGCCGGCGAGCGCCGCGACGGCGGCGCCGCACATCCGCCCCTGGCACCAGCCCATGCCGGCGCGGGTGAGCAGTTTGACGGTACGGGCGTCCCGCGCGCCCAGGTCGGCCACGGCCTCCCGGATCCGCCCGGCCGGAACCTCCTCGCAGCGGCAGACGACGGCGTCGTCCGGCAGCCACCCGGTCCAGCCGGAGCCCGGACGGTGGGCCGCGCCCATCGCGTCGGCGAAGGCCCGCAGCCGGGCCCGCCGGCGCACGAGGGCGGCCGGGGCGGGCCGCCCCGCGATCGCCAGGGCCGCCAACTCCCCCTCGGCGAGGGCAAGTCCGGCGCCTCCGATGCCCCCGGTCTCGCCCGCCGACCAGATGCCGGGGACGGAGGTCCGCTGGCTCGCGTCGAGGTCGAGCGCCACCGTCCCGTCCGCCGCGCGCACGGTGGCGCAGCCGAGCCCGGTGGCGAGTTCCAGCTGGGGCACCAGGCCGTGGCCCACCGCGAGCGCGTCGCAGGGGATCCGGCGCTCGGTGCCGGGTACGGGCTGCCAGTCGCGGTCGAGCCGGGCCACGACCACGGCCTCCACCCGGTCGGTGCCCTGGGCCTCGACGACGGCGCGGCGGGTGCGCAGGGGCACCCGGTGGCGCAGCAACGCACCGCCGTGGACGGCGCCTTCGACGAGCTTGCCGGGGTTGCGCAGCAGGGTGGGCACGCGGCCGGCGTAGGCCGTGTAGGAGGAGGCTTCGACGACGGCGGGCACCCGGGCCCCGGCGGCGGCCAGCGAGCCGGCGACCGCGAGCAGCAGCGGGCCGCTGCCCGCGACCACGATCCGGCGGCCGGGCAGTACGAGGCCGCCCTTGAGCATGGCCTGCGCTCCCCCGGCCCCGATCACGCCCGGCAGGGTCCAGCCGGGGAAGGGCAGTTGGCGCTCGTGGGCGCCGGTGGCGAGCAGCACGGCGCGGGCCCGCAGGGTGACGGCGCGCTCGTCCTCGCCCCGGGTTCCCGCGACGGCGTGCAGCAGCCAACCGTCGGCGTCCGCGCCGGCCCCGGTCCCGGCGTCGGGGACCACCGTCCAGACGTGGTGGGCGGGCAGGAAGGTGATCCGGCCCGTCGACTCGTGGGCGCGCAGGCGCCGTTCGCGGGTCTCGAAGGCGGCCCAGTCGTGGTGCAGGGCCTCGGGACGGGCGGCGCCGAGCCCGGGCGCGGGGTGGCGGTAGTACTGGCCCCCGGGCTGCTCCCCCGCGTCGACGAGGGTGACGCGCAGGCCCAGGTCGGCGGCGGTGACCGCGGCGGCGAGCCCGGCGGGACCCGCTCCGACGACGGCGAGGTCAGACGGCGAGGTCGGCACGGCCGGTTCCCTCCTGGGTCGTGACGGTGTCCCCGGGCCGGGCCGGGACCAGGCAGGCGCGCTGGTTGGGGTGGCCGTTGACGGTGACGAGGCAGTCGTAGCAGCTGCCGATCCCGCAGAAGGCGCCGCGCGGGGCGCCGCCCTCCCGGGTGGTGCGCCAGGCGAGGATCCCGGCGGCCCACAGCACGGCGGCGATGCTCTGGCCGCTCTGCGCGGGCAGCGTACGGCCGTCGAACTCGACGGTGTGGACGGCCGGGGCCGCGCCGCCGACGAGGTCGCGCGGTTCCCGGGAGCGGCGGGTGCGGCGCAGGCTGGCCATCAGGCTTCCTCCGTGAAGCGGTCGGGGCGGAACGGCGCGGGGTCCAGCGGGGCCCCGGCGCCGGTGAGGGCGGCGGCGATCAGGACGCCGGTGCCGGGCGCGAGGCCGATGCCGGCGCCCTCGTGGCCGCAGGCGTGCAGCAGCCCCGGGACGCGCGGGTCGGGGCCGATGGCCGGCAGGTGGTCGGGGAGGTAGGGGCGGAAGCCGTGGTAGGCGCGCAGCACCCGGACGTCGGCGAGGACCGGGAAGAGGGCGGCGGCCTGGGCGGCGAGGCGGCGCAGGGCTTCGGTGGACAGGGCGCGGTCGAAGCCGACCCGTTCCCGGGTGGCGCCGATGAGGACGGGGCCCGCGGGGGTGCCCTCGACCACGGCGGAGGACTGGAGGGCGGCGGAGCCGCTGGCGACGTCGGCGATGTAGTCGGCGGCGTACACCTTGTGCCGCACCACGCGCGGGAGGGGCTCGGTGACCAGGACGAAGCCGCGGCGGGGCAGGACGGGCAGGGTGGTGCCCGCGAGTTCGGCGACCGCGCCGCCCCAGGTGCCGGCCGCGTTGACGACGGCCGGGGCGAGCAGTTCGCGGCGGGCGGTGCGCACGCCGCGCACCGCGCCGCCGGTCGCGCGCAGCACCGCGGTGACCTCCTCGCCGGTGAAGAGGCGGGCGCCGGAGGCGGCCAGCAGGTGGGCGGCCGCCTGGGCGGGCTGGACCTGGGCGTCCTCGGGATAGTGGAAGCCGCCCGCGAGGCCGGGGGCGAGGTGCGGCTCCAGGTCGTGGAGCGCCTCGCCCGCCACCTCGGTGGCCCGTACGCCGACGGCGCGCTGTCCGTCGGCGAAGACCCGCAGGGCCTTCAGGGTGGCTTCGTCGGGGGCGACGACCAGGCCGCCCTTGGCCTCGTACTCGGTCTGCGCCGGGAGGGCGGCGGCCAGTTCGCGCCACAGGGTGGTGGAGAGCAGCGCGAGGTCCAGTTCGGGGCCCGGCCCCTTGTCGGAGACGAGCAGGTTGCCCTCGCCGGCGCCGGTGGTGCCGCCCGCGACCGGGCCTCGGTCGACGACGGCTACGGAGAGTCCGGCGCGGGTGGCGTAGTAGGCGCACGCGGCTCCGACGACGCCCGCGCCGATGATGACGACGTCCAGGGATGCGTCCGTGGGTGGTCTATTGGGCACGGCAGTAATATGTCACATTCTTTATCGGTCATCCAGGGTGTGGCCGGGGCCGGTCCCGCCCCCCGTCGAACGGGACCGGCCCCGCGCTCGATCAGCTGCGGAGCGGGCCCTCGCAGCTGTAGCTCGACGTGCCCGCGACCTTGTTCGACCAGATCTCCAGGGCGCCGAAGGAGCAGTTCATGTCGGCGAGGTTGTTGGAGACCGTGCCGGCCCGGTCGAGGATGAAGTAGTCGACCGTCTCGGACATGTCCTTGAAGTTCTGGTCGTCGCTGCGCCAGTTCTTCAGGTTCGCGGTGATCCGGCCCGTACAGGTGAAGCGGCGCTTGCCTGCGTCGCCGTTCTCCACGCAGTCGGGGGTGTTGTAGGTGGCGGACGCGAAGGACGACTTCACCGACGCGAGCGCGGAGTCGCGCAGTTGGTCGTTGGCGGTGAAGGCGGTGTTCGGCACGTACAGGTCGTTCACCTTGGCGATCTGCGCGTCCAGGAACTTGTCGTAGTCGCGCTGGAGGTAGCTGTCCGAGCCCATCCGGGTGCGCCAGGCGTCGAAGCCCGCCACGTCGTTCGCGCGCAGGTGGGTGTACATCTCGCGCAGCGCCGAGGGCTTCTCGTTCCACAGGAACTCGAAGAACGTGCCCGCGTAGTTGTAGAAGCGGAAGCCGTCGCCGTCGTAGGTCGCGTTGAGCAGCTGCTGGACGCTCATCCGCGGCCCGCCGCCGGCGGTGTCGTTCATGACCCCCTTGACCAGGGACTTGCGGACGGCGATGCCGTTGTCGCGGGTGGCGCCGTCGAAGAACTCCGCGGTGCCCTCGTCCATGGCCGTCGTGCGGTCGTTCTCGTACCAGGGACCCTGGCCGAAGAAGCCGGGCACGGCGTAGCGGCCGTTGAGGTAGTGGGTGTACTCGTGGCGGAACAGCTCCTCCAGCGTGAGGGAGGAGTCCTGCGGCACGCGGCGCTGGTAGGTGTAGAAGGTGGCGCCGTTCTCGATGTAGACGCCGCCGTTGTTGGTGCCCATCCCGGTGAGGATCGGGTGGTAGTTCTCGTAGTCGGCGCGGGAGGCGTACAGCACGATGTTCAGGGCGGTGTTGGGGTCGCCGGCGAGCGGCTGGTCGGTCCCGAGCACCCGGTGGAACTGGGTCTTGACCTGCTTGCTCGCGTAGTAGAGCTGGTCGACGGTGGCCCGGTCGAGGGCGGTGCGGACCTTGATGCCGCCGTTGTCGTAGGAGTAGGTGTTGGGGAAGAGCTTCTTCTCGATGTCCTCCTTGCACACCCCGTACTGCTTGCAGGCGTTGTAGGTGTTGAGCCAGGAGACCACCTTGGCCCACTGCTCGCTGCCGTTGCCGAAGGTCGCCTTGACCTGTTCGAGCAGGGCGCCGAGATCGGCGATGATCTGCGGCTGCAGGCCCTCGACCTGGCCGAAGCGGCCGTACTCGCTGATCGCGTCGCGCGCAGCCCAGGCGTTGACGGTGCCCTTCAGGTGGCCGTAGCCGGCGTAGGCCTTGAACAGGGCCCGGTACTCGGGGTCGGCCGCGACCGCCGCGTGGAAGGCGGCGTCGTTGTTGCCCGGGTAGACGCCCAGGTAGTTGACGGAGAGGCCGGCGAGGACGGCGCCCGCCCAGGAGGCGTCCAGGTTGGTCTGCGGGTGCGCCGGGTCCAGGGTGACCAGGACCTTCTTGATCAGGCCCAACTGGTGCTGGCGCAGGCCCGGGGCGCTGCCGGCGTAGAGGGCTTCGCGCAGGGTGCGGGCGTTGGAGGCGCTGACGTCGAAGGTGCGGGCGGCGCCGCCGAAGTCGGCGATCGCGCGGCGCATGGCATCGACCGTCGGGGCGTCGGTGACGTCGATCTCGGTGCGCGAGTAGTCGTGGTAGACGACCGCGTGCAGGTAGGTGAACATCTCCTCCAGGTGCGAGGAGTTGCGGCCGTCGTGCGCGGCGGCCAGGCTCGATATCCGCCGGGAGACGGCCTGGACGTGGGCGTCGGACATCACCGGGGCGAGCCGGGCGTCCCAGGTCCAGATGAGTCCGCGCAGGCAACCGTCGGCCGTGACCGCGGAGTCGGCGAGGAAGTCGGCGAACTGCTCGGGGCTCAGGCCCGTGATGCCGTCGAGGGTGCAGGGGACGCCCGCGGCCACCAGGCCGCTCGAGGCGGTGCCCCGGGCCGTCGCCTTGCCCGCCTTCTCGGCGCCGCGGTCCGCGAGTTGGGTCGCGCTCAAGGCGGGGGCGGGGGCGGGACCCGCGATCCTGCCCGGCTCCTGGCCGGTGCCCGGCGCGGGGGCCGGTGCGTTGGTGAGCGCCGGGGCGCTGGCGAGGCGGTCGACCTCGTCGAAGGGGTTCTGACCGGCCGGGGCCTGGGCCGGAGCGGCGGCGGGCGTGCCCGAGGCGAACGTCGTGGGGACCGGGGCGGAGCCGGTCCCGGCCGTCTGGGCCACGACCTGGCCCGCGGAGGCGAGCAGGGTCACCGTGACGGCGGCGGCGAGGAGGGACGTACGCACAGCTCTGTGCTGGGACACCGGGAACTCCTGGTTGCGGTGAGGGAGGTGGGGGAGGTGCAACTGCCCTGATTCACACGGCGTTTGACGGGGATTAACTGGCCGCCGTGTGACCTGTAACATAGTAATGTGAAATTGCACTGACAACCCCTGTGCGCCCACCAGTTCACGCCTTCCCAGGGAGCTTTCGTGACCGACCGCATCTCCCGCCTCAATACGGGCAGCCACGATCTGCCCGTATCGGCCGAGTTGTCCGCCTTCATGTCCGGAAACTGGTCCGCCTCACCCCTGCCGACCGACGCCCGGGTCGCCGCGCACGACGTCACCCCGGCCCGGCGCGCCCGCCTGTCGGCCCGCTTCCCGGGCGAACGGCTGCTCGTCCCGGCGGGCGAGCTCAAGGTCCGCTCCAACGACTGCGACCACCGCTTCCGCCCGCACAGCGCCTACGCCTGGCTCACCGGCCTCACCGGCGAGGACCAGGTGGGCCACGTGCTGGTGATGGAGCCGGCCGGGCCGCGGGGACACGAGGCCGTCCTGTACCTGCGCCCGCGCTCGGCGCGCACCGACGGCACCGAGGAGTTCTACCGGGACCGCCGCTACGGCGAGTTCTGGGTCGGCCGGCGCCCCGACCTCGCCGAGGCCGAGCGGCTCACCGGCCTCCGCTGCGCCCACCTGGACACCCTGGGCACCCCCGACGCCCGCGACGCCTCGCGCGATCCGGCGCTCGCCACCGCCCTCTCCGAGCTGCGCCTGGTCAAGGACGCCTGGGAGGTGGGCCAGTTGCAGCTCGCCGTCGACCACACGACCGCCGGCTTCGAAGACGTCGTACGGGCGCTGCCGCGCGCGCTCGCCCACCCGCGCGGCGAGCGCTGGATCGAGGGGGTCTTCGGGCTGCGCGCCCGCGCCGAGGGCAACGGCACCGGCTACGACACGATCGCGGCCTCCGGAGCGCACGCCTGCGTGCTGCACTGGATCCACAACGACGGCCGGCTGAACCGGGACGAACTCCTGCTCCTGGACGCGGGCGTGGAGACCGACACCCTCTACACCGCCGACGTCACCCGCACCCTCCCCCTGTCCGGGCGCTTCTCACCCGTGCAGCGACAGGTGTACGAACTGGTCCTGGCCGCGCAGGACGCGGGCATCGCGGCGCTGCGCCCCGGGGCCAGCTTCCGCGACTTCCACCGGGCCGGGATGCGGGTCATCGCCGAGGGGCTCGCCGACTGGGGCGTCCTGAAGGACGCGGAGGGGGACCTGCACCGCCGGTACACCCTGTGCAGCAGCGGCCACATGCTGGGACTCGACGTCCACGACTGCGCCCAGGCGCGCCAGGACGCCTACCTGGACGGGGTGTTGGAGGAGGGTCAGGTCCTCACCGTGGAGCCCGGCCTCTACCTCCAGCCGGACGACGAGACGCTCCCGGCGGAGCTGCGGGGCATCGGCGTGCGGATCGAGGACGACCTGGTCATCACCGCGGAAGGAGCGCGCCTGATGTCGGGCGCGCTCCCCCGCACGGTCGCGGGCATCGAGGAGTGGATGGGGACGCTGATGGAGGGCTGAGCCCTGGGCGGTCCGACCCCTGGGGCCTACGCCGCCCTACCGGTCGCCGCGCCAACCACCGTCGTGGTTCCCACTGCCGTCGTGGTTCCAGTTCCCGTCGTCGTGGTTCCAGTGGTCGTTGTTCCAGCTGCTGTTGTCCCAGTTGCCGTCGTGGTTCCAGCTGCTGTTGTCCCAGCTGCTGTCGTGGTTCCAGTTGCTGTTGTCCCAGCTGCTGTCGTGGTTCCAGTTGCCGTCGTGGTTCCAGCCGCTGTTGTCCCAGCACCAGCTGGGGCGGTCGTCCCCGCGCGAGGGGTCGCAGCAGGTGCGCCAGTCCTGGCCGCGCCAGTTGTCGGAGCACCACCAGGTCTGCGGCTGGGTCTGTGGCGCGGTCTGTGGCAGGCCCGCGGCGACGGCACTACCGAGGGGGGCCAGGCCCAGCACGATTCCGGCGGCCCCGGCGACGATGGCCGGGGCGATCGCACGGCGCATATCCATGCACCTCCGAGTATCGGAGAGGATCCCTAAGAAAATGGGGCATATCAACCCTAGGCGAGGAGTGCGATGCCGTCGAGTTCGACCATCGCCTGCTCGTCCCAGAGCCGGGTGGTGCCGATGACGGCCATCGCCGGGTAGTCGCGACCCGCCAGCCGGTGCCAGATGCGGCCCAGCTCCGGGGCGCAGGCCCGGTACTCCGCCACGTCCACCGCGTACACGGTCACCCGGGCCAGGTCCGCGGGGGTGCCGCCCGCGGCCGCGAGGGCGGCCAGCAGGTTGCCCAGGGCCCGCTCGAACTGCTGCGGCAGGGTGTCCCCCACCACCTTGCCCGCCGCGTCGAGCGCCGTCTGGCCCGCCAGCAGGACCAGCCGGGACCCGGTGGCCGCCACCGCGTGCGAGAAGCCGGTCGCCGGGGAGAGCCCGGGCGGGTTGATGCGTTCGATCACCGGGCCACCCCCGCCGGACCGGGCTGCGGCTGCTGGCCGTGCTGCTCGTGCTGCCCGAGCTGCGCCTGCTGGCCGTACAGCGATCGCGCGATGATCGTGCGCTGCACCTCGCTCGCCCCCTCGTAGATCCTCGGTGCCCGCACCTCCCGGTACAGGTGTTCCAGCAGGTGGCCGCGCTGGAGCGCGACCGCGCCGTGCAGTTGGACCGCGTGGTCGACGACGTACTGCGCCGTCTCCGTGGCCAGCAGTTTCGCCATCGCCGCCCGCCGCGGCACGTCCGCCGAGCCGCTGTCCGCGTCGTACGCCCCGGCCGCCGCGTAGACGAGCAGCCGGGCGGCCTCCGTGCGGGTGGCCATCTCGGCGACCCGGTGGGCCACCGCCTGGAGGTCGCCGAGCACGCCGCCGAAGGCGGTGCGGTGCGCGGTGTGCGCCAGTGTCGCGTCCAGGGCCGCCCGGGCCATGCCGACGGCGAAGGCGCCCACGCTGGGCCGGAAGCGGTTGAGGGTGTCCATGGCGACCCGGAAGCCGCGGCCCGGCTCGCCCAGCAGGTCCTCGGGCCCGACCGGCACCCCGTCGAAGCGCAGGGCGCCGATCGCGTGCGGGGAGAGCATGTCGAGCGCCTCGCCGGTCAGGCCGGGCCGGTCGGCGGGGACCAGGAAGGCGCTGACGCCCTTGGCTCCCGGCCCCTCACCCGTCCGGGCGAAGACGGTGTAGAAATCCGCTTCGGGGGCGTTGGAGATCCACCGCTTCTCCCCCGACAGCCGCCAGCCGCCGGTCGCGCACGGCTCCGCGGCCAGTGCCAGCGCCGCCGCGTCCGAACCGGCGCCCGGCTCGCTGAGCGCGAAGGCGGCGACGGTGCGACCCTCCCGCACGCCGGGCAGCCAGCGCTCGCGCTGCGCCGCGCTCCCGGCGCTCAGCACGGGGTGCGCCCCCAGGCCCTGGAGGGCCAGGGCGGTCTCGGCCTCGGTGCAGCCGTAGGCGAGGGACTCCCGCAGCAGGCACAGGTCCAGCGCGCCCGCGCTGAAGACGCGCTCCAGCAGGCCGTGTTCGCCGAGCGCCGCCAGCAGCGGCCGGTTGACGCGCCCCGGTTCACCTTTTCCGGCGAGCGGGCCGAGCCGCCGCGCGGCCAGCGCGCGCAGTCGCTCGCACCATTGTTCTTGTTCCGGGTCGAGCGCGAATCCGGCCATCCGATGCCTCAGTTCTCCGCGTGGGCCACTGGAATCCTGCCGTACCAGTCTTATCGCGTGCAGTTGACTGTCGTCACCATCACGATACGCTCGTGACGCGTCCGCACGGCCGGCACCACCCCATCCGGGACCGTCGCAAGGGGGCGAACCCGCCTTGAAGCTCATGCCTTCCGCCCATGCCGACACCTTTGCCCGTGACCACCTGCCGCCCGACCACGAGTGGCCGGAGCTGCTCTTCCAACTGCCGGAACTGGCCTATCCGGACCGGCTGAACTGCGGGGCCGAGCTGCTCGACGCCACGGTGGCCCGGTTCGGCGCCGACCGACCGGCCTTCCGCACCGGATCCGGCGAGGTCTGGTCGTACGGCGAGCTGCGCGAGCGGGTGGACCGGCTGGCCCATGTGCTCACTGTCGATCTCGGCGTGGTCCCCGGCAACCGCGTGCTGCTGCGCGGACCCACCGGGCCCTGGCTCGCCGCGTGCTGGCTGGCGGTCATGAAGGCGGGGGCGGTGGCCGTCACCGTCCTGGCCCAGCAGCGGTCCCGGGAACTGGCCACGGTGTGCGAGCTGGCCCGGGTCCGGCACGCCCTGTGCCACGCGGACGTGGTGGCGGACCTGGCCCGGGCCGAGGTGCCCGGGCTGCGGATCACCCCGTACGGCGGCGAGGACCCGGACGACCTGCTGCGGCTGGCGGAGCGGAGCCCCGCCACGCCCTACCGCGCCGTGGACACCTCGGCCGACGACGTGGCGCTGATCGCCTTCACCTCGGGCACCACCGGTCGGCCCAAGGGCTGCATGCACTTCCACCGGGACGTGCTGGCGGTGGCCGACACCTTCTCCCGGCAGGTCCTGCGGCCGCGGCCGGACGACGTCTTCACCGGCAGCCCGCCGCTGGGCTTCACCTTCGGCCTGGGCGGGCTGGTGGTCTTCCCGCTCCGGGCCGGCGCCTGCGCGCTGCTGCTGGAGCAGGCGGGGCCGCGGGTGCTGCTGCCGGCGCTCGCCGAGCACCGGGTGAGCGTGCTGTTCACGGCCCCCACCGCCTACCGGGCGATGCTGGACGAGCTGGCGGCGTACGACCTCTCGGCGCTGCGGCGCTGCGTCTCGGCGGGCGAGAACCTGCCGGCCGCCACCTGGCAGGAGTGGTACGAGCGGACCGGGCTGCGCATCATCAACGGCATCGGCGCGACCGAGCTGCTGCACATCTTCATCTCCGCGGCCGACGCGGACATCCGGCCCGGTACCACCGGCCGGGTGGTACCGGGCTGGCAGGCGCGGGTGGTGGACGGCGCGGGCCGGGAGGTGGCCGACGAGGAGCCGGGGCTGCTGGCGGTGCGCGGTCCGGTCGGCTGCCGGTATCTGGCCGATCCCCGGCAGGGCGAGTACGTGCGGGACGGCTGGAACGTCACCGGTGACACCTACGTCCGCGACCGGGACGGGTACTTCCGCTACGTCGCCCGCGCCGACGACATGATCATCTCGTCCGGTTACAACATCGCGGGCCCCGAGGTCGAGGAGGCCCTGCTGCGCCACCCGGACGTGGTCGAGGCGGCGGTGGTCGGCCGCCCGGACGAGCGACGCGGACAGATCGTGGTCGCCTACGCGGTGGCCCGGCCCGGCGCCGAGCCGTCCGAGGAGGAGCTGCGCGCGTTCATGCGGGCGGAGCTGGCTCCGCACAAGTGCCCGCGCGCCTTCGTCTTCCTGGCCGCGCTCCCGCGGACTCCGACGGGGAAGCTGCAGCGCTACCGGCTGCGCGATCTAGAGTGATCCCGTGGCCGAGCAGCACACCCCACGATCCTTGATCGTCACCTTCTACGGCGCCTACGGGCGCACCTTCGACGGGCCCGTCCCGGTGTCCGCCCTGATCCGCCTCCTGGGCGCGGCCGGGGTGGACGCCCCGGCGGTCCGCTCCTCGGTGTCCCGGCTCAAACGGCGCGGGTTCATCCTGCCGGCGCGCGGGGCGGACGGCGCGGCGGCCTACGACCTCTCGGAGGAGGCCCGGCAGCTGCTGGCGGACGGCGACCGCCGGATCTACGCCGCCGCCGGTTCCGGTGACGGCGCCGAGGAGTGGCTGCTGGCCGTCTTCTCCGTGCCGGAGGAGGAGCGGCACAAGCGCCACTTGCTGCGCTCGCGCCTGGCCCGGCTCGGTTTCGGCGCGGCCGCGCCGGGCGTGTGGATCGCCCCGGCGACGCTGCACGACGAGACCCGGCACACCTTGGAGCGGCTCCAACTGACCCCGTACGTGGACCTGTTCCGCGGCGCGCACCTCGGCTTCGCCGCCACCGCGCAGGCACTGTCGCGCTGGTGGGACCTGGCGGCCCTGGCCAAGCAGCACGAGGAGTTCCTCGACCAGCACGAACCGGTGCTCCGCGGCTGGCAGTCGGGGCCCGGGCCGACCCCCGAGCAGGCCTACCACGACTACCTGCTGGCGCTGGACTCCTGGCGGCGGCTGCCGTACGCCGACCCCGGCCTGCCCCGTGGGCTGTTGCCCTCCGACTGGCCGGGCGAGCGCGCGGCGGCGGTCTTCGCGGCGCTGCACGCCCTCCTGTGGGAGCGCGGGGCCGCCTTCGCCCGGCCGGGGCCGGACGCCCCCTGAAAACGGGATGCCCGGACTCCACGGGTCGTCGCACAATGCCCCATGACACCCACGCCCCCCATGACACGCATGACCTGGACCTTCACCGAAGACCTGACGGCGTACCTGGACGCGGCGGGCCCGGCGGTGGCCGCCCATCCCGTGCCCAACACCCTGCTGCTGACCACCGCCGACGCGCTGCGCAGGCGCGGCCCGCACGCCTTCGGCAGCGGCACCCCGTACTTCGGCTGGTGGACCGGCCCCGACGGGGTGGTCGCGGCGGGCGCGGTGTGCACCCCGCCCAACCCCCTGCTCGTGGGCGCGCTGCCCGCCGAGGCGCTCACCGCGTTGGCGCGGGCCCTGCACACCGAGCCCCTCCTCGCGGACGTGGCCGGCTTCAACGCGCGCCGCTCGGACGCGGAGGCGCTGGTGGCCGCCTGGGGGCGGCCGGTCGACATCGAGCAGAACCGGCTGTTCCGGCTGGGCACCCTGGTGGCCCCCTCCCCCGCGCCCGCGGGTTCGGCCCGGCTCGCCACCGAGGAGGACCTGCCGCTCGTGCTCGACTGGATGGGCGCCTTCGCCGTGGAGGCGGACACCCTGCGGGCCGGCCCCTCCTGGGCGCGCGACCGGCTGTCGTACGGCGGCGTGTTGCTGTGGCAGGACGCGGCCGGGACCCCCGTCTCGCTGGCCAGCTTCTCCCGCCCGCAGGCCGGGGCCTCGCGGGTCGGCCCGGTCTACACCCCGCCGGAAGCCCGCGGCCGCGGCTACGGCGCGGGGGCGACGCACGCGGCCTCCCTGGGAGCGCGGGCGGCGGGCGCGGCCGAGGTGATCCTCTTCACCGACCTCGCCAACCCCACCAGCAACCGCCTCTACCCGAGGCTCGGCTACGCCCCGACCGGCGACCGCTCGATCGTGCTGGCCCGTAGCTAGTGCTGTGACCGGGAAGGTTCACCGTGTCACGGCGCCCGGCACGGCACCTCGCCGCGTTGTCGGACCACGACGGTACGTCCAGTACGAGTCGCGGTCCTCCGCCTTGCGATGTACCGCACCGGACACCGCGACCCGGCAAACCTTTCCGGCCACAGCACTAGCCGCGCCCCACCGGGGGTTTGCGGCTGCCCGCGCGGTAGGGGGCGGGCCAGGGGGCGGCCGGGCCCGTGTAGTCCTGGTCGGCGGCGGCGTGCAGGGTCCAGTGCGGGTCGTAGAGGTGCGGGCGGCCCAGGGCGCAGAGGTCCGCGCGGCCGGCGAGGAGCAGGGAGTTGACGTCGTCCCAGGAGGAGACGGCGCCGACGGCGATGACCGGGACGCCCAGTGCGTTGCGGATCCGGTCGGCGTAGGGGGTCTGGTAGGAGCGGCCGTACTCGGGCTCCTCCTCGGCGACGACCTGGCCGGTGGAGACGTCGATCGCGTCCGCGCCGTGGGCGGTGAAGGCCGCCGCGATGGCCACCGCCTCCTCGACGGAGGTGCCGCCGGGCGCCCAGTCGGTCGCCGAGATGCGGACGGTCATGGGGCGGTCGGCGGGCCAGACCTCGCGGACGGCGTCGAAGACCTCCAACGGGAAGCGCATCCGGGCGGCGGGCGAGCCGCCGTAGGCGTCGGTGCGGTGGTTGGTCAGCGGCGAGAGGAAGCCGGAGAGCAGGTAGCCGTGGGCGCAGTGCAGTTCGAGCAGGTCGAAGCCGCAGCCGGCGGCGCGGGCCGCGGCGTCCGTGAACAGGGCCCGGATCCCGGCCAGTTCGGCGGCACCCAGTTCGTGCGGGACCTGGGAGACGCCGGGCCGGTACGGGAGCGGGGAGGCGGCGACGAGCGGCCAGTTCCCGGCGTCGAGCGGCTCGTCCATGCCCTCCCACATGCGGCGGGTGGATCCCTTGCGGCCCGAGTGCCCGAGCTGGACGCCGAGCGCGGTGCCGGGCGCCGAGGTGTGCACGAAGTCGGCGATCCGGGTCCAGGCCGCGGCCTGTTCGTCGGTGTACAGGCCGGTGCAGCCGGGGGTGATCCTGCCCTCGGCGCTGACGCACACCATCTCGGTCATGACCAGGCCCGCGCCGCCGAGGGCCCGCGCGCCGAGGTGGACGAGGTGGAGGTCGCCGGGGACGCCGTCCGTGGCGCTGTAGATGTCCATCGGGGAGACCACCACGCGGTTCCTCAGGGTCAGGCCGCGCAGCCGGTACGAGGTGAACATGGGCGGGGTCGCCGGGTCGGGGCAGCCGAAGTCCCGCTCGACGGCGCGGGTGAAGCGCTCGTCGCGCAGCCGCAGGTTGCCGTGGGTGACCCGGCGGCTGCGGGTGAGCAGGTTGAAGGCGAACTGCCGGGGCGGCTGGTCGACGTATCCGGCGAGTTCCTCGAACCAGCGCATGCTGGCCGCCGCCGCGCGCTGGGTGCTGGCGACGGCCGGGCGGCGCGCGGCCTCGTAGGCGGCGAGGGCGGCCGGCACGTCGGCGGGGTCGGGTCGTTCGCGGACGGCCTCGGCGAGGGCGAGGGCGTCCTCGACGGCGAGCTTGGTGCCCGAGCCGATGGAGAAGTGGGCGGTGTGCGCGGCGTCCCCGAGGAGGGTCACGTTGCCCTGGGACCAGCGGTCGTTGACGACCGTACGGAAGGCCGTCCAGGCGGAGCGGTTGCCGCGCAGCGCGCGCCCGCGCAGCGCCTCGCCGAAGGTCTTGGCGCAGCGGGAGGCCGATTCGTCCTCGTCGCAGAGGTCGAGCCCGGCGGCCCGCCAGACCTCCTCCCGCATCTCGACGATGACGGTCGAGGCGTCGGCGCGGTAGGGGTATCCGTGCAGCTGCATGATGCCGTGTTCGGTCTCGGCGATCTCGAAGCGGAAGGCGTCGAAGGCGAAGTCGGCGGCGAGCCAGATGTAGCGGCTGCGGCCGGTCTCCAGCCGGGGTCGGAAGATGTCGGCCCCGGCCTCGCGGGTGGCGCTGTGCACCCCGTCGGCGGCGATGACCAGGTCGTACGTCGCCCCCAGCGCCTGGGCCGCGGGCAGTCGGGTGTGGAAGCGGAGCCGGACGCCCAGCTCGGCGCAGCGGGCGTGCAGGATCTCCAGGAGCCGGCGGCGGCCCAGGGCGGCGAAGCCGTGGCCGCCGGAGGTGAGGATCCGGCCGCGGTGGACGACGTCGATGTCGTCCCAGCGGACGAACTCGGCGGACAGGGCGGCGTAGACCTCGGTGTCGGCGCGTTCGATGCCGCCGAGGGTCTCGTCGGAGAGCACCACGCCGAAGCCGAAGGTGTCGTCGGCGGCGTTGGCCTCCCACACCTCGACCCGGTGTCCCTGCCGGGCCAGCAGAGCGGCGGCGTACAGGCCCCCCGGTCCCCCGCCCACGACAGCGACCTTCATGGCGCTACCTCCCCCTCCACTGGGGTGGCCGCTTCTCGGTGAAGGCGGCATGGAATTCGGCGTAGTCCTCGCCGTTCATCAACAGGGCCTGGGTGGCCGCGTCCAGCTCCACGGAGGCCGCCAGCGGCATGTCGAGTTCGGCGGTGAGGAGGGCCTTGGTCTGGGCGTGGGCGAGGGCGGGGCCGCTGGCGAGGCGCTCGGCGAGTTCGGCGGCGCGCTGGTCGGCCTTGCCCTCTTCGGTGAGTTCGCTGAGCAGGCCGATGCGTTCGGCCTCGGCGGCCCGCACGGGTTCGCCGAGCATCAGCAGTCGGGTGGCGTGGCCGAGGCCGACGACCCGGGGCAGCAGGTAGGCGGCGCCCATGTCGCCGCCGGAGAGGCCGACCCGGGTGAAGAGGAAGGCGAAGCGGGTGGTGGGGTCGGCGATCCGGAAGTCGGCGGCGAGGGCGAGCACCGCCCCGGCTCCTGCGGCTACCCCGTGTAGTGCGGCGATTACGGGGAAGGGGCATTCACGCAGGGCCCGGACGACCTGTCCCGTCATCCGGTTGAAGTCGAGGAGCTGCGCGGTGTCCATCGCGAGCGTGGCGCCGATGATCTCGTCGACGTCGCCGCCGGAGCAGAAGCCGCGGCCTTCGCCGCCGAGCACGAGGGCGCGCACCGATCTCTCGCGGGAGAGTTCGGACAGCAGGTCGCGCAGGTCGGCGTAGGCGCCGAAGGTGAGCGCGTTCAGCTTGTCGGGGCGGTCGAGGGTCACGGTGGCCACGCCGTCCTGGCGGGTCAACCGGATGTGGCGCCACCGTTCGGTGGCGGCTGCGGAACCGGTGAAGGGGCTCACACGGTGACCGTATCACCGGATCGTGACTGTCGTCAGGGAAACGCAACACAGGAGAACGCCACACAGGAGGGAGTTGCCATGTCGGCACGTCGCGTGTCCGAAGGTCCCCCGGGGAAGGAACGCTGGTCCCCCGCGCTCGCGCCGGGGTGCCCTACGCCCCCGGAGTTCCACTTCGTATCGTTGAAAGCAGGATCTCTTCGTCAGACCCCTCGCCAACCTCCTCGACGGAACGGACGGACGCGCATGCCCGACGCCTCCGCGTGGCGGATCACCCTGCCGCACACGACCGCGGCCGTACCGATCGCCCGCGCCCTGGTCCGCACCGCGCTCGCGGAGATCGAGGCGTCCGCGGACAGTGACACCGCCGAGCTGCTGACCGCGGAGCTGGTCGCCAACGCCGTCGAACACACCAGCCCCGACGCCCCCATCGAGCTGGTCGTGGAACTCCTGGCCAACGGCTGCCAGGTCGAGGTGCACGACGGCGACCCCCGACCCCCCGCGGACCTGCCCCCGCGGCAGCCGGACCCCTGGCAGGAGCACGGCCGCGGCCTGCTGCTGATCCGGGCCCTCAGCTCCGCCTGCGGCCACCGGACCACCGCGCACGGCAAGGCCGTCTGGTTCACCCTGCCCGCGCGACCGCCCGCCGCCCTGCGCTGATCCCCGTTACCGCGGCGGTTACGGCTACGGCTACGGCTTCGCGAGCGTCGCGACCAGGACCGCCTTGATCGTGTGCAGCCGGTTCTCCGCCTCGTCGAAGACGACGGAGTGCGCGGACTCGAAGACCTCGTCCGTCACCTCCAGCGACTCCAGGCCGTGCTGCTCGTGGATCTCCCGGGCCACCTTGGTGCCCAGGTCGTGGAAGGCGGGCAGGCAGTGCATGAACTTGACGTCCGGGTTCCCCGTCGCGCGCAGCACGTCCATGGTGACGGCGTAGGGCGACAGGGCCGCGATCCGCTCGTCCCAGACCTCCTTGGGCTCCCCCATGGAGACCCAGATGTCGGTGATGACGAAGTCGGCCTGGGCCACGCCCTCGGCGATCTCCTCGGTGAGGGTGATCCGGGCGCCGCTCGTGGCCGCGAGTGCGCGGGCGGCCGCCACGACCGACTCGGCCGGCCAGTACGCGCGCGGCGCCACGATCCGCACGTCCATGCCGAGCAGGGCGCCGGTCACCAGGTAGGAGTTGCCCATGTTGAAGCGGGCGTCGCCCAGGTAGGCGAAGGCGATCCGCTCCAGCGGCCGGCCCGGGCAGTGCTCCGTCATGGTGAGGACGTCGGCGAGCATCTGCGTCGGGTGCCAGTCGTCGGTGAGCCCGTTGAAGACCGGGACGCCGGCGTGCGCGGCCAGCTCCTCGACCACGGCCTGACTGTCGCCCCGGTACTCGATGCCGTCGAACATCCGGCCCAGCACCCGCGCGGTGTCCTTGACCGACTCCTTGTGACCCATCTGCGAGCCGGAGGGGTCGAGGTACGTCGTGTGGGCGCCCTGGTCGGCGGCCGCCACCTCGAAGGCGCAGCGGGTGCGGGTGGAGGTCTTCTCGAAGATCAACGCGATGTTGCGGCCCTGGAGCCGGCGCTCCTCGGCGCCGGCCCGCTTGGCGGCCTTGAGCTCGGCGGCCAGCGCGACCAGGCCGCGGAACTCGGCGGCGGTGAAGTCGAGCTCCTTGAGGAAACTGCGGCCGGCGAGATCGGTGGCCATGGGGAACGCTCCAGAGTCGCGGTGACAGGGGATACTGGAAGTCTATACGATCCTCTGCATTGATATACAGGCCCCTGTATGCATCCCGCCCCGCCCCCGCGACCGACGGCAGCCGCCCCCGGCCCCGCCCCCGCCGCCCTCAGACCGCGTCGCGTTCCACGGGGCAGCTCATGCAGCGCGGCCCGCCGCGCCCCCGGCCCAGTTCGCTGCCCGGGATCTCGATCACCTCGATGCCCTCCTTGCGCAGGTGGGTGTTGGTGGTGACGTTCCGCTCGTAGGCGACGACCACGCCCGGCTCCACGGCCAGCACGTTGCAGCCGTCGTCCCACTGCTCCCGCTCCGCCGAGTGGACGTCCTGCGTGGCGGTGAGCACCCGGATGGAATCGAGACCGAGCGCCGTCGCTATGGCCCGGTGCATGTGCTCCGGGGGGTGGTCGGTGACCTTGAGTTCCTGACCGTCGCCCCCCGGCTCGATCGTGTAGGAGGGGAGCATGCCGAGCCCCGCGTACTGGGTGAAGGTGTCCCCGTCGACCATCGTCATCACCGTGTCGAGGTGCATGAACGCCCGCCGCTTGGGCATGTCCAGGGCCACGATGGAGGTCGCCGATCCCGCGGCGAACAGGCCGCGCGCCAGCATCTCCACCGCCTGCGGGGTGGTCCGCTCGCTCATCCCGATCAACACCGCGCCGTTGCCGATGACCAGGACGTCGCCGCCCTCGATGGTCGAGGGGTAGTCGGCCTGGCCCTGGGTCCAGTAGTGGAAGGCGCCGGAGGCCGTGAAGAGGGGGTGGTGCTTGTAGATCGCCTCGAAGTGCACGGTCTCGCGCTGTCGGGCGGGCCAGCGCATCGCGTTGATGGACACGCCGTCGTAGATCCAGGCCGAAGTGTCGCGGGTGAAGAGGTGGTTCGGCAGCGGCCCGAGCAGGAAGTCGTCCAGTTCCATGGCGTGGAAGCGGACCGAGACGGGCTCGCTGTGCCGCTCCAGGAACTCCCGCTTGGTCATCCCGCCGACCAGCGCCTCGCCCAGCTCGACGGAGGGCAGCGCCTCGAAGACGGTCCGCAGGTGGTCGGTGGCGAGGGGGCCGTACTCCTTCTCGTCGAAGACCCGGTCCAGTACGAGGCGGCGCGCCTCCGGGATGTCCAGGGACTCGCTCAACAGGTCACCGAAGAGGTGCACCTCCACGCCCCGGTCGCGGAGCACGTCCGCGAAACCGTCGTGCTCCTGCCGGGCCCGGCGCACCCACAGCACGTCGTCGAAGAGCAACGCGTCCTTGTTGCTCGGCGTCAGCCGCTTCAGCTCCAGATCGGGGCGGTGGAGGATGACGCGGCGCAGCCGCCCGGTCTCGGAGTCGACATGGAATCCCATGGCGTACACGTTCGCAGACCGGACGGCTTTTTGACGTGCCGTTGGCTCAGCGCAGGCCGAGCAGCGCCGAAGGGGCACCCCGCAGTTCCGGGGCGATCACTCCCAGCTTGGGTGCGACCACGTTCGGCAGGCCGAAGTTGCTCCCGTCGGGCATCGTGAGGGGCGCTCCGACGATCACTCCTCCGGTGCGGGCGAGCAGGGTCGTGGCAGGTGCGTCCAGCGACCCCTCACCGTCGGTCTCGGGACGACCCAGCAGGTTCGGCACCGGCGAGGTGATCCCGGTGCGACCCAGCTCGGCGCCGACCGGGATGGTCGGCAGGAGCGGGGTGGGGAGCAGGTCCCCGGTGTGGTGCCGGGGCACGTCGGGCGCGCCCACGACCGGCACGGGCACCCCGGTGGCCACCCGCGGGGTGTCCACGCCGAGCGAGGTCTCCACGGCGTCGAGCGGGACACCCACCGGCACCGAGTCCGCGAGGGCCGGGCTCGCCGCACCCGCCGCGGCCATACAGGTCATGAGCGCCGCAAGGCTTCCGCGCGCGGTCATCTTCATATCTGACGTTCCGTCCTTCCAGGGTCGCGGATAATTCCGCTGCCCTGGAAGAACGATCCCGCCCGGTGTTTCCAGGGAGTTCCACGGCAAAGTTCCCCCATACGACCTAATCGGGGGCGCGCGGGTTCACACGGCCCGCGGCGCCGGCCGGCCGCTCACAGCCGCGGATCGACCGGTTCCGATTCCAGCGCCAGCACCGCGAAGACCGCCTCGTGCACCCGCCACAACGGTTCGCCCCCGGCCAGTCGGTCCAGCGCCTCCAACCCGAGCGCGTACTCGCGCAGGGCGAGCGAGCGCTTGTGCCCGAGGAACCGTGCGCGCAGCCGCTCCAGGTGCTCCGGCCGCGTGTACTCGGGACCGTAGACGATCCGCAAGTACTCCCGCCCGCGCACCTTGAGCCCCGGCTGCACCAGCCGCGCGCGCCCGCCGCGCACGTACGCCGCCAGCGGTTTGACGACCATGCCCTCGCCGCCCTCCGCGGTGAGCCGCAACCACCAGTCGGTGCCGGCCCGCACGGATTCCGCGTCGCCGGTGTCCACCAGGATCCGCTCGGTCCGGCGCAGCAGCGCGCCGCCGCCCGTCTCCTTCGCTCGGCGCTCGTCGGCCTCGACCAGCCGGTCCAGCCAGCGCAGTTGTTCGTCGTGCGGTACGGCCGCCAGGGACCGGCCCGCCACCGCGAGCAGCTGGAAGGGGGCCAGGCGCACCCCCTCCAGCCCCTCCGTCGGCCAGCAGTAGCGCCGATAGGCCTCGCTGAAGGCGGCGGCGTCGGCGGAGCGCTGCCGCTGTCGGTCCGCCAGTTCGCCCACGTCCACACCGCGGGCTGCGGCGGCGTCCAGGGCGGCGAGGGCGTCGGGGAAGACCGCGCCGGCCGCGGCGCCCACGGCGGCGTACTGGTGGCGCAGCAGACCGGTGGACTTCAGCGACCAGGGCAGCAGTTCGCCGTCGAGCAGCATCCAGTCGGTGGCCAGCTCCTCCCACAGGCCGGCGCCGGTGACCGCGGCGCGCAGCCGGTCGAGCACCTCTTCGGTGAGGGCGGGATCGGTGAAGAAGGGCCGCCCGGTCCGGGTGTAGACGGAGCCGGTCACGCCACCGGTGACGCCGAAGCGGGCCCGCGCCGCCGCGGCGTCCCGGCAGAGCAGCACCGTGGCGCGGGAGCCCATGTGCTTCTCCTCGCACACGACCCGTTCGACGCCGTCCTCGCGGTACTGCGCGAAGGCCTCGGCGGGGTGCTCCAGGAAGTCCTCCTCGGCGCAGGCCGCGGTGGGCGCCATGGTCGGGGGCAGGTACGGGACGAGGCGCGGGTCCACCGCGAAGCGGCTCATCACCTCCAGGGCCGCCGCCGCGTTCTCCTCGCGCACGGTGATCCGGCCCAGGTGCCGGGTCTCCACCGTCCGGCGCCCCTGGACGTCGGCCAGGTCCAGCGGGCGGCCGTCCTGCCCGCCGGGTGCGGCGGCCACGAGGGGGCGCGCGGGCTCGTACCAGACCCGCTCGGCCGGTACGTCGACCAGCTCGCGCTCGGGCCAGCGCAGCGCGGTCATCCGGCCGCCGAAGACGACGCCGGTGTCGAGGCAGAGGGTGTTGTTGATCCAGGTGGTGTCCGGGACCGGGGTGTGGCCGTAGACCACGGCGGCCTTGCCCCGGTAGTCCTCGGCCCACGGATAGCGCACGGGCAGCCCGAACTCGTCGGTCTCGCCGGTGGTGTCGCCGTACAGGGCGTGCGAGCGGACCCGGCCGGAGGTGCGGCCGTGGTATCTCTCGGGCAGGCCGGCGTGCGCGACGACCAGCTTGCCGCCGTCGAGCACGTAGTGGCTGACCAGGCACGCGATGAACTGCCGGACCTCGCGCACGAACTCCTCGTCCTCACCGGCGAGCTGCTCGATGGTCTCGGCGAGGCCGTGGGTGTGCTGGACCTTGGCCCCCTTGAGGTAACGGCCGAGCTTGTTCTCGTGGTTCCCGGGCACGCAGAGGGCGTGGCCGGACTTGACCATGCCCATCACGCGGCGCAGCACGCCGGGGCTGTCGGGGCCGCGGTCGACGAGGTCGCCGACGAAGACGGCGGTGCGGCCCTCGGGGTGGACCCCGTCCCGGTAACCCAGCTCGGCGAGCAGGGTCTCCAGTTCGGAGGCGCAGCCGTGGACGTCACCGATGATGTCGAAGGGGCCGGTGAGGTGGGTGAGGTCGTTGAACCGCTTCTCCAGGACGACCTGGGCGGCCTCGACCTCCTCGACGGTGCGCAGGACGTGCACCGTGCGGAAGCCTTCGCGCTCCAGACCGCGCAGCGAACGGCGCAGGTCGCGCCGGTGGCGCTGGATGACCCGCCGGGGCAGCCCGGCCCGGTCGGGGCGCTCGGCGTTGCGCGCGGCGCACACCTCCTCGGGCAGGTCGAGGACGATCGCGACGGGCAGCACGTCGTGGGCGCGGGCGAGCTGCACGAGCTGGCGGCGGGCCTCCGGCTGGACGCTGGTGGCGTCGACGACGGTGAGCCGCCCGGCGGCGAGGCGCTTTCCCGCGATGTGGTGCAGGACCTCGAAAGCGTCCTTGCTGGCGCCCTGGTCGTTCTCGTCGTCGGCGACCAGGCCCCGGCAGACGTCGGAGGAGAGCACCTCGGTGGGCTTGAAGTGCTTGCGGGCGAAAGTGGACTTGCCGGAGCCGGTGGCCCCGATCAGGACCACGAGGCTGAGGTCGGTGACGGGCAGCGGCCGCGGTGCGGTGGTCGTCGCTTCTGCTTCGGTGGTGCTCATGCGGCGTTGCCCTCCTTCGGGGCGGTGGTGGATCCGGGTGTGTCACGCCGGTGGAAGACGGCCATCTGTGTGGGCGGCCCCACCTCGGGGTCGTCCGGGCCGACGGGCACGAAGTCCACGGCGTAGCCGAAGCGCGCGGCGGCCCGCCCGGCCCAGTCGCGGAACTCGGCGCGGGTCCATTCGAAGCGGTGGTCCGCGTGCCGGACCGCGCCGGCGGGCAGCGTCTCCCAGCGGGCGTTGTACTCGACGTTGGGGGTGGTGACCAGCACCGTGCCGGGCCGGGCGGAGCCGAAGACGGCGTACTCCAGCGCGGGCAGCCGCGGCAGGTCGAGGTGCTCGATGACCTCGCTGAGCACGGCCGCGTCGTAGCCGGTCAGCCGCTTGTCGGTGTAGGTGAGGGAGCCCTGCGTCAGCCGGACGCGCGCGCTCTGCCGCTCGCCCATCCGCTCCAGGTCCAGGCGGCGAGCGGCGACGGTCAGCGCCCGCACCGACACGTCCACGCCGACGATCTCGGTGAAGGACGCGTCCCCCATGAGGGCGCGGATCAACTGGCCCTGTCCGCAGCCGAGGTCGAGGACCCGGTGGGCGCCCGCGGCGCGCAGGGCGTCGAGGATCGCCGCGCGCCGTTGCACGGCGAGCGGCACGCTCCAGCCCGCGTCCGGCGTCTTCTGGGGCGCGGAGTCGTCGAGTTCCTCGACCTCGCTGCCGTCGGACTCGGCGAGCCGGACCAGTTCCAGGCGTTCCAGCGCGTCCCGGGTGAGCCGCTTGGAGCGGGCCAGGTAGCGGCTGGTGATGAGGCCGTGCTCGGGGTGCGCGGCGAGCCAGCCGTCACCGGCCCGCAGCAGCTTGTCGACCTCGTCGGGGGCCACCCAGTAGTGCTTGGAGTCGTCGAGGACCGGCAGCATGACGTAGAGCTGGCGCAGGGCGTCCGCGAGGCGCAGCTCCCCGTCGAGCACGAGGCGCACGTACCGGGAGTCGCCCCACTGCGGGAAGCGGGTGTCGAGCGGTACGGGCGTGACCTCGACCGCCCTCCAGCCGAGCGGGCCGAAGAGCCGGCGCACCAGCTCCGGGCCGCCGCGCGCGGGCAGTACGGGGATCTCGACGCGCAACGGACGCACCTGCTGCGGCAGTTCGGGACGGGCGGCGCAGCGGGCGTTCAACGCGCTGCGGAAGACGGCGCCGAGGGCGACGGCGAAGAGGGACGAGGCGGCGTAGGGACGGTCGTTGACGTACTGCGCGAGCGCGGCGTCGGGCGCCCCGCCCCGACCCCGGACCTGACCGCGGCGCACGAGGGCGAAGGGGTCCACCTCCAGCAGCAGCGCCGCGGTGCAGCGCTCGGGCGTCGCCTCGGGGTAGAGGACGTGCGCGGTGCCGTGGGAGGTGCTGAACGCCTGCGCCTTCTGCGGGTGCTTGTGCAGCAGGAAGCCCAGGTCAGTGGCTGGTTTCTCGGCGTCGCCGGTGGTCGTGATCGTCATGAACATGCGCTTCAGTATGTGCAGGGCGCACGAGCGCCGACAATGCGTTTTAGCGGCCGCGCATGCCCGTTGGCGGCGCTCACGGCGGGAACGTGTGGCCGATGTTCGCCGCCGCCGTGCCGCCGCTCGGCGAGGGCAGGGTGGGATCGTTCGTCTCCACGGACGGCAGCAGCGCACCGTCGGCGTGCCCACGGGCAACGACGGCTTCCCGCTCTCCGGCGGCGCGGTCATCAACCTCACCACGGCCCTGGACGCCGACCGCGACGAGCCCGGGCGGGCCGCGGTCCAGTGGCTGGCGACCCTCGGCGCCTGCCGGCGGGGTTGACGCGGGTGCGGCTCAGGTGGGGGTCGCCAGGGAGGCGATGCGCCGCGGGCCCACCCCGCAGCAGCCGCCGATCAGGCGGGCGCCCGCCCGCTCCCACTGCGCGAGCGGCCAATCTGCCGTGCCCGAGGTGTCGTTGGGGTACGCGAGCAGCGGTTTCGAGGTGACGCGGGCCGCCGCCTCCAGGGCGGGCAGGACGTCGGACGCCGCGCAGCAGTTGACCCCGACCGCGATCACCTCGGGCGCGGCCGCCGCCAGGGCGAAGGCCTCGGCGAGCGGTTGGCCGGCCCGGGTGCGCTCCCCCGCCACCGTGTAGGACAGCCAGGCCCGCGCCCCCGTGCCGGCCAGCAGCGACAGCAGTGCCCGCGCCTCGTCGGTGTCCGGGACGGTCTCCAGGGCCAGGACGTCGGCCCCGGCCGCCAACAGGGCCTCGACGCGGGGGCGGTGGAAGGCGGCCAGCTCGCGCACGCTCAGCCCGTAGCGGCCGCGGTACTCGGAACGGTCCGCCAGCACGGCCCCGTACGGGCCGACCGACGCCGCCACCCACACCTCGTGCTCCACGGCCCGCGCCGCCCGGTCGGCCAGCGCGACGGCGTCGCCCAACAGGGCGGTGGTCCGGCGGCGGTCGTAGCCGTGGCGGGCGAAGGCCGCGTAGCCCACCTGGTAGCTGGCGGTGATCAGCACCTGGGCCCCCGCCCGCGCGTACGCCGTGTGCGCGGCGGCCACCTGCTCCGGCTGCTCGGCCAGCACGCGCGCCGACCACAGCCCGCCGGACAGGTCGCAGCCCTGGTCGTCGAGCTGCGTGCCGAGCCCGCCGTCCAGGATCACCGTCCGCTCGCGCAGGGCGTCGGCCAGCGGGGTACGGGCACGGGACATCGCGGGACCTCCTCCTGCGCTGCCGACGGGCGGGCCGGCCCGCCGGCGAGACGTCTCAGACCTGGTCGAACGGTTCAGGGTAGATGAATTCGCCCCGTATCGACCGATCGTATGCCGTCAGGGTGCGGACCTGGAAGGCGTCGCCCCAGCCCGGCTCCTGGCCGACGATGCCGACGTCCGTGCTGGGGCGGAAGCCGTACCGCCCGTAGAGCTCGGGGTCGCCGAGCACGACGATCAGCGGGAGGTCGAGGGCGTCCGCGGCGCCGAGCAGCGCGTGGACCAGGGCCGAGCCGGCCCCGCGCCGCCGGTGCGCGGGGTGCACGCCGAGCAGGCTGAGGTTCGGGACCCGGGCGGTGCCGACGCGACCCCAGGAGCAGAGGGCGTGGCCGACGACCTCGCCCTCGCCGTTCTCGGCCAACAGCGACAGGGCCGGCAGCGCCCAGCCGCCGGTCCGCAGCGCGTCCGCCAGGGACACCTCGACGGGAACCTCGTCCCGCGGCTTGTAGGCGGCAGCGGCGGTCACCGCCCTTACGGCGGCCAGGTCGGCCGGGGTCTCTCGTCTGATCAGCACGGACCCAGTCTGCCCGACCCGGCCGGGTGAATCTGGGTCGACCGGAAGGGCCCCGCTCCGGCCCCGCCAGTGTCCAGCGCCGAGGGGGATCGTTTGCTCGGACGGAGCCGGACCGCCCGGCCCGCGCGCCGGCGGCCTTCGCCAGCGCGTCCACCGCCCCCTTCCGCTTCCGGAAGGGCCAGGGCCGAGGAGGCCGCCATGTCCCACGAGTCCGTGCCAGAGCACCCCGGACAGACCGGACAGGCAGCAGAGCACCAGGCACACCAGGGCCACCAGGATTCCGGGCTTCCCGCCCAGGGCGGCGGAACACCCAAGGGGCTCCTGCAGCAGATGGAGGAGTTGATGGCGGCGCTGAACGCCGACCTCTGCGACCTCGACGCCGATCTCCAGTCCTCCGCGGGGCGCTCCGCGGGGACCATCGCGGCTCCGGGCCGCGCCGCCGAGAGCGAGCAGCCTTTCGGAGCCCGCTGAGCGGGTCCCCCGAGATCCCGTGGGTCCCGCCGCCCCGGTACGGCGGGACCTGCCCCTCAGACCACGCCCGAGGCGGAACCCCGCTCGCGCACCGTCATCCGGCGCAGGATCGCCCGTACGCGGTCGCTCGTCTCGTCCGCCGCGTCGATCGACTCTATGCACTGCCAGTACAGACCCTCGTCGTCCGTGGCACAGGCCACCCCGACGAGCGCTATGCCCACTTCGCCCAATAACGCCTGGAGCCCGAGCAGGCACTGGCGGACATCCGCCACCTCGGTCAACTGGGCCGCTCTCGGGGGATAGTCGGGCACCCGGCCCTCGCCGCGCACCGCGGCCCGATCGATCACCCCGCAGCCTCTGGTCCCCGCCTCGCCCAGGCCCCGGGCCTCCGCTCTCAGCTCCGGCGGCCCCGTGATGGCCAACCATCCCCCTATTCCCTGCGCGAGGGCCTGGGCCTGCCAGGCCTCGCCCACGATGTCCATGGCCGCCCCACTCTGTGCCAGAGCATGTCGGCCGGCCGCGATCAGCCGTACCGCGTCCATATGCCGCCCCCGTCCGCACGACACCCCACTGTTCCCCTATCACTACCCAGAGTGAGGGCAACGAGCCAGTAAAGCCAGGGGTATTCGGAAATCTGTGGACACAAACATGGTTGTGGACAGCGCCATCACTCCGAAGAGTGACAATTTGCTTCCGAAGTGCCCTTCACAGGAAAACGAAGTTCATTCCTGTCGATTTTCGCGGCAAGCGCATCGAGCACGTCCACCCCCAGCACCTCACAGAACTGCAGCAGGTAGGCCAGCACGTCAGCGACCTCATCGGCCACACGGTGCGCGGTGTCCGGCCGCTCCATGACCCGCTCCGACTGCTCGGGCGTCAGCCACTGGAAGATCTCGACCAGTTCGGACGCCTCCACGCTCAGCGCCACCGCCAGGTTCTTCGGCGTGTGGAAGGGCTGCCAGTCGCGCGCCGCCGCGAAGGCGGCCAGCCGCCGCTGGAGCAGCACCAGCCGCTCGTCCGGCGCGGGCTCGGGTGAGGGGTTCTCGTTCATGGGTTCAGGTCTACCACCGACACCCCCGCCCGCTCCCGGGCGATGTCGGCGACCTCCTCGCCCACCGCCGCCACCAGCCGGACGTGCCCGCGGCCGCACGAGAGCAGGGCCAGGCGCAGCAGTTCGGCGCGCTGGGCCCGGTCGAGGCCGCGGTCGAAGCCGTCGGCGAGGACGGTCAGCGCCTGCTGCGCGGGCAGGAGTTCGGCGCTCTGGTCGACGGCCAGCACCCCGGGACCGGTGAGCAGGACGAGGGCCAGCCCGAGGAAGCGCAGCTCTCCCGTGCCGAGCCGGCCCAGCTCCGTCGCCGGGAGGTCGCCGCGGAGCAGCTCGGCCAGCACCCGCCCGTCGGCCGTGGTCCGGTCCCCCAGCCCCTCCACCGGGCCCGCGCAGCCGGTGCGGGCGGCCTCGGTCAGCAGGGCGTACCGGGTGCCGCACTCCTGTCGGGTCCGGCGCAGTACGTCGGCCAGGTTGCCGCAGTCGCCGCGCAGCCGGCCCGGACCGGGCGGCACGGGGGCGCGCATCGCGGCGGGTAGCGGGTCGCAGGGGAACACCGACCGCAGCGCGATCACCACCTGTTCGGCGGCGGCGAGCACCTGTCGCTGACCCTCCGTGCTCCCGGCCACCCGCAGCGGCAGCAGCGCGGTGCCGAGCCGGTCGTCGGGGAAGGGGGCCCGGGTGACGCCGGTGGAGCCGCCGGTCAGCCAGGCGGCCTGGACCGAGCGGCGCCCGGGGTCGCGCAGCGCGGTGTTCAGCAGGATCTGCTCGCCCGCGGTGAGTCGTTCGCCGACGATGCGCAGGGCGGGTTCGGCCTGGACGGCGAGGTCGAGGCGGACCGGGCCCACGGGCCCGTCGACGGTGCAGCCGATCCGGAACCCGCGGCGGCGCTGCGCGTCGGGGCGGGAGCGCTGCGGCACCAGGGCCACCGGATCCGGGAACACCTCGGCCAGGTCGGCGCCGGAGCCGAGCCGCGCGAGGGCCTCGTACCCGGCCAGGGCCTGGGACTTGCCGCTGCCGCTGGGGCCGGCGAAGAGGGTGACCGGGCCGAGCGGGAAGACCGCCGCGCGGTGCGCGGCGAAGGCGGACAGGCGCAGTTCGGTGACGGCGGGCCGGGCGTACGGCGCTCCCGCGGCGGCTCGTCCCGCCCCCGGGTGCGCCGCGGCGGTCCCCGCGCGCCGGTCGACGTACGGCCGCGGGGCGGGCACGTGGGCGGCCGGCGACGCCGTGACGGAGGGGGCGGCCGGGGGCGAAGGGGCGGGTGGGACGGGCGGGGGTAAGGGGGTGGGCGGAGCGGCGGCGGGGGCACTGCGGGTGCTGTGCGACGTACCGCCCGACGTGGCGTCCGACGTGGTGTCCAACATGGCGTCCATGCCCGGACGCTACGGGCCGGCCGGGCACCCCCGAGCGCGCTGAACCGTTCCGCCGCCGCGACCTTCCTACGATCGGGGGACGGCCGCGGCCGCGATCCCCTCCACTTCGGTGCCCACCGGCGCGAGCAGGAAGACGTTGCGGTCCACCCGGTGCATGCCGCTGCCCAGCCCGAAGACCACGCCGCTGCTGAAGTCCAGGATGCGCTTGGCCACTTCGCTGTCGGCGCCCGTGAGGTCGAGCAGCACGGGGATCTGCGCGATGAGGTACTCGGCCACCTCGCGCGCGTCCGCGAAGATCTGCACCCTGATCACCACGAACCGGCGCTGCGCCGAGACGGCGGCGCCGGGGGCCGTCGGGATGGTGCGGTGGTCCACTCTGGACGGCCACTCGTTGCGGCTGCGCAGGGGCACCACCTGCGCGAGGCCCTCCCACTGTTCATCGGTGACGTCGTACCTGCTCACCAGGCCGCCTTGGCCAGACGCTTCTTGTGCATCTCCCCATCCTCTCGCGTTTCACCCGTTCAGCCCAACAGCGACACGAAGCACGTAGGGTCGCCGCCATGACCCCTCGCGACGAGATCCCCGCGGTCCGTGAACCGGCGGGTCGCACGGCCCCCGCAGCCCGGTTCGTCAAGCGCGCGGACGCGTTACGCAACCACGCGCAGATACTCGCCGCGGCGGAGCAGCTCTTCGCCGAGCACGACCCCCGCACGGTAACGATGGACCGGATCGCCAAGACCGCCGGGGTCGGCCGGGCCACCCTCTACCGCCGCTTCCCGGACCCGCGTTCGATCGCGGTCGCACTGCTGGACGAACACGAGCGCGCCCTCCAGGGCAGGCTCGCCTACGGGCCGCCGCCGCTCGGCCCCGGCGCCCCCGCCGCGGAGCGGCTGTCCGCCTTCTACTCCGCCGCCCTCGACCTGCTGGAGCGTCACCTTCCGCTGGCGCTGGGCGCCGAACACGGCCCGGCCCGCTTCACGGGCGCCGCGTACAGCCATTGGCGGGCCCACGTGCGGACCCTGCTCGCGGACGCGGGCATGGAGGACCCGGAGAGCGGTGTGGACATCCTGCTCAGTCCGCTGGCGCCCGAGGTCTACCAGCACCAGCGGCACACCCTCGGCCTCAGCCGGGAGCGGATCATGCGGACCCTGGACCGGTTGGCGCGCCGGGTACTCAGCGACACCGAGATGGGTTAGGTTAGGCATACCTAACTAGCCCACCCCGGGACGATGGAGAGATCCGCATGCGCATGTCCGGCGACCCTGCCCACCCGGCCGCATCCGACACCCCCGCGCCCGCCGGGTCCGGAGCGTCGGCGCCGTCCCGGCCCAGCGACGCGGAACGGGTGCGGTCCATCCTGGCCGCCGCCCACTCCATGACCGTGATCGCCGACGGGGTGCGCACCGAGGTCTGCCACCTGGACGGCGCCGACGTGCTCGGCCGCCTGCACCTGCACCCGGCCGCACCGGCCGCCGGGAACCCGCCGGGCGGGCGCTCCCCGCTGCACGACGGCAGGCCGGCGATCCGGCTGGAGTTCACGGACATCGCCTCGACCCCGGTGCGCGACCGGGTCCGCGCCCGGGTCACGATCCTCGGCCACCTGCTGACCCCGTACGCCGACGGCTCCGACGGCTCCGACACCAGCACCTGCGTGGAATTCGGCCGGGCCGTCCTGGAGACGGACGAGGGCCGCTCGTACATCGGCCTGCGGGAGCTCGACGCGGCCCGCCCCGACCCGCTCGCCGCCTACGAGTCGGGGATGCTCACCCACCTGCTCGACGAGCACAACGAACTGGTCACCCTGCTGCTGCGGCTGGTCCAGCCGCAGCCCGCGAACACGGTGCTGCGCGCGCTGCCGCTCGCCATGGACCGCTACGGGATCACCCTGCGGCTCGAAGAGCGCGTCGGGCACCGCGACGTCCGCCTGCCCTTCCCCTCCCCGCTGGACGACGTCGAGCAGTCGGGGGTCCAGATCCAGGCCCTGCTGGCCGCGGCGCGGCGGCTCTCGCACCGCAACAGCCTGCCCGCCTGAATGGCGTGATATCGCCCCGGTCGCGCCGGAATAGCCCTGGATCAAGGGGAGTTGGAGCGATCATGAAGGCAATCACTTTCTCCGCTTACGGCACCGACGGCGCCCCCGGCAGCCTCGCACTCGTCGACGCACCCGAACCCAAGGTCGGCCCCGGCGAGGTGCTCGTCCGGGTCAAGGCCGCCGGGGTCAACCCGGTCGACTGGAAGATCGCCGCCGGATACCTCGACGCGACCACGGAGACCCGCTTCCCGGTCATACCGGGCTGGGACGTCGCCGGCGTCGTGGAGGCCCTCGGCGCCGACACCTCCGAGTACGCCGTGGGCGACGAGGTGTACGGCTACCTCCGCAAGGAATGGGTGCAGCTCGGCACCTACGCCGAACTGGTCTCGGCCCCCGTGCGCACCCTGGCCCGCAAGCCCCGCGCCCTGACCTTCGAACAGGCCGCGGGCGTCCCCCTGGCCGGGCTCACCGCCTACCAGTCGCTGGCCCGGGTGGGGGTCGCCGCGGGCGAGACCGTGGTCATCCACGCGGCGGCGGGCGGCACCGGATCGCTGGGCGTGCAGATCGCGGTCGCCCTCGGGGCCCGGGTGATCGGCACCGCCGGGGCGCACAACCACGACTACCTGCGCTCGCTGGGCGCCGAACCGGTGCTCTACGGCGAGGGCCTGGCCGACCGGATCCGCGCGCTGGCACCCGAAGGCGTCGACGCGGGCCTCGACTTCTTCGGGGACGGGGCCGTCGAGGTCCTCCAGGGGCTGGTCAAGGAGCGGGGCCGGGTGGTCTCCATCGCCGACCCCGGCGCCGCGGCCAAGGGCGCGCACCAGCTCTGGGTGCGCCCCGACACCGCCGACCTGACCGCGCTGGCCCGGCTGGCGGACGACGGCAAGCTCACCGTGCACGTGGAGCACGCCCTGCCGCTGGCCCAGGCGGCGAAGGCCTGGGAGATCAGCGCGACGGGCCGCACCCGCGGCAAGATCGTGCTGACCGTCTGACCCGGTTCCGGGGGGGGGGGGGGGGGGGCGGGGGGGGGGGGGGGGGCGGGGGGGGGGGGGGCGGGGGGGAGGGGGGGGGGGGGGAGGGGGGAGCAAGGGGGAGGTGCTGTTGGGG
>NZ_JBVHUE010000021.1:119765-158838 GCF_055565515.1 Streptomyces sp. NPDC028419 | reverse complement strand
AACAACCACCAACACCCCAAATCGCGCGGAGGGGAGAGGGGCAAGCCAGCCCAAGACCCCCCCCCCCCCCCCCCCCCCCCCCCCCCCCCCCCCCCCCCCCCCACGCGCCTCTCAGGTGGTGGAGAGGACCACGCACATCGCGCCGAGGGCCACCGCCTGGAGCAGCACCCGGACGTTGATCACGCTGTCCCAGGTGCGCTGCAGGCCCCGGGCGTCGGGGGCGACCTTGCACTCCAGGGCGGCGCTGGTCAGCGCCTTGTTCACCGGCACGCTGACCTTGTTGTAGATCGTCAGCCAGATCACCAGGGCCAGCGCCGAGATGCCCGCGGCGATGGACGGCACGGGCTTGCCCTCGAAGCCGGCCAGGCCGGCGGTGGCCACCGTGGAGACCAGGCCCGTGACGCCGGGGACGACCATCCGGGCGTCGCCGAAGCGGTGGGTCTGGCCCATGACGCTGGTGAGGGTCGCGTCGTCGACGTGGGCGAGGGCCGGGCGCTGGACGAGTGCGCCGAAGACGTCGGTGCCGTAGACCACCGCGTTGGCCATGGTGGCGATCACGGCCAGCGTTTGCAGGAGGACTTCCATCACAACCACCTTTGTAGCGACGCTAGATGTTCTGCCGAGACTATCAAGTTCGATGCTTGGAATGCTAGCGTTGACAACTCCACTAGTCCGCCAGGGAGTTCACGACCGGTCCCGGACCGGCCCGGGCAGCCACGAGGAGAGCACACAAGATGGCCATAGGACATGCCCGTCGCATACTCATCGCCGGCGGAGGGATCGGCGGCCTCGCCGCGGCCCTCGCCCTGCAGCAGCGCGGTTTCGAACCCCTCGTCCTGGAGCGGGCCGAGGAACTGCGCGACGGCGGGGCCGGTCTGCACATCTGGACCAACGGCGTCCTCGCGCTGGACTACCTCGGCGTCGCCGAGGAGGTCCTGGAGATCGCCCCCGCCCAGGAGACCGCCCACTTCAGCACCTGGCGCGGAGAGGTCCTCGGCGCCTGGCCGGTGGGCGACTTCGTCGCCCGCTACGGCGCGCCCACCATCGCCGTCGAGCGCTCGGTCCTGCACGGCATCCTGCGCGACGCCCTCCAGGGGGACGTGGTGCGCACCGGCGCCCACGTGGTCGGCTTCGACCAGGACCGCGAGGGGGTCACCGTCCGCTTCGCCGACGGCACCACCGAGCGCGGTGACCTGCTGATCGGCGCC
This sequence comes from Streptomyces sp. NPDC028419, assembly GCF_055565515.1. NCBI lineage: Bacteria > Bacillati > Actinomycetota > Actinomycetes > Kitasatosporales > Streptomycetaceae > Streptomyces > Streptomyces sp. NPDC028419. Next base: position 157,630 of record NZ_JBVHUE010000021.1, on the reverse strand, counting down.
GACGGCATCCACGGGGCCGTCCGGGACGCCATGTTCGGCCCCGCCCGGAACCGCTACAGCGGCTACATCGCCTGGCGCGGCCGGGCCCAGATGGAGCACGCCGACATCCCCCCGGGCACCTTCAACGCCATGTTCGGGCCGGGCACCCGCTTCACCTACTACGACGTGGCCCCGGGGCTGGTCCACTGGATGAGCGTGGCCAACGGCGCGCCCGGTGGACGCGACCTGCCCGGCGTGCGGGACATGCTGCTGCGCCGCCACGCGGGCTGGGGCGGACCGGTCGCCGACATCCTCAAGGCCACCCCCGAGGAGTGGATCCTGCGCGGCGACGTCGAGGGCCGCAAGCCCGAACGCCAGTGGGGCCAGGGCCGGGTCACCCTGCTCGGGGACGCCGCGCACCCCATCACCTTCAACATCGGACAGGGTGCCTGCCAGGCCCTGGAGGACGCCCTCGTGCTCACCGAGCACCTCGCCGGAGCCGGCAGCGACCCGGTCTCGGCGCTGCGCCGCTACGAGAGCGAGCGCCAGCAGCGCACCGCGCCGCTGCAGAACATCGCCTGGCGGATCGGGCAGATGGGCTCCGTGAAGAACCCGCTGCTGATCAAGGCGCGGGAGGCCTTCATGCGCAAGAACTGGAACACGAAGGCCTTCGCCGCGGCCGAACAGGGCCAGGTCGCCTACGGATCCCGCTGGGCCGGACAGACCGGGCGCCACCGCGCCCCCGCCGCCCCGGACCGGACCCCGGCGGCCACGTCCGCACCCGGCGCCGAGTAGGCCCGTACGCCGTCCGTACGCCGTCCGTACGCCACGCCGAGCCCGGGTGGGCGGCCCCGTGCCGCGTCACCCGGGCAGCGCGCGCGCCGTCGCTCCCGCGGGCGGCGGTCCCTCCGCGGGCAGCCCGGACCACAGCGGGTGGCCCGCCGGGAAGCCCGTGCACACCAGCACGTTGACCAGCATCCCGCGCGCCATGAACGCGGTCGTCGCCCCCGGGTCGGCGCCCAGCCGCGCCTCGACCGTCTCCCACACCTCCATCCACCGCGCGCGCACGGCCTCGCCGAGGGACGGGTCGCCCGCGGCCTCCGCGGCCGCGACCGCGACGTACACCTGCATCTGGAGCCGCAGGCGGTCCGGCTCCTTGACGATGACCCGGGTGTAGGCCCGCGACATCGCGCGCAGCGCTTCCTCGCCCGTCAGCCCGCGCGCCGCCTCGGCGAACAGCTCCGCGATGTCGCCGAGGCAGCGGCTCGCCGCCGCCAGGAAGATCGCCCGCTTGCCGGGGAAGAGCCGGAAGAGGTACGGCTGGGACACTCCCGCGCGCCGGGCGATGCTCTCGGTCGACGTGCCGTCGTAGCCTCCCCGCGCGAATTCACGCATGGCCGCCCGGATGACGCTCGTACGCCGTTCCTGTGCGCTCATCCTCACCATGTCGGCCAGTTTGTGGCGGTCCGCATTCCCCGTCAATGGCGGGCCTTCGGCGCCGGTCTAGGTCAATTCGAGGAATGCGCCAGATCGGAGTGCCAGATTCGCAGAGTCGAAAACCGGTCGCCGACGGCTCGATGACCTATCGGCCACAAGTCAGTGAGGTAGGAACGGGGATGATCGACAACCTATTCACGATGTTTCCCGGACAGGGCTCGCAGCGCGCGGGCATGGCGGGACATCTCCTTCGCGAACACCCCCGCACGGCCGGCCGCGTCCTGGCCCGGGCAGAGGCGGCCACGGGGCTTCCGCTGACCGAGCTGTGCACCACGGCCCCCGAAGAGGCCCTGGCGCCGACCGAGATCGCCCAGCCCGCCATCGTCGCCACCAGCCTCGCCGTGTACGAGGTGCTGCGCGCCGAGACCGGCTTCGTACCGGGCGCGGTGGCCGGGCACAGCCTGGGCGAGTACACCGCCCTGATCGCCGCCGGGGTGCTGGACGCGGACGACGCGCTGCGGCTGGTGCGGATCCGCGGCCAGCTGATGGCCGGGGTCTCGCGCGAGGTCTCGGGCGCGATGACCGCGCTGATGGGCCTGGACCCGGCCCGGATCGAAGAGGTCTGTGCGGCGGCCGCCCCGCTCGGGGTGGTCGAGGTCGCCAACTACAACGAGGCGGGCCAGACGGTGATCTCCGGGCAGAGCGCGCCGGTCGCCGAGGCGGCCCGGCTCGCCCTGGAGGCCGGCGCGGAGCGCGCCGTGCAGCTCAAGGTCTCCGCCCCCTTCCACTGCTCGCTGATGAGCGCCATCGAGGACGAGTTCGCCGCCGCGCTGGAGCGGGTCGCCTTCCGCGCACCCCGGGTGCCCGTCATCAGCTCGGTGACCGCCACCGTCGTCCGCGACGGTGCGCACGCCCGTGACCTGCTGCGCCGTCAGCTGGCCGGTCCCGTGCGCTGGGTCGGCGTACTGGAGGCGGCCGCCGCGCTCGGCGTCGGCGGCTACCTCGAGGCCGGTCCCGGCCGGGTGCTCAGCGGCTTCGCCGGCCGCGTCGCGCCCGACGCCCCCGTCCGCAGCACCAACGACGCGCGCCGCATCACCACCCTGCTGCGCGACCTGAGGCCGGAGCCCGCCACCACGGCGGCCGCTGCCTGACCTCCGGCCCCACCCGCACGCCTTCCCGTCCTGTTCTTGCCAACCCTCTGAAAGGCAGCCCACGGTGCCCGAAACCCTTGCCACCACTTCGACCGACTACCTCTCCGCGGTCCAGGCCGCCATCGCCGACGCGCTCGGCATCGACGAGGCCGAGGCCGTGCCCGAGGCGACCCTGCTCGGGCAGCTGGGCGCCGAATCGATCGACCTGCTCGACATCCTCTTCCGCGTGGAGCGCGCCACCAAGGTGAAGATCACCGTGGCCGACATCGCCAACCTGCTCCAGGGCGGCATCCCGGACGAGGAGTTCGGCGACGAGAACGAGGTCGTCAACGACACCGGCCTCACCCACCTGGAGAAGGTCCTGCCGCAGTTCAACCGCAGCCAGCTCAGCGAGCCGCTGACGGCCGAGGGCGTACTGGGCCTCTTCACCGTCCAGAACCTGACCGACCTGCTGACCGAGCGCGCCCGCGCGGCGGCCGCGGCCTAGGTCCACGACCGGCAGGGGGCTCCGGGCCGACGGTGCCCCGGAGCCCCCTGCCGCTCCCTCCCCCTCCAGACCACCAGGCCGCTCGCCTCGCAGCAGAAACGGGAAGAGACAGATGAAGCTGAAGGACCGCACCGCCCTGGTCACCGGTGCCTCGCGCGGCATCGGCCGGGCCATCGCCCTGGCCCTGGCCGAACAGGGGGCGGCCGTCGCAGTCAACTACCGCTCGCGCCGGGAGGACGCCCTCGCGGTGGTCGAGGAGATCGAGGCGGCGGGCGGCCGGGCCGTGGCGATCGGCGCCGACGTCGCCGACCCCGAGGACGCGGCCCGGCTGGTCGCCGAGGCCATCGCTCAGTTGGGCGCCCTGGACATCCTGGTCAACAACGCCGGCATCAGCGACGACGGGCTGATCTACCAGTCCAAGCCCGACGCCTGGTGGAACGTCATGAAGGTCAACTTCGGCGGCGCCTACCACTGCACCCACGCGGTGAGCGAGCAGTTCATGACGGCGGGCAACGCCACCATCGTCAACATCTCCTCCGCCATGGGCGAGACCGGCTGGATCGGCCAGTCCAACTACTCCGCCTCCAAGGGCGCGCTGAACTCCTTCACCCGCGCCGCGGCCATCGAGTTCGCGCGCTTCGGCGTCCGCGTCAACGCGGTCCTGGCCGGCTTCACCCCGACCGAACTGGTGGGCGAGGTGATGGAGAAGGACGGCGGCAGGTCCATCAAGAAGCAGATCCCGCTGCGCCGCTTCGCCACCGTCGAGGAGGTCGCCGCGGCCGCCGTGTTCCTGGCCGGCCCCGACTCCGGCTACACCACCGGCGAACTGCTCTGCGTCGACGGCGGGTTCTCCGCCCAGCTCGGCATCGGCCGTCCGTAACGGACCGCGAGGATCGAAAGGACCGGAAGAAGAGACGACGATGCGATTCCATCTGATCGACAGGATCGAATCCTGGACTCCCCGCGAGCACATCACCGCTCGCAAGGTCACCTCCGTCGACGAGGACTACTGGCAGCACACCGGCGGCGGCCCCGCGATGCCCTTCGGGCTCGCCCTGGAAGCCCTGTGCCAGTCGGCCACCTGGCTGATCATGCTCAGCACCGACCACACGCTGCGCGCCGCGCTCCTCGCCGTCGGCGACGCCACCGCGAGCCGCGCCGTACGGCCCGGCGAGGTGCTCCGCATGGAGGCCAGGATCGAATCGATGACCGACGAGGCCGCGATCCTCGACGGCACGGTCACCGTGGACGGCGAGACCGTCCTGGACGCGAGCGGCATCCTGTGCGCGCTCATCGACGCCGAGCGGCTCGACGACCCGGCGAACACGGCGCGCATGGCGCGGCAGCTACAGGGCGGAGGTCCGGTGGGATGAGCGGTACGAGCGACATCAAGCGCGTGGCCATCACGGGCATCGGGGCGGTCACCCCCCTCGGCAACGACGCCGGGACCACCTGGGAGGGGCTGGCCACCGGGCGCAGCGGCGTCGGTGCGCTGACCACCTTCGACGCGACCGGATTCCCCGTGCGCATCGCGGCCGAGGTCAAGGACTTCGACGCCGCCAAGGCGATTCCGGCGCACGTGGGCCGCAAGCACCTCTCGCGGGTCGGCCAGTTCGGCGTCGCCGCCGCCTGGGAGGCGGTCCGCGACGCGGGCATCGACCAGGTCTCCGAAGAGGTGTACGCCGCCGACGAGCGCGGGGTCGCCATGGGCGCCAGCGTCGGCCGCCCCGAACTCCAGGCCCTCCTCGACATCGGCCACCTGCGCGCCACCAGCGGGCAGTCGGACGCCTTCATCTGCCAGCCCCCGGCGGTCACCCTGACCGACGACCAGAACGTCCCGTTGGCCGCCATGGCCCGGATGGTCGGCGGCACCGGCCCGATGATGGGCATCTCCACCGCCTGCGCCGGCTCCGGGCACGCCATCGGGGAGGCGTACCGCGCCATCCAGGAGGGCGACGCCAAGATGATGGTGGCCGGCGGCTACGACTCGCTGACCACCTGGCTGGACCTGCTCGGCTTCAGCCTGCTGGGCGCGCTCACCGACCGCTACAACGACGACCCGACGCACGCCTCGCGGCCCTTCGCCGCGGACCGCTCCGGCTTCGTCATCGGCGAGGGCGCCGTCGCCGTGATCCTGGAGGACATGGACAGCGCCCGCGCGCGCGGCGCCACCGTCCTCGCCGAGGTCCTCGGCTACGGCTCCAGCCTCAACGCCTGGCGGATCACCGACTCCCCGCCGGACGGCTCCGGCGCCATCCAGGCCATGGAGGGCGCCCTCGCCGAATCGGGCCTGGGCACCGGCGGCATCGACTACGTCGTCGCGCACGGCACCAGCACCCACGGCAACGACCAGTCCGAGACGGTCGCCATCAAGAAGGTGTTCGGCGCCGACGCGCGGAAGATCGTGGTCAGCGCCCCCAAGTCGATGTCGGGCCACCTGACCTCGGCCAGCCTGGGCCTGGGCGTCCTCGCCGCGATCAACGCGATGCGGCACTCCCTGGTCTCGCCGACCGTGAACCTGGACGAGGCCGACCGCGGCCTCGACCTGGACTACGTACCGCACACCGCGCGCCCGATGAAGGTCGACGCGGCCCTGATCAACGCCTTCGCCTTCGGCGGCAGCAACACCGCCATCGTCATCGGCGCCCCGCGGGAGGACGCGTGACCACCTCGCTCGCCACCCCCGTCGTCCCGGGCTTCGACCGGCTGGAGGAACTCGTGCCGGGCGAGCGGGGCGTGGGCATCCGCAACGTGCCGGCCACCCTGGCGGCCTTCGACCACCACTTCCCGCGCCACCCGATCCTGCCGGGCGTCCTGCTCCTGGAGTCCATGGCCACCCTCGCCAAGGCGGTGGCCGGCGGCGACGCCGCCGACTGGCGCCTCGCGGGCGTGCGCGGGGTGCGCTTCAAGCACTTCGTCGGACCCGGCGACCAGGTCCAGATCACCGTCGAGGTGATCGGCCGCACCGAGAACGGCACCGATGTCAGGGCCACCGCCAAGGTCGAGGGCCGTGTGGTCGCCGCCGCTCGCGTCCTCACCCTCGTGAGCGCCGAGAAGCCCTGGGAGGGCACAGCATGAGCGACAACAGGCGGCGCGTGATGGTGACCGGCATCGGCCTGATGACCGGGATCGGACAGGGCGCCGCACCGACCTGGGAGGCCCTGTTGGAGGGCCGCAGCGCGATCGGCCCGCTGCGCGCCTACGACCCGGCCCCGCTGAAGACCGGCATCGGCGCCGAGATCCCCGACTTCCAGCCCACCGAGTGGGCCAGCCGCCGCACCCTGCGGATGCTCTGCCGCGGCGACCAACTCGCCCTGGCCGGCGCCACCTTGGCGCTGCGCGACGCGGGACTCGACGGTGAGAAGGACCTGGGGCACCGGGCCGGCCTCTTCCTGGGCAGCAACAAGGAAATGCCGCGCATGGACGAACTCATCGCCCAGCTCCAGGCCATCCGCGCCGAGGACGGCACCCCCGACCTCCACAAGCTCGGCCAGGAAGCGTCCTCGGTCGTCGCCCCGCTCTTCTTCGTCGAGGGCCTCCAGCCCGCCGCCGGCTTCCACATCTCCGAGAAGTACGGGATCCGCGGCGCCAACGCCTACTTCGCCGGGACCGCCGACTCCGGCGCCATGGCGGTGGGCCGCGCGATGCGCACCGTGCGCCGCGGCGAGGCCGACATCGTGGTCGCCGGCGGCTACGACGACGCCACCGGCTGGTGGGCGATGTCCAAGATGGACGGCCTCGGCGTCCTGACCACCCGCCCCGAACTGGGCGACGCGGCCTTCCGGCCCTTCGACCGCGACCGCTCCGGCTCCGTCTTCGGCGAGGGCGCCGCCCTGCTCGTCCTGGAGGAGCGCGAACACGCGCTCGCCCGGGGCGCCCACTGCTACGCCGAGGTCACCGGCTTCGGCGCGGGCAACGACTGCGTACGACCGCCCAGCCCGCAGGCCCGGGCGCGCGGCCTGTCCCGGGCCATCGGCCGCGCCCTGACCGACGCGGGCGGCATCTTCCCCGACGGCAGCTACATCGCCGCGCACGGCTGCGCCACCGTCCAGGGCGACGCCAGCGAGACCATCGCCCTGCACGACGCGCTCGGTACCTCCGCCAAGGCGGCCCAGATCAGCAGCGTCAAACCGCAGACCGGACACCTGGTCGGCGGCGCCGGGGCCCTGAACGCGGCCGTGGCCGCGCTGACCCTGGACTCCGGGATCATCCCCGCGACCTTGAACCTGGACAACCCCGCCGCCGAGTGTGACCTGGACTACGTCCCGCTCACCCCGCGCGACACCCGGCCCGACAGCGCACTCGCCCTCGCCCGCGGCCTGGAAGGCCAGGCGGTGGCGGTCGCGCTGAGGCGGGTCTCATGACCGGCACACCCGAAAGGAGCGCGGACATGACCGACGACGTGTACGACCACACCACCCCGCCGGACGGCCCGGGCCGCACCCGCACCGTGGTGATCTGCGGCGTCGGCGCCGTGACCGCACAGGGCGACGGCGCCGAGGCGCTGTGGGAGGGCATCCGCACCGGACACACGGCCATCGGCCCGGTCCGCGGCATGTCCATGGTGGGATACGACACCGAGATCGGCGGCGAGGTCAGCACCGACCGCCGCCCCGCCTACGACTACCTGGCCGCCTTCGGCGGGCAGGTCCGCGAACCCGCCGCCGACTTCGCGCTGCTCGCGGCGGAGGAGGCGATGGAGCAGGCGGGCCTGGGCTCGCTGCCCGCCGACCGCTGGGGCGTCGCCTTCGGCTCCTGCAACGGCGGCCTGCGCAGCGCCGAACTGCTCGCCCGCAGAGCGGACGAGGGCACCGCCCCCGAGGACGACGGCCGGCACTTCCTGCTGGTCCCGCCGCAGGCCATAGCCGAGGCGCTGAGCAGCGCCTTCGGCCTCAAGGGCCCCTCCCTGTCGGTGAACACGGCCTGCGCCTCCGGCGCGCACGCCATCGCCCACGCCACCGACGCGATCAGCGCGGGCCGCGCGGACGCCATGCTGGTCGGCGGCTCCGACGCCTTCACCGAGACCGCCTTCGCCGGCTTCACCAGCCTGCAGTCCCTGTCCACCAAGCCCGCCGCGCCCTACTCCCGGGACCGCGACGGCCTCTCGCTCGGCGAGGGCGCGGGCATGCTCGTGCTCGCCGAGGAGTCCGTGGCGCGCGCCGCGGGCGCCCCGATCCTGGCCGAGGTGCTCGGCTACGGGCTCTCCGCCGACGGCTACCACGCCACCGCCCCGCACCCCAAGGGCGAGGGCGCCGCGCGCGCGATCCGCGGCGCGCTGACCTCCGCGGGCATCGCCCCCGAGGACGTCGCCTACGTCAACGGGCACGGCACCGGCACCCCCAAGAACGACTCCGCCGAGTCCAACGCGGTCCGCGCCGCCTTCGGCGAGGCCGCCGAGAAGACCGCGCTCAGCAGCTCCAAGTCGATGATCGGCCACCTCCTCGGCGCCGCGGGGGCGGTCGAGGCGATCGTCACCGTCAAGGCGCTGGTGGAGCAGATCGCCCCGCCCACCGCCAACTTCACCAGTGTCGACCCCAAGTGCGGCCTGGACGCGGTGCCCGACCCCGGGCGCTCGATGGCCATGAACGCCGCCCTGTCCAACAACTTCGGCTTCGCCGGGGCCAACGCCTGCGTCGCCTTCGGCTGGCCCTCCGGGCACCGCTTCACGGTCCCGGCCCCGCCCGCCGCCGAGAAGATCGTGATCACCGGCTTCGCGGCCATCACCTCGGCCGGTGACGGCGCCGACGCGCTCTGGCGGGCCTGGAGCGAGGGCGTACCGCTGGGCGCGGACGAGGGCGGACTGAGCGTCGCCCGCGCCGCGTTCGACCCGCACGCGCACATCGAACCCCGCGTCGCCCGCCGGATGGACCGGATCAGCCAGCTCGCCGTGGCCTCCTGCAAGGGGGCCCTGGAGCACGCGGGCCTGACCGCCGACGAGCGCGTCGGCGTGGTCCTGGGCACGGGGCTGGGCCCGATGCGCAGCATCGAGGAGTTCCTGCTCCCGGTGCTGGGCGGCTGCCCCTCGCACGGCAGCCCGGCAGTCTTCCCCAACACGGTCTTCAACGCGGCCGCGGGCCAGGTCGCCATGAACGTCGGCGCCAAGGGCCCCACCTCCACCGTGACCACCGGGCACGCGGCCGGGGCCTCCGCCCTGACCGTCGCCCACGACCTGCTGCTCCAGCACCGGGCCGACGCGGTGCTGTGCCCCGCGGTCGAGGACCTCTCGCCGGGCGTCCTGGACGCCTACCGCAAGCTGCCGCTCTTCGCCGGATCCGGGTACACCCTGGCCGAGGCGGGCATCGCGCTGGTGCTGGAGCGGGAGTCCACGGCCCGCGCCCGGGGCGCGAAGGTGCTGGCCGAGTTCGCCGGACACGGCACCGCCTCCGACGCCCAGGGCATCGGCCGCTGGGACGACGGGGGCGAGGGCGTGGAGCGGGCCATGCGCGAGGCGCTGGCCCACGCCGGCGTGGAGCCGGCCGAGCTGGCCGGGATCTGGGCCAACGCGGCCGGTCTGGAGCGGGCCGACGCCCCCGAGGCCCTGGCCACCGGCCGCGTCGCCGCGGTCGACGGGCCGCCCGTGCACAGCCCCAAGCGGATCCTGGGCGAGCCGGTCGGCGCGGGTGCGCAACTGGCCGCGCTGCTCGCCGTCACCGGCTGGGACAACGGCCTGGCCAGCGGGCCGGTGCTCATCAACAGCTCCTCCCTCGGCGGCACCCACATCAGCCTCGTCCTGCGTCCCGCAACGGAGAACTGACCATGTCAGCCAGCACCACGACGTCAGCGGGGACCGGGTCCGCCGGTCCCACCCGTCACGTCTCGATCCTCGCCACCGGCGCCCACCTGCCCGGTGACCCCCTCGACAACGACGCCCTGGCCAAGGTCTGCGGGCCGCTGCCGGACGACGTCCTGGAGGGCATCCAGGTCGAGCGCCGCCACTGGCTGATCGACCCGGCCACCGGCGCCCACCGCACCTCCACCTCCGCGATGGCCACCGCGGCCGCCCGCCAGGCCCTGGAGCGGGCCGGCGTGGAGGCCGCCGAGGTCGATCTCATCGTGATGTCCACGGCCAGCCCCGACTACCTGCTGCCGGTCGCCGCGACCTACGTCCAGGAGCAGCTCGGCCTGGAGGACTGCGCGGTCATCGAGGTCCGCGCCGGCTGCGTGGGCGCCGTACAGGCCCTGGACATCGCCCGCCGCCAGCTCGCCGACGGCACCTACACGACCGCGCTGGTCATCGGCTCGGAGGCGGTCTCCCCGCTGCTCGCGCCGATCTTCCTCGACAAGGACCCGTACAAGGTCCGCATGCGCGACCGGCTCACCGTCTACACCTTCGGCGACGGCGCGGGCGCGCTGGTGCTCAAGGCCGGCGAGGAGGGCTCCGCCCACGCGGGCAGCCGGCAGGTCTTCGCGACGCGGTCGATGGGCGGGGCGCGCAAGCCCGGCATGCTGATCACCGGCGGCGGGACCGACGCGCCGCTGCACGAACAGCAGGGGCGCAAGCGGCTGATGGACATCAGCCTCGACATCCCCGGCACCGCGAAGTTCGGGCCGCGGGTCTTCGTCGAGGGCATCCACGACATGCTGCGCCGCTCCGGACTCGCGCTCGCCGACATCGACCACTGCGTGCTGCCCGAGGGCAACGCCGAGTACTTCGCCAGCGAGTACGGCACCGCGGGCCTCTCCGCCGAGGACCAGGCGACGCTCGGCAAGAACATCGTGGAGAACCTCACCGACGTGGGCGCCACCGGTTCCGCCGCCGTACCGCTCGCCCTGGACGCGGGCTGGGCGGACGGCCGGATCACGCCCGGGGACACCGTCCTGCTGCTCGCGATCGAGGCCAGCCGCTACCTGTACGCGGGGCTCACCCTGACCTGGGACGCCCCCACCCCTGCCAAGTGACGACGTAAGGACGGACGGATCGTGTCGATTCAAGAGACGGAGCGCACCGAGGTGGCTACCGGTACCGCAGTGAGCGTCGGGGAGAGCGTCGAGGAGCGGAACAAGAAGACCATCCGCTCGGTCTTCGACACCTTCGTCAACCGGGGCGACTTCTCCATCGTCGACCGGATCTACAGCCCCGACATGATCGACCACCAGCCGCTGCCGGGCGCCCCGGAGGGGCTGGAGGGGGTCAAGTACACCATCGCGGGTCTGCGCGAGGGCTTCCCCGACCTGCACGTCACCATCGAGGACATGAGCGCCGCCGGGGACCACGTGGTCATCCACAACACCTGGCGCGGTACGCACCTGGGCGAGTTCCTGGGCATGCCCGCCACGGGCCAGTTCATCGAGTTCACGGGCGTGGTGGTGTGGCGGCTGCTGGAGAACGGGCTGATCGCCGAGCGCTGGGGCATCGGCGTGGAGTCCAACATGCTGGAGGTGCTCGGCATGCGGCGCCTCGCGCCGGCCGCGCGCGGCGCGGCCAAGGCGGCGGCCCGGCGGACGGTGAAGCCGGCGACCGTGGTGCTGGAGCTGCCCGCGGGGCGGGCGGAGCGCTGGCAGGACGTCCAGGCGCAGCTGTCCGGCGAGCGCCTGCGCGAGTACGAGGCCTCGCGCCGGCGGGCGGGCATCCTGCAGGAGTCCTTCGCCGTGCAGGAGGTGGGCGGACGGTCCGTGGTGGTGCTCCAGCTGGAGGCGCGCGATCCGGCCGGGGCGGCGAAGCGGCTGCGGGAGTCGGGCAACGCCTTCGACGTGTGGCTGCGCGGGGCGGCGGGCGAGGTCTTCGGAGCCGATCCGTACGCGGCGCTGGCCGAGGGCGGGGCCGCCGAGCAGGGGCACGGCTGGTCGTCGGTCGGCTCCGAACTGGTGGCGGGCGGCTGAACACCTGACTCTTCGTCAGGTCTGTTGGCTAGCTTAGGTATTGACTCTTTCATTGCTAGTTCTTTGGGCTATCACTGCTAGAGTTTCTAGGGACGAAAACTACCCGGGAAGGCGTGGACGATGCGGCAACGAAAGCTCGGCAGCCAGGGGCTGGCGGTCTCCGAGCAGGGGCTCGGATGCATGGGCATGACCTTCGCCTACGGCCCCGCCGACGACCAGGAAGCCCTGCGCACGGCGCACCGGGCCCTCGAACTCGGCGTCAACCTCCTCGACACCGCGGACTTCTACGGACCGCACTCCAACGAGGAGTTCGTCGCCCGGGTCATCGCCGGGCGCCGCGACGAGGTCGTCGTCTCCTCCAAGGTCGGCAACGAGGTCAGCCCCGACGGGCAGATCACCGGCAAGCTCAACGGCCGGCCCGAATACATCCGTTCCACCGTCGAAGGCAGCCTGCGCCGGCTCGGCACCGACCGCCTCGACCTCTACTACCTGCACCGCGTCGACCCCGCGGTACCCGTCGAGGAGAGCTTCGGCGCCCTCGCCGACCTGGTCGCCGCCGGAAAGGTCGGCTACCTCGGCATCTCCGAGGCCTCCGCCGCCACCATCCGCCGCGCCCACGCCGTCCACCCGCTGAGCGCCGTACAGACCGAGTACTCGCTCGCCACCCGCGACGTCGAGGTCAACGGGGTCCTCGACACCGTCCGCGAACTCGGCATCGGCTTCGTCGGCTACAGCCCGCTCGGCCGCGGCCTGCTCACCGGAGCCATCCGCAACCTCGACAACCTGGCCGAGCACGACTTCCGCCGGATCGCGCCGCGCTTCCAGAAGGAGAACCTCGACGCCAACCTGCACGTCGTCGAGCAGCTGGAAGCCCTCGCCGCCGCCAAGGGCATCACCACCGGCCAGCTCGCGCTGGCCTGGGTGCTGGCCCAGGGCGAGGACGTCGTGGCCATCCCCGGCACCAAGCGGGTCACCTACCTGGAAGAGAACATCGCCGCCTCCGCCGTCGCACTCGACGCGGCCGACCTCGCGGCCCTCGACCGGATCGCCCCCCACGGCAGCCTGGTGGGAGACCGCTATCCCGCGGGCGCCATGGCCACGCTCGACGGCTGAGAACGGCCCGCCGAACGGCGGCGAGACCGCGGCCGATCCGAGTGACGCCCGCGGCCAGACCGCGGCGAATCCGAGTGACGCCCGCGGCGAGACCGCGGCGAACTCGCGGCGCATCCGAGTCCCGTCCGCGGCCCATCCGAGTCCCGTCCGCGGCGAAACCGCGGCGAGTCCGCGCATCCCCAAGGTGAGTGAGTGCGATAACCATGGCGAACATCACGATCATCGGCGGCGGGCTCGCCGGTCTGACCGCGGCGATCTCCGCCGCCGAGCAGGGCGCCCGCGTCACCGTCCACGAGGCGCACGCCCACCTGGGCGGCCGCTCCCGCTCCGCCACCGGGCCCTACGTCACCAACGACGGCCCCCACACCTTCTTCGACAACGGCCCCTGCTGGAACTGGCTGCTCCAGCGCGGCCTCGCCGGCAACTACGTCCGCCTGTCCTTCCACGAGTGGACGCGGATGCGCTTTCGCCACCAGGGCAAGCTCCGCATGACCCTGCCCGGCGGCTACATGAAGATGACCTGGATGCACCGGGACATCGAGGTCCCCATCGACCGCTCCTTCCAGGACTGGGCCAGCGAACGCTTCGAGCAGCAGACCGTCAACGAAGCCCTCGGCTTCCTCGGTCCGATCCTCTTCGACGGAGACCCCGGCCGGCTCTCCGCCGCCTTCGTCTGGGAGCGGCTGCTGCGCGTCGGCACCCCCCGCTTCCCGCTCCCGAGCCGCTACTTCATCGGCGGCTGGGGCACGGTCATCGACCGCATGGAACGCCGGGCCAAGGCCCACGGCGTCGTCATCGAGACCAACTCCCGGATCACCGAACTGCCCACCGACGGCCCGGTCATCGTCGCCACCTCGCTCGCCGCCTCCCGCGGCCTGCTGGGCGACCCCACCCTCGACTGGCCCAGCGGCACCGCCGCCCTGCTCGACATGGCCGTCACCCACTCCAAGAAGGACGGCAACGTCTCCTTCGACATGGACGAGGGCGGCTTCACCTCGCAGTACTCCGACCACGACCCCTCGCTCGCGCCGAAGGGCCAGGCCCTCTTCCAGGGCCAGATGCCCATCCGCCCCGGCGAGTCCAAGGCCGAGGCCCTGGCCCGGCTCGAAAAGCTCTTCGACCTCACCACCCCCGGCTGGCGAGACCGCATCCAGTGGCGCCGCGAAGGCGTCTCCCGCGGCCGCACCGGCGCCCTCGACCTGCCCGGCCTGAGCTGGCGCGACCGCCCCGCCGTCGACCGCGGCGACGGCGTCTACCTCATCGGCGACGCCGTCGCGGCCCCCGGCATCCTCGCCGAGACCTCCATCAACAGCGCCCTGCACGCGGCGGAACTCGCCGTCCGGGCCAAGCCGATCACGCGCCGCTCGCCCGGCGTCCAGGCGGTGAGCCGGTCCGTCCTCTCGGCCCACTCGACCCTGTAACCCGACCCTGTAAGGGGGCGCACCACACATGAGAATCACGCTGTCCGAGCGCGGTACTCCGGACTGGCTGGTCGCCAGGGAGATGGCCCGCGACGTGTTCGCCCGGCAGTACCGGGCGACCATCAATCCCGACCCCGACGGCTTCCTCGCCTTCTTCGAGGAGGACGAGAACGGGCAGGAGCAGGTCCTCGCCTGCGCGGGCCTCTCCTTCCCCGAAGACGAGCCGATCCTGCTGGAGCGCTACCTCGACGCCCCGATCGAAGAGGTCATCGCGTCCGAGGTCGGCGACCCGGTCGGCCGCCACCAGGTCCTGCAGATCGGCAACATCGCCTCCGTCCGCGCCTCCGCGGGCGGCGAGATCATCAAGTCGATCCCGCTGGTCATGGCCTGCCTGGGGCGCCCGTACGCGGTGATGACGATGACCGGACGGCTCGCCGAGCTCATGCAGCGCCTCGGGTGCGTCTTCCACCCCCTCGCGGACGCCTCGCCCGACCGGCTGGAGCCGGAAGAGGTCGCCGCCTGGGGCTCGTACTACGACACCCGGCCGATGGTCGGCTACGCCAAGGCGGTCGACCAGAGCACCCTGCTGCTCGCCGCCATCGGCCGCTACTGCTTCGAATCCGTCGACATGCGGCTGCTCAGCAGCAACCGCCCGCAGGCGAAGGTGCTGAGCCGTGCCGCATGACCACCAGAGCGTCTCCCTCGCCGCGGGACTGCTGGACCGGGCCGACAGCGAAGCCGTCATGGTCCGCGTCCTGTCCGGCGACGGCGGTACGGGCGCCACCTGGAGCTACCGCGAGATCATCGGCGCGGCCCTGGTCCTCGCCGGCCAACTGGAGAGCTGGGCCGGCGCCCACGGCCGCCCCGCCCGCGTCGGGCTGCTCGCCGAGAACTCCCCCGAGTGGGTCGTCGCCGACCTCGCCGCACTCTTCGCCTCCGCCGTCGAAGTACCGGTCCCCACCGCCTTCGCCGCCGAACAGGCCGCCTCCCTCCTCGACACCGCCGACCTGTGCTACGTCGACGACGGCGGCACCCGCGCCCTGGCCCGCTGGGCCGCCGACAGCGGGCCCGGCGTGCTCCCCGAGAGCTGCCCGGTCACCACCCTCGACATCAAGGCACTGCTCGCCGAAGCCCCCGCGGGCGGCTCCCCCCGCCCGCCGGTGCCCGCCGAGGACGCCATCGTCAAGGTCATCCACACCTCCGGCACCACCTCCGCCCCCAAGGGCGTCCAGATCCGCCGCCACGGCCTGGACGCGCTCCTGACCTCCCTGCGGGCCCGCACCGAGCCCGCCATCTTCGAGCGCTACCTCTCGATCGTGCCGCTGAGCCTGCTCATCGAACAGGTCGCCGGGCTCTACATGCCCTTCCTGGCCGGCGGTTCGGTCTCCTTCCTGCCGCCCGGCACCGCGCTGGTCGGCACCGCCGCCGACGCCGCGCCCCGGATGCTCAGCCTGCTGCGCCAGGCCCGGCCCACCGCGCTCGTCGTCCCGCCGACCGTCGCGGGACTCTTCCTCGCGCTCAGCGACCAGCAGCCCGACGAGAGCGTCCCCGAGCGGCGCCGCCGGATCTTCGGCCACGAGGGCTCCGTCTTCATCGCCTGTGGCGGCGCGCCCGTCCCCGCGGAGATCCTCCAGCGCCTCGACGCCTACGGGGTCACCGTCCACGAGGGCTACGGGCTCAGCGAGAACTCCTCCGTCGTCTCCTGGAACTTCCCCGGCGAGGTCCGCTTCGGCACCGTGGGTCGCCCGCTCGACCACGTCGAGGCCGAACTCGCCGAGGACGGCGAGCTGTTGATCCGTAGCACCTCCCTCTTCGCCGGCTACTCCCGCGAGGACCCCTCCAGCGTGGTCGTCGACGCACGGGGCTGGCTGCACACCGGGGACCTCGCCGAGATCGACGAGGACGGCTACCTGCGCATCACCGGCCGCAAGAAGAGCATGGTGATCACCTCCAGCGGCCGCAACGTGTCCCCCGAATGGGTGGAAGCGCGCTACCGCGAACTCGGGTTCATCCGCGAGGCCGCCATCGTCGCCGACGGACTCGACCAGGTGCACGGCCTCTTCGTCATCGAGGCGGGCCTCGACCGGGACACCGCCCGCGAGCGCATCGACGCCTTCGGCAAGGAACGCCTCTCCGGCATCGAGCGCGCCGCCGTCGTCCACCTCATGTCCGAGGACGACCCCGACTACGCCACCTGCTTCACCGTCACCGGGCGCCCGCGCCGTGACGTCATCCGCGCCCACGTGCTGCGCCACGACGAGGACACGACCAAGGAGAAGGCATGAGCACCGCAGTGAAGACCACCCCCTACGGCACCGGCAGCGGCCTGCTGGTGGAACCCGTCGAGGGCGGCAGCCTCGCGGACGTCGACCCCAAGATCCTGCGCGACCTGCTCGCCGAGGCGGGATTCCTGCTCCTGCGTGGATTCACCCCCTCCGACATGGACTCCTTCACCGCCCTGGTGCAGTCCACCTCCACCTCCACCACCCTCGACCCGGCCCGCGACTTCTACTCCGAGGTCGCACAGAAGGTCGACGCCGGATTCGCCGAGGTCGGCCTGCACACCGAGAACGGCAACAGCCCCTTCCGCGCCCACGTCGCCTGGTTCTTCTGCGAGAAGGCCGCCTCCTCCGGCTCCCAGACCACCGTCTGCGACGGCTACCGCGTCTGGGACGCCCTCAGCGACGGGGCCCGCGAGGCCTTCGCCGCCCAGGACATCGTCTACAGCCGCTACGTCGGCGAGCAGCAGTGGCGCGCCATGGCCCACCACCTCCTCGGCAGGACCAAGCCCGCCGAGGACATCGCGGTGGAGGAACTCCTGGCGCTGGCCGGCCAGTTGCCCGGCACCGAAATCCAGGCCGAAGCGGACGGAGGCATCCGCTACGCTTTCCGCACCCCCGCCGCCGGGACCACGATCTTCGGCGAGCGGCGGTCCTTCGCGAACAGCATCCTCGGCCCCTCCTTCAACTACGAGAAGCCGACGATCACCTTCGCCGACGGGACCGAGCTGTCCGAGCGGCTCCTGGCCGAGGTCGAGACGGTGACCGCGCGGATCACCGAGAACCTCGAATGGCAGGACGGCGACGCCGCCGTCATCGACAACACCCGGGTCATGCACGGCCGCCGCGCCATCACCGACCCGAACCGGACCATCTACAACGCCCTGAGCTACATCGAGGCCACCGCCGCCTGACCGGACTGCGCCGCTCCCGGCCGCGGGGCCGGGAGCGGCGGGCCCACCCGAGAGGGAGCCATGAACACCGAGAAGAACGCACCCCGTCACCAGGACCGGGCACCGGCCGCCGCGTCCGCGGCGGGCCCGGGCAACGACACCCCGCCCGACCCGCGACGATGGCGCCTGCTCGTCTTCGTCGCCCTCGCCCAGTTCATGGTGCTCCTCGACACCACCGTGGTGAACCTCGCTCTGCCCGCGATCCAGTCCGACCTGAAAGCCACCGCCACCGGCATCGAATGGGTGCTGACCTCCTACATCCTGTGCTTCGGCGGCCTGATGCTGCTCGGCGGACGCACCGCCGACCGCTGGGGGCGCCGGCGCACCTTCCTGCTCGGCGCGGTCCTGTTCACCGCGGCCTCCTTACTCTGCGGCCTCGCCGACGGCACCGGCCTGCTCATCGCCGCGCGCGCCCTCCAGGGGTGTGGCGCGGCCTTCCTGTCCCCGGCCGCGATGTCCCTGGTCACCACGATCTTCCCCAAGGGCAAGGAGCGGACCACCGCCCTCGCCATCTGGGCCGCGCTGGCCGGCCTCGGCGGCACCCTCGGCGTCATCGCGGGCGGCCTGATCACCGACAGCCTGAACTGGCGCTGGATCTTCTACATCAACATCCCCTTCGGGGTCGTCGCCGTGATCGGCGTGCTGGTCCTGGCGAGCGGCCGCACCGAGGCCAGGAGCGAGTCCACCCCCGACATCCTGGGCGCCGTCGCCGTCACCGGGGGCCTGGCCTCCCTCGTGTACGCCATCGTCAACATCCAGGACAAGGGCTGGGGTTCGATCCCGTACGTCATCGCCCCGGCCGTCGCCGCGGTGGCGCTCCTGGTCGGCTTCGTCGTGGTCGAGCGCAAGGTCGCCGACCCGCTGATGCCGCTCCAGCTCTTCGCCACCCGCTCCCTGGTCACCGCCGGCCTCGGCCGCATCCTGACCAGCGGGGTGCAGGCCTCCGTGCTCTTCCTGAGCAGCTACTACCTCCAGCGCACCCTGGGCTACTCCACCCTCAAGTCGGGCTTCGCCTTCCTGCCGCTCGGCGTGATCGCCATCCTGATCACCGCCCCGGCCACCCGGATCATGCACAAGTCCGGCCCCCGCCCCGTCTACCTCTTCGGCGCGATCGGCTCCGTCCTCGGACTGATCCTGCTCACCCGGGCCCCGCACGACGGGAACTACCTCCTCGACGTGCTGCCCGCGCTGCTGATCCTGGGCGCCTCCATGCAGTGCTGCGGCATCCCGGTCAACGTCCACGGGGTGTCCGACATCCCGCAGGAGCAGCAGGGCATCGCCTCCGGAGTACTGGTCGCCGCCTTCCAGGTCGGAGCCTCGCTCGGCGTCGCGACCGTGGCCACCAGCGCCATGACCCGCACCACCGGCGAACTCGCCGACGGGCGGCTCCCGGCCATCGCCTGGGTGGACGGACTGCACCTGGGCTTCTGGATCGCGGTGGGCATCGGCGTACTGAACCTGCTCAACGCCTTCTTCGGACTCCCCGGACGGCGCCGGACGCGGACCCCCGCCGCGCTCACCTCCACCTCCACCGCGACCTCCACCGCCCCGAGCACCACCAGCGTCTGACCGACGACCGACCACCCCTGATCAGAGAGGCATCCGATGGCCCGCCCCGGAGACACCCTCCAGCTCGGACAGGACAAGCTCACCTTCCTGACCACCTCGTCCCAGACGAACGGCGCCTACGTGGAGGTCGAGGTCGAGTACGCCCCGACCGTCCTGAAGCCGCCCGTCCACTACCACCCCAGGCAGACCGAGACCATGCGGGTGCGCGGCGGCCGCATCGTCATCCAGCTGAACGGGGTCGAGCACGAGTACCCCGAGGGCAGCGAGTTCTACATCCCGCCGGGCGTGCCGCACTCCATGTGGAACCCGGGTCCCGAGACCACCCGGATGGTCTGGCGCACCACCCCCGCCTACCAGACCGAGCGCGTCTTCGAGACGCTGTGGGGCCTGGCCAACGAGGGCAGGCTCACGGCGGCCGGCCCCAAGCTCCAGATGCCGCTGCTCGCGCTCGGCTTCCGGGACGAGTACCGGGTGATCACCGGCCGGCCCTACGCCCTGGACATGGCCCTGTGCACCCTGCTCGCGCCGGTCGGCCTGGCCTGCGGCTACCGGCCGTTCTACAAGCCCCCGCAGCAGCAGCGCAGCCAGCCGGTGGCGGCGGGCGCCCGACCGGGGGCCTGACCCGCGCCCCGCGGCGCGGGCCCGACCGGCCTGACCGACCGGCCCGTCCGGCCTGACGTTCGAGCCGTACGCGAGGTCGCGGCCCTAGCGTCTGCGACATCAAGCCGGTCGACGCGTGGAGGAACGGTCATGGCCACCGAACAGCACGAATTCACCCTGCCCGGTGCGGATCTCCCGCAGCCCGACGCCGACCTGCGCAAGCGCCGCGAAGCGGTCGTCCTCGCGCACACCGTCGCCGAGATCGCCTGGGACATCGACGGCGTCCTCGCCACCTTCCCGCGCGGCGGCATCTACCGCATCCAGGCCTTCGAAGAGGGCCCGCTGATCGGCGAAGAAGCCATCAAGAAGGGCTACTTCGCCGACCTCAAGGCGGCCTTCCCGAACCTGGAGCACGACCTGCACCACGTCCACCACACCCCCACCGCCGTGATCCTGGAGGCCCAGGCCCGCGGCAAGCAGGAAGCGGACTACCGGGGCATACCCAACCTCGGCAAGTCCATCGACGCCCCCGTCGCGGTGTTCTTCCACTTCGACGGGGACGTCCTGGTCGACGAGACGCTGTACTTCGACATGGCGACCTTCCAGCGCCAGCTGGGCTGACCTCCCGCACGCGCACGCGCCCGACCCGAGCCACCCTCCCCTTCCGGGGAGGGTGGCTCCGCGCGTCCGTGGGTCCACCACGAATCGAGGAGGGCTGTAGTCCGGTTCCGTAGCGTCGTGAGCGCCGAAACGGCCTGTGTCACGGATGAGTTATGAGCATCTCCTACTGACATTGCCTCCAGAAAGGATGCTCGGATGAGCACCGTCAACCCCCCAGCCTCGGCCGGTGGAGCAAAGGGGGTGGTCTTCTGGGCCATCCTCACCACGAGCCTCGCCTCCTTCATGGCAGGGCTGGACAACCTCGTGATCATCACGGCGCTGCCCACCATCCGCGAGAAACTCGGCGGCAGCCTCACGGATCTCGAATGGACGGTCAACGCCTACACCCTGTCCTTCGCGGTCCTGATGATGTTCGGTGCCGCGCTCGGTGACCGCTTCGGCCGTCGCCGGATGTTCGTCCTCGGCCTGTTGCTCTTCACGGGCGCCTCGGCCGCCGCGGCGCTCGCGCCCGGCATCAACGAACTCATCGCCTTCCGCGCCGTCCAGGGCGCCGGCGCGGCCATCATCATGCCGCTGTCGGTCACCCTGCTGACCGCCGCCGTCCCCGCCGAGAAGCGCGGTACGGCGCTCGGCATCTGGGGCGCCGTCAACGGCCTGTCGATCGCGGCCGGCCCGCTCGTCGGCGGTGCGATCGTCGAGCACCTGTCCTGGCAGTGGATCTTCTGGCTGAACGTCCCGATCGGCCTGGCCCTGGCCCCGATCTCCTGGCGCAAGCTCAAGGAGAGCAAGGTCGCGGGCTCGCGGCTCGACGCCGTCGGCACCATCCTCGCCAGCATCGGCCTCTTCGGCATCGTCCTCGGCCTGATCAAGGGCCACGGGGACGGCTGGACCTCTCCCGTCGTCCTCGGCTCCCTCATCGGCGGCGTGGTCGTGATGGCCGTCTTCGTGGTCTGGGAGAACAAGACCGAGCACCCGATGGTCCCCATGCGCCTCTTCAAGATCCGGGCGTTCACCGCGATCAACCTCGCCGGCACCCTGATGTCGGTCGGCATGTTCGGCGCCATCTTCCTGATGACCCAGTTCCTCCAGAGCATCCAGGGCTACAGCGCCATGGAGGCCGGCGTCCGGCTGCTGGCCTGGACCGCGATGCCGATGGTCGTCGCCCCGATCGGCGGCATGGTCTCCGACAAGATCGGCGGCAAGCCCGTCGTCACCCTCGGCCTCGCGATGATGACCGGCGGCATGGTCTATTGGGCCTTCATCCTCGAACCGAACGTCTCCTACGTCGCCCAGCTGCCGTCCCTCATGATCTGCGGCGCCGGCATGGCCCTCTTCTACGCACCGCTGATGAACCTGACGATGGGCTCCGTCAAGGAGGAGGAGCAGGGCATCGCCTCCGGCGTCACCGCCGCCACCCGTGAGGTCGGCGCGGCGCTCGGCGTCGCGCTGCTGGCCTCCATCTTCAGCGCCAACGGCGGCTACGCCTCCCCGCAGAACTTCGTCGACGGGCTGGTCCCGGCCATGTGGGTCGGCGCCATCGGGGTCGCCCTCGCCACCCTGTCCATGCTGATCGCCCCCGGCAAGGGCAAGGGCGTCCAGCCCGAGCTCGCCGCCCCGGCGGCGCAGGGTTCCGCTCCGGTGGCACCGCCCACGGCCAAGGCCCCCGCGGCCAAGGCCGCGGCGGACAAGCCGGCTCCCGCGTCGGTGCGCTGACCGGCCGCACCCTTCCCACCGACGGCCCCCGCGTCCCGTGCGCGGGGGCCGTCGGCGTGTCCGAGCGCTCCGGCCCCGTTCGAGCGGGGCCGGAGCGGGTGCTCCGACGATCGAAGGGCCCGCTGTTCACGACTTCGACAACGAACCGAGGAAGCATGGCAATTGAGGAGATGAAGGTCCGGGACGCCTTCCGGATCACGCCGTCGCAGCTGACCGACAACCGCGGCCGCTTCTTCGAGGCCTGGCGCATCGGCGAACTCACGGAACTGAGCGGCCAGCCCTTCACCGTCAAGCAGGTCAACTTCTCGGTCTCGTCCCGCAACACCCTGCGCGGCATCCACGGCACCACCCTGCCCCCCGGCCAGGCGAAGCTCGTCACCTGCGTGCGCGGCGCCGCCCTCGACGTGGTCGTCGACCTGCGCGTCGGCTCGCCGACCTTCGGCATGTTCGACACCACCGTGCAGGAAGCGGAGTCGGGCATCGGCGTCTACCTCGCCGACGGCCTCGGGCACGCCTTCCTCGCGCTCACCGACGACACCTGCATGAACTACCTCTGCTCCGAGGAGTACGTACCGGGCACCATGGTCGACATCCAGGCCCTCGACCCGGCCCTGGGCATCCCGTGGAACACCTCCGAACCGCTCGTCAGGTCCGAGAAGGACGCCGCGGCCCCGACCCTGTCCGAGGCCGTGGCGCTGGGGCTGCTGCCCACGTACGAGCGGGCCCTCGCCTCCTACAGGCCCGGCCCCCGTCCGTGACGGACATCGCCGTCCTCGGCTCCGGGGCCGTCGGGACCAGCCTGGCCACCGGGCTGGCCACCGCCGGCCACCGGGTGCTGACCGGCACCACCCGGCCCGACCGCCCCCGCCCCGGCGACGACCCCGCGCTCGCGGCGGGCGTCCGCTTCACCGGCCACGCCGAGGCCGTCGAGAGCGCCGGGATCGTCTTCAACACCACCCCCGGCGAGGTCTCCGTCGCCCTGCTCGGCGGCCTCGAACCCGCCCTGCGCGGGCGGGTCCTGGTCGACGTGTCCAACGCCGCCGAACGCAGCCCCGAGGGCTTCCCCGTCGCGCCCCTGTACCCGCACAGCAGCCTCGCGGAGGAGATCCAGCGGGTCCTGCCGCGGACCCGGGTCGTCAAGGCCCTCAACACCATGGACCACCGGGTGATGGCCGCCCCGCGGATCCTGCCCGCCCCCGCCACGGCCTTCCTCTGCGGCGACGACCCGGGGGCCAAGGACGAGCTGGCGGCGCTACTGGTGGACCTGGGCTGGCCGCGCGAGTGGATCCTCGACCTCGGCGGCCTCTACACCGCGCGCGCCCTCGAATGGACCGTCCTGATGCTGGGCCCCTTCGTCACCCGGCACGGCTTCGTCCCGTTCGGCCTCGCCATCGCGCACTGAGCGGCTTACGTGCGCTGAGCGGCGTACGCGCACTGAGCGGCGTACGTGGGAACGGCGGCCGGGGGATCCTCCCCCGGCCGCCGCCGTGCCCGCCCGTTCCCGCCGCTACGTGGTGGCCAGCACCCGCGCGCCGGCCCTCGCCCTCAGCGCCGGCATCGCCGCCGCCAGCGCCTCGCGCCAGTCCCGGATCACCTCGATGCCGGCCGCCTCCCAACGGCCGCGTTCCAGCACGCTGTAGGCCGGGCGCCGCGCCCCCGCGGCGGGGCCGACGAGGGGCCGGACCCGTCCGGGATCCGCGCCCAGCAACCGGAACACCTCGCGGGCCAGCTCCAGCCGGGTGCAGTCGCCGCCGCTGGTGGCGTGGTAGATGCCCGGGGCCGCGCCGAGCCGGGCCGCCCGGCCGAGCGAGACGAGCCGATCGGCGACGTCCAGGCTCCAGGTGGGCTGACCCCGCTGGTCCTCGACGACGTCGACGAACTCCCGCTCCCGCTCCAGCCCGATCATCGTCGTGACGAAGTTGTCGCCGCCCTCCCCGAACAGCCAGGCCGTCCGCACGACGTACCCGGTCCACGGCAGGAGCCGCAGCACCGCCCGCTCGCCCTCCAGCTTGCTGCGCCCGTACGCGGTCCGCGGCGCCGGCGGCGCGTCCTCCGGGTACGGGACGCGCGCCTCGCCGGAGAACACGTAGTCCGTGGACAGGTGCAGCAGCAGCGCGCCGAACTCCCCGCACGCGCTCGCCAGGTGCAGCGGCGCCGCGCCGTTGACGTGCTGCGCCTGCGCCTGGTGCGTCTCGGCGGCGTCGACGTCCGTGTACGCGGCCGCGTTGACCACCACCACCGGCCGGTGCGCGGCGATCGCCGCGCGCACCGCCCGCCGGTCGCGCACGTCGAGCTCCCCGCGGCCCAGGCACACCGCCGGCTGTCCGGCCGCCTCCAGCGCCGCCCGCAGGTCCCGGCCCAGCAGCCCGTCCGCGCCCGTGACCAGCCAGTGGCTCACAGGGCGGCCTTCTGCTTGAGCGGCTCCCACCAGGCGCGGTTGTCCCGGTACCAGGCGAAGGTCTCGGCGAGGCCCTGGTCGAACTCCTTGCGGGGCCGGTAGCCCAGCTCGGTGGAGATCTTCGTGCAGTCCACCGAGTAGCGCAGGTCGTGGCCGAGCCGGTCGGCGACGTGCTCGACCCGGTCCCAGCCCGCCCCCGCCAGGTCCAGGAGCAGGGTGGTCAGCTCCTTGTTGCTCAGCTCGGTGCCACCGCCGATGTTGTACACCTCGCCCGCGCGGCCGCCCGTACGCACCAGCTCCAGGCCCTGGACGTGGTCGTCGATGTGCAACCAGTCGCGGACGTTGAGGCCCTCGCCGTAGAGCGGTACGCGCAGCCCGTCCAGCAGGTTCGTGACGAACAGCGGGATGACCTTCTCGGGGAAGTGGTGGTGCCCGTAGTTGTTCGAGCAGCGGGTCACCCGCACGTCCAGGCCGTGCGTGCGGTGGTACGACAGCGCCACCAGGTCCGAGGACGCCTTGGAGGCGGCGTACGGCGAGTTCGGCCGCAGCGGATCGGTCTCCGGCCAGGACCCCTCGGCCACCGACCCGTACACCTCGTCCGTGGACACGTGCAGGAACGGTACGGGGCCACCGGGGCGGCGCAGCGCGGCGTCCAGCAGCGTCTGCGTACCGAGCACGTTGGTGGTGATGAACTCGGCCGCGCCCAGGATGGAGCGGTCCACGTGCGACTCGGCGGCGAAGTGCACCACCTGGTCGTGCCCGGCCACCAGGTCGGCGACGAGCGCGACGTCGCAGATGTCCCCCTGGACGAACCGGAAGCCGGGATGGTCGCGCACCGGATCGAGGTTCGCGGGATTGCCCGCGTAGGTGAGCTTGTCGAGCACGGTGATCGCCACGTCCCCGGGGCCGGCGGGCCCGAGCAGCGTACGGACGTAGTGCGAACCGATGAACCCCGCCCCGCCGGTGACGAGGATGCGCGTGACGTCAGTGGTCATGAGGAGATCTGCACCTTGCTGTGGTCGCCGAGGATGAGACGGTGGGCCGCGGGGACCCGGGGGGCGGGGGTCACCTCCACGTTGCGTCCGATGATCGAGGCCTCGACGCGGCTGGCGCCCCGGACCGAGGAGCCGTCCAGGACGATGGAGAACTCGATCTCGCTGTCGGTGATCGTGCAGTCCCGGGAGATCGAGGTGAACGGCCCGATGTACGAGCCGGCGATCACGCTGCCCGCGCCGATCACGGCGGGGCCCACGATGCGCGAGTCGCTGACCTGGGCGCCCTCGTCGATCTGCACCCGGCCGATGATCTCACTCGCGGCGTCGACCAGGCCCTCGATGCGGGGCTCGGCGCGTTCCAGGACGGAACGGTTGACCTCCAGCATGTCGTTGACGTTCCCGGTGTCCTTCCAGTAACCGGAAATCGTCGTGGACCGGACGTCGAGGTCCGCGTCGATCAGCCACTGCAGGGCGTGGGTGATCTCCAGCTCGCCGCGCCAGGAGGGCTTGATGGCGCGCACGGCGTCGTGCACGGCGGGGGTGAAGAGGTAGACGCCGACGAGCGCGAGGTCGCTCTTGGGCACCTCGGGCTTCTCCTCCAGGCCCACCACCCGGCCGTCGGGGCCGAGCTCGGCGACGCCGAAGGACTTCGGGTCGGAGACCTGGGTGAGCAGGATCTGCGCGGTGGGGCGGTCCGCGCGGAAGGAGTCGACGAGGTCGGAGATCCCACCGACGATGAAGTTGTCGCCGAGGTACATGACGAAGTCCTCGTCGGCCAGGAACTCCCGGGCGATCACGACGGCGTGGGCGAGGCCCAGCGGCGCGGTCTGCGGGATGTAGGTGACCTCGATGCCGAACTTCGAGCCGTCGCCGACGGCTTCGCGGATCTCGTCGGCGGTGTCCCCGACGACGATCCCGACCTCGGTGATGCCTGCGTCCGCGATCGCTTCCAGGCCGTAGAAGAGCACCGGCTTGTTCGCCACGGGCACGAGCTGCTTGGCGGATGTGTGGGTGAGGGGGCGCAGGCGGGTTCCGGCCCCGCCGGAGAGTACGAGAGCCTTCATGGTCCAGAGGCTAGGAGCGGGCACTTGAGCCGGGCTGGGGGTCCGCCTTGAGCCGGGTCGTGGACCCGCCCCCGCTCCAGCGGGGCTCCACCGTGCATGCGGATGGTCGGTGTGCAGCGACGATCAGCGACGCGAGCCGTCACGAGAGGCAGGCACACCCATGTCGGAGAACCACCGGGACCTCGTCCAGCGCTTCGTGGACATGATCAACAGCCACGACGTGAGCACGATGGCGGAGCACACCGCCGTCGACCACATCGACCACAACCCGATCGTCGCGGACGGCATCGAGGCCAACACGGCCTTCTTCCAGTCGATCTTCGACGCCTTCCCCGACGTCAAGGTCGTCGCCCACGACCTCATCGTCGACGGCGACCGCGTCGCGGGCCGCTTCGAGTACTCGGGCACCCACCAGGGCCCCTTCTTCGGCATACCGGCCACGGGCCGCAGCCTGAACTTCCAGTCGATCGACATCTGGCGCGTCGAGAACGGCCTGCTGGCCGAGCACTGGGACCAGCTGGACGTGGCGGGCATGTTCCACCAACTGGGCGCGGACTTCTACGCGCTCCAGGGCCAGGGGGAGTAGCGCGCGGCACCGGGCAGCCGCACCACCTCTGACGGGTCACCATCCTCGGCCGTAGATCGCCCGCAGCCACGGTTCCCTGACGACGGGCATCCGCGCGAGCGTGTACCGGAACGCGTCCCTGGCCGGCTGGAACGGGCACGGCGGGTGCGGCGGCAACGGGTCGTCCCGCTCCACGCCCGCCGGTAGCCCGCCGACTGCCGGTAGCCGGGTCCGGTGCGGCGGGAAGGCGAGATCGGCCCAGAGCGCGGCATCCATGGGCACCGGCACCGCCCCGGCACGCGGCTGCCACATGTCGCCGGTCTGGGGATGGACCGGCACCAACACCAGGTCGGCGTTCGGCTCGCCGAACCCCGGTCCCGCCAGGTCCAGCCGCTTCGCACCGTCCCCGGCGGGCAGCAGCGCGTCGAGTGCCCGGCCGAGGAGCTCGGCGACCGGCCCGGGCGCCACCTCGACGGGCGCGCCCCCGGCGGCCACCACCACCTGGGCGAGGGCCACGCCCGCCGGGATGTCCCGGTACTCGCCGAGCCGGTGCCACAGCGTGCCGGTGGCCAGCAGCTCTGCCCAGTCCATGATCGGCCGCTCCGGCGGGCCGGGCAGCCGCACCACCGCCTGTGGGACGAGCCGGACGACCTGCCAGCACCCGCAGTCGTCCATCCTCGTCCCGACCGGGAGATCGCAGCCCGGGCAGGCGAGGTTCGGTCCGTCCCTGCCGTCGATCCCCCTGCAGTAGCCCCCGGCCCGCTCAAGGATCAACCTGGTGCCGCGCATGTCGCCGGGCGCGAGGAGGACGGTGCCCGACGGGCCGTCGGACAGCGCGCCGGACGGCGCGAAGCGCCCCCGCTCCGCCGCCTCGTGCGCGCCGACCTCGTCCCACTGCCGCCATGGCGGCCCGTACGGTGCGGGGTCGACGGCGTAGGACCCGGCCTCCAGCAGCGGCGGGTGCAGCCTCTCCCAGTGGGTGTCGGCCAGGTGGATCGGCAACGCCACCTCCGAAACCGCCGCCGTCAGGACCGCACCGCAGCCCGCACAACCGAACACCGCCAAGCTGTCCCCCCACGCCGTCGAAGCCCCCGCATCCCACCAAGCGGACGGACCGGGGAGCAAGGGGTTTTCGTCCACCTTCAGCGGGCCGGTCCGGGCGGGGGTGCCGTCCGGACCGGCCCGTGGAGGGGGTGTGCTCAGCCACCTCAGCGGTTGTGGTGGTGGCGGTGGTGGTGTTGGTTCTGGCCGTAGCAGTAGTACCAACCCCAGTCCCAGTTCCAGTACCAGTCGTAGCAGTAACCGCGACCGTTGTGGCTGGGTGCCATCGCCGTCGTGCTGTCGGTGTGCGCAGCGGTCGGCGCGGCGAAGGCGGTGGAGGGCAACAGGGCCCCCGCGGCGGCCAGGGCCGTCGAGGCCGTGAGTAGGGCGAAGCGCTGTTTTCGGGATGTGCGGGTCATGGTCGTTCACCTCCGGCGAGCAATGCTTTCGGTTGGGGGATCCCATGCCTCGATTTGAACCCGGCCGAGCGCGCCGCGTCATGCCCCTGGAATTCGGGGCTTGACAGATCGCCTGGCTCAGTCGGCCAGGAGGTGGTCCGCCTTGCCCGCCTTGATGTCCCGGATCAGCTGGCGGAGGGCGTCCGTGGTGTCGGTGAGGTACGCGGCCTCCGCCCCGGCGATGGCGATGTAGCTGTTGCCGTCCCCGTCCACCCCGATCCGGTAGCAGCTCGCCCCTTCGCCGCAGAACGCTTCTTCCCATGCGATGTCGGCCATCGGTTGCCTCTCAGAGTTGACGGGCCAGTTGGTGGATGAAGTCCCGGGAGGCTTCCGGTGCCAGGCTGAGACGTTCCATCCAGTCAAGTTGGGCACGGTACTTGGCCAGTTGGGCCTCGGTGTGCAGGAAGTCGGGGCCGTGCGTGCTGTCGACCTGCGCGGTGTCCAACCGCGGGACGGGGCCTTCCAGGTAGTTGACCGTCTGGCCGGCTCCGGGGAAGCCGCCGGCTTCGAAGGTCAGGACGCGCAGGACGATGTTGTCGCGCTCGGCGGCCTCGGCGAGGTGCTCCAGCTGTGCGCGAGCCACCTTGCGACCGCCGAACTGCATGCGCAGCGCCGCCTCGTGTACGACCGCCACGTAGGCGGGTGCCGATTCGCCCTCCAGTACCTGCTGACGCTCCAGCCTGTGCGCCAGCCGGAGGGCGATCTCCTTGTCGGGGAGGGTGGGTACGACGAACCGGAAGAGGGCGAGTGCGTGGTCGCTCGTCTGCAGCAGGCCCGGGACGTGTACTGAGTGCGCGCACCGCATGCGCGTGGCGTGGGACTCCAACTCGGCGATGTCCAGGACTGCGGCGGACAGCGTGCCGCGGTAGCGCTCCCACCAACCGCGCTGGCGGGGCTGGGCCATGGCGACGAGGGCGTCGACGTACGCCTCGTCCGCGCATGCGCAGTGGCAGGCGAGGGAACGCAGCCGGTCCTCGCTGATGGTCCGGACGCCTTGTTCGATGGCGGAGACCTTCGTGCGGTCGATCCCGAGCAGACCCGCGGCGGAATCGGCGGACACGTCCGCTGCCAGCCTTATGCGGCGGAGCTCGGCGCCCAGTCGCTTCTGCCGTTCTGTCGGTGCGGTGCGTGGCGGCATGGGTGCAGTCTGCCGTGCGAGCGTCCCCACGATCCACGAAGTGGGTCAATTCCCGGATCCAGGTGGCGAAAAGCCCACCGGAATCGCTACGTTAGGTAACGCACCGCTCACGCAGCGGGAGATGAAGTGCATCGCCGCAGCATGCCTCGGGCCTCGGCGACGGGCCACGCTCCTCGTCCGCGTCGGCCATTCGTGCGCGCCGAACTCGCCGTAGTCACCGTCGACCTCAGGGAGTCCCGCGATGTCCAGCCACCCCTTCACCTCCTGTCCCCCGTCCCCGCCCGCGAGCGTCGGGGGCGAGCCGCCCGCGCTGTCCACGCTCGCCTGTGGCTTCACCGTGCCCGGGGAGCCGCTCGGGGCCCAGATCGCGCGGTCGGCCGTACGGTCCGCGCTGCACGCCTACCGGCTCGATCCGCTGGCGCCCGCCGTCGTCCAGGTCGCCGGCGAACTCGTGGCCGCTGCCTGGCAGTTGGATCCCGGTCGGAGCGTGTACCTGTCCCTCCGCCATCGCGAGGACGCGCTCCGCCTGACCGCCTACGACGGCCACGTGCCGCACGCCCACCCCCGGCTCGCCGCCCACTGCGAGGCCCGGCGGCGGGCGGCGCTGCGGGTCATGGCCGCGGTGGTGCGGTCCTGCGGCGGGGCCTGGGGCTTCGGGGAGTCCCGTGAGCCCGGCGGCGGGAACCGGACCTGGGCGAGCCTGCCCCTGCGCGGCGCGGCCGACTACCTGCGCGCCTGACCAGGCGTGTTACTGGCCCGGCGCCTGGCCGGCTTCGTTCGCGATGCCCCGGGCGATGATGGCCACCGAGGTGACCGGGGTTCCGGCCTTCCCCCACGCGCTGTCCTTGAGGAGAACGGTGCGCTCACCCAGCAGGCGCATGGTGTCCTTGTCGAAGATCCATTCGGTTCGCTCGCCGTTGTGGACCCGGGCGACCGCGACGCCCTTGCGTCCGACCGCATCCCTCGCCTCGGGGACCAGTACGACGCCGGGGATACGGGCCGCGGCACGGTAGAGGGCCGCGCTCACGCCGGGTGGGGCCTCCACGGTCCGCAACAGGTCGCCGATCGCGACGAACGCTTCCTGATCGGGGCCGGTGGTGGAGTCGGAGCCCGCGCCGTGGTTGAGGCGGGCATCGGCGTAGATCGTCTCCAACAGCCGGTCGGGGTCCGTCGGAAGGGATTCGAGGAACCGGTAGGTCGGGCCGTTGAAGGTGGCCTTGGCCCCGCCCCGCGCGGGCTCCGTCGTGGTGCCTTGAGCGGTGTGCGTGACGGTGCCGGTCGATCCGTCGACGGATACCCAGTGTTCCGCCGATTCGTCGGTCCGGGCCGCGTCCATTCCGCCGTTCTCTGTCTCGGAAAGGGAGGTGGAGTATCCGGTCGTCTTCGTATAGAGGAACTGCCCGTCGCGGACGGGCGGGGCCGGGGCTGCCTGCGCCGCCAGTGCCACACGGTCCAGCAGCTGGACGGCCGCCGGTTCGGGCGGGGCGACGGCCCGACGGTCGTCGCCCGGACCGCTGAGGCCGAGGGCCACGGCCAGGGCCACTGCGCACGTCGCGGCGCCGGCCGCGAGGAGCAGAGCCTTCGCACGGCGGGGCCGCGTGCGGGTGGCGAGTGTGTCCTCGGCGGTGACGCGCATCAGGTGTTCTGCGATCCGGTGGTGCCCGTGGAACGGCAGGTCCGCGTCCGAAAGGCCGGGCAGGCGGCGGATCGCCTCCGCGGGATCGAACGGGTCGAGCCGTGCGTCCTCTTCGGCGGCGTTCACGAGTTTCCCTTCCGCAGGGCTCCGGACGTGGGGACGCGTGTCGCGGTCGGGGGCGCCGCGAGGTGATCGGCCGTGAGCGTGCGCAGGCGGGCTCGGGCGCGGGAGAGCCGGGAGCGTACGGTGCCCACCGGCACCCCGCACGCCCGCGCCACCTCGTCCTGGCTGAGGCCGGACCAGACGCACAGCAGGAGGACCTCACGGTCCGCGCGTCGGAGCTTCCGCAGCGCGGTGAGGGCGGCTGCCGTCCGGGCCGAATCGGTGATGCGGGACACGACGGCGTCCGCCAGATCGGGGACGCGATCGGGTGGCGGAAGGCGGGCCATCGCATCGCGGTGACGGCGCGCCGTCCTGCGACTGTTGCGCAGGACGTTCGTCGCGATGCCGAAGAGCCATGCCCGCGGGCTGATCACGCTATCGAGCATGTCGCGTAGCCGCCACGCCTCCAGAAAGGTGAGGGAGACGATGTCCTCGGCCCCCACGCGATCAGCGGTCATGCGGACGGCGTGCGCGTACACCGCCCCGGCATGCGCCTCGTAGAGTTCCGCGAACAGTTGGTGGTCCACGCTGGATAGTGTCCGTGCACCTCAGCCCGTTGCACGTGTCCTCGCTCACACCGCCAGGGCGCCCGTGATGTTCACGCTCGACCGCCCAACTGGACCGCTCGGCGGCGCTCAGGCTGCCGAGTGCCGTCCGGCCGACGGCGTTTCTTCGTCGTCTCGCGCGCCGTGCGGGGTGAAGACGAAGGCGGACGTGTCCCCGTCCAGATCGATGGTCAGCGACGCGTCCAGTGCCTTGGCCAGCCGGGTCAGGAGGGGCAGGGTCGGTACGGAGTCCCCGCCCTCGATGTTCGAGATCTGCGGCTGGGTCATCTCCGCCCGCCGCGCCAGCTCGGTCTGCGACAGCCCGAGCGCCGTGCGCCGGTCGTACACGGCCTGGCCGAGCGCGAACGCGTACCCGGCTTCGACGTAGGCGGCGGATTCCTCGGCCGTCTCGCCGAGGAGCTTGCGGGTACGGCGGGTCTTCCACTCGGAGTGGTTCATGGGCTCTCCCGCTCCGTCCGGTCGTAGGTGTGCTGTGCGGCGACGTGGTCAGATTCGCACGTCTTCTGGGCTTGCTGGGCGCGCTCGACCTCGGCGCCCTCGTGTTGCCTCGTTTTGCGGAACACGGTGAGCAGCACGATGCGCCGGTCGGGGGGCGAGCCAGTACGTGATCCGGACGGCGTTGCCGTCCATGGTGAAGCGCAGCTCTCGTAACTTGCCGCCGAGGTGGCGGGCGTACGGTTCCCCGAGCGTGGTCGGCTGGGCCGCGAGCATGTCGGCGGCCCGTTCCGCCTTGTCGTAGTGAGCTTCGGTGAGGAGTTCCAGCCACTGCCGGACCTCTGGTTCGATCTCAATCCGCCATGGATCACCCACACCTCGACTATACAGAAATCTGTATGCAGTGGGGCCGGTGTCTCCCGCTTGGAGTCAGTGCGCGGTCGCTGCCGTCGTCGCGATCGTTTCCATCAGGCGGGCGTGGGTGAGGATCGACTCCGTGTGCGGGGTGAAGTCCTCGGCGTGGAGGACGGCCTCGGCGAAGGTGCCCGCGATGTTCGTGAAGTGGTGGTCCGGGGAGAGGGGGATCTCCTCGGTGCCGGTCGCGCGGTCCACGCGGAGTACGGGGGTGAAGTCGTCCGGGGTGCTGAAGGCGCGCTCCAGGCGCAGGCGGCCCTCGCTGCCCCACAGGCCGTAGCCGCTGAGGTAGGCGTGCTCGACGCCGTACGCGAGGTGGGCGGCCGCGCCGGAGGGGGAGGTCAGCAGGGCGCTGCCGGCGGGCTGGGGACCGTACGCGCTGTCCGGGCGGACCTGCGCGCCGGCCACCCGAAGGTCCGGGCCGAGGAAGAGCTGGGCCGCGCGGACCGGGTACGCCGCCACCTCCGGCAGGGTGCTCGCGCGCACCCCGCCCGGGCGCAGCGGGATGCC
The DNA here is from genome assembly GCF_055565515.1 of Streptomyces sp. NPDC028419. NCBI lineage: Bacteria > Bacillati > Actinomycetota > Actinomycetes > Kitasatosporales > Streptomycetaceae > Streptomyces > Streptomyces sp. NPDC028419. Next base: position 124,105 of record NZ_JBVHUE010000021.1, on the reverse strand, counting down.
GAACTCCGAGGTGAAGAGCTGGACCTCGCCGATCACGCCGTCCGCCACCAGCTCCCGCACCCGCGCGTGCTGCGAGTGGTGCAGGAACATGAAGGACTCCATTAACAGCAGGCCGCTCTCGCGGGCCGCGGCGACCGCCTTCTCGGCGTCCGGGAGCGAGGTGGCGAAGGGCTTCTCGCACAGTACGTGCTTGCCCGCCGCCAGCGCCCGCAGGGTCCATTCGACGTGCATCTCGGGCGGCAGCGGGATGTACACCGCGTCGACGTCCGCGCGCTCCAGGACCTTCTCGTACCCGGCCAGCGGCGCGCCGCCGAAGCGGTCCGTGAAGTGGCGGGCCTTCTCGATGGAGCGGCTGGCGATCGCGGTGATCTCCACGAGCGGCTGGCGCAGCATCGAGGGCAGCATGCGGCGGTCCGCGATGTCGGCGCAGCCCAGGACGCCGACGCGCAAGGCGTCGCGCGCGCTCACAGGGCGTACGCTCCGCCCAGCGCCCAGGCCGCCCGCAGGCTGGTCAGGAGCGTGCGGGCCTCGATGTTCAGGTAGTTGCTGTGCTTGAGGAGGCCGGCCAGCTGGCCCGCGGTCACCCACAGGAAGTCCTCCGGTACGTCGACCGGGAACTCGTCCCCGACCTCCACCAGCGCGTAGCGGTTGCCCGCGTGGTGGAAGCGGCCGCCCTCCTCGGACTGCACGGTGTCGTACAGCATCCGGGACTTCGGGGCCGAGAGCACCATGTCCAGGTAGCGCGGCTGCCGCTCGGGGGGCAGGGTCAGCGCCCGGGCCGGCTGGCACTGCACGGTCGGGCCCAGCTCGGCGACGTCCAGGACGCCGGCCTCGGAGCGGGCCTGCGCCAGCAGGTGCGGGACGCCGCCGATCCGGCGGACGACGAAGGCGGCGAGGCCCTGCTCGGCGGGGGCGAGCAGGGGCTGGGTCCAGCGCTGGACCTCGCGGTTGGCGGCGGACACCGAGGCCGCGATCACGCTGAAGTGGTGGCCGCTGGCGTGCCGGATCTCGTGGTCGGTGCGCTCCCAGCCCTGCACGCCGCCCAACGGCAGGCTGCTCTGCACCAGTTCGCGGGTGGCCTTGATCTCGGTGAGCCAGGACAGCACGTGCTCCGTCGTGTGCAGCGAGGGGCCCTCGTCCGCGAAGGTGGGGATCAGCGACAGGACGGTGCGGGCGTCCATGTTGATCACGTTGTTCTCGTAGAGCAGCTGGTGTATCTGGCCGAGGGTCAGCCACACGAAGTCCTCGTGCTCGGGTACGTCGCCCAGCGCCTCGACCACCATGTTCCGGTTCCGCTTGCGCAGGAACCAGGAGCCCTGCTCGGACTGGAGGGAGTCGAACAGCACCCGCGAGCCGACCCGCGGGGGCTTGAAGTAGTCGATGTAGTGCACGGGCGCGCCCTTGTGCACGCCGGTGTAGTTGCTGCGGGTCGCCTGCACGGTGGGGGACAGCTGCACCGTGTCGAGGTTGCCCGGCTCCATCTTGGCCTGCATCAGGCAGTGCAGGACGCCGTTGAACTCCTTGACGACGATGCCGAGGATGCCGACTTCCGGCTGGTTGATGATCGGCTGCGACCAGGACGCGCCGTGGCCGCCCCACTCGGTGCGCACCCGCAGGCCCTCGACGGAGAAGAAGCGGCCGCTGTCGTGGACGAGGTTCCCGGTGGCGTCCTCGAAGTGCCAGCCGACGAGCTCGGCGAACGGGATGCGCCGCACGTCGTAGCGGTTGGTGCGCCGCTGCTCGGCGAACCAGTCGCGGAAGACCGGGTTGGGGGTCACCGAGCTGTCGAGGGCCTGGGCCGACAGGGTGAACCGCCGCCCCAGGCTCGTGACGACGCCCGGGGGCATTGCCTGGGTGATGGTCATCGGTGGACTCCTTCGCCTTGTCCCGCGCGCCCAGGGGCAGCCGGTCGCACCACGACGATGGGGGAGCGCGATCGGCTGTGGCTGGAGAGGGCCTTGAGGTGGGGCGCACGGGGACTCGAATGGTGTGGGCTCGTGTGGCGTGTGCTCGTGTGGCGTGTGCTCGCGCGGGTCAGCCGGCCGTTGCCGCGAGCGCGGGGGAGCGGGCCGGCTCCCGTTGTGCCTCGGCGGCGCGTTCCGTGCGGTGTCGCTCCCGGTAGTGGCCCGGTGCGGCGAGGAGTTCGGCGTGCGTGCCGCGCTGGACGACGCGGCCCCCGTCCAGGACGAGGATCTCGTCCGCCGCGTCCAGACCGATCGTGCGATGGCTGATCAGCAGCACCGCGCGGTCGGGGCGCGGTGCGAGGAGCGCGGCGAGCACGGCGTCGGCCTCCCGGGGGGCGAGGGACTCGGTGGGCTCGTCCAGGACCAGGACGGCCGGATCGGCGAGCAGCGCGGCCGCGAGGCCGAGGCGCCGGCGCTCACCGCCCGAGAAGGCGGCCGCGTCCTCGCTCACCGCGGCGTCGAGCCCGCCGGGCAGCCCGCGCACCCAGTCCGCGGCTCCGGCCCGGGTCAGGGCCGCCCACAACCGGTCCTCGTCCGCGCCGGGGCGGGCCAGCAGCAGGTGTTCGCGCACGGTGCCGGCGAAGACGTGGTGGTACTGGGTCAGGCCGGCCGCCAGCCGAGGCCGCAGCGTGCCCGGTGCGAGCTCCGCGAGCGGTACGCCGCCCAGCGCGACCCGGCCCGTGGTGGGCTCCAGCAGCCCCAGGGCCAGCCCGGCGAGCGTGCTCTTCCCGGAACCGCTGGGCCCGACGAGCGCGATCCGTCGGCCCGGCGCGAGCAGGAGCCCCACCCCGGTCAGGGCGGGGCGCGCGCTGCCGGGGTGGGTGACGCCGACGTCGGTGAACTCCAGGGCGAGGGGCCCCTCGGGGAGGGGGCGGCTCTCGGTGGCCGCCGCCGGGAGGGAGTGCAGGGCGCGCAGCCGGCCCAGGGAGGTGGCCAGGCGGGTCAGGTGGTCGGCGGCGGTGCGGACGGGGGCGGCGAGGTCGAGGGTGGCCAGGGCGGTCAGGGTCAGGACGGCGGCGGTCACCGGGTCGGCGGCGCGCACGGCCGAGGCGGCCACCGCCGCCGTGGTGCCGAGCTGGACCAGGACCGCCGCGGCGGCCAGTACGGCCGCGGTGCGGGCGGCGGCCCGCTCGCCGCGGGCCACGGCGCGCGAGGCGGCCCGCTCGCCCCGCGCCACCCGCTCCGTCGCCCCGCACAGGGCGAGGTCCTCCGCGCCCTCGACCACGTCCACGGTGCGCGCGGCCAGTTCGGCCCGGGCCGCCGACAGCCGGGCCGCCGTACGTCGCCCGGTCAGCGCGGTCAGCAGCGGCAGCGCCACGCAGGCCAGCAGCAGCCCCGCGGCCAGCGCCCACCCGGCGGCGGGCAGCACCAGCGCGGCCCACACCGTGACCCCGCCGCCCACCAACAGCGCGGTCAGTAGCGGCAGGGCCACCCGCAGCAGCGCGTCCTGCACCGCGTCCGCGTCGGCGACGAGCCGGTTCAGCAGCTCGCCGCGGCTGAACGCCCGTAGCCCGTACGGCGCGTGCGGCGCCAGCAGCGTCAGCAGTCGCCCCCGCAGCCGCTCCATGATCCGCAGGGTCGCGTCGTGGCCCCACAGTCGTTCGGCGTAGCGCAGCGCGCCCCGACCGAGGGCGAAGGCGCGCACCGCGACCACCGCGACCATCAGGGCGCCGAGCGGCGGCTGTTGTGAGGCCCGGCAGATCAACCAGGTCGCGCTCGCGGTCAGGGCGATGGCACACGCCTCACCGAGCGCGGCGGCGAGCGCGGCGAGGGCTAGGCGCCCGGCCTGGGCGGTGGTCGCATGCGGGGTCGGGTCGTGGCCCGGGGTCGGGCCCGGGGCCGGGGCGGGGTCGGGGACCCGGCCGGGGGCCGGATCCGGGGCGGGCGCCGCGGGCGGGGTCATGGGCGGATCTCCTCGGGAGCGAGGGCGAGGGCGAGGGCGCGTGCCGCGCCGCACGTGGGCCCGGCGGGCCGGGCGGACGCGGGCCCGGCGGCCCTGGCCCGGGCCGCGTTCCCGGCCGGAAGGGGCAACGCCGTGACCGGGGCCGGGGCCCGAGGCGGGTTCGGGGTCGGGACCTGGGCCGGGGCCGGGTCCGGGGTCGCGGTCGGGACCTGGACCCGGGGCGGGACCTGGTCCGGGGTCGGGTCCGGGGTCGGGACCTGGACCGTGTTCGGGACCTGGACCCGGGGCGGGACCTGGTCCGGGGTCGGGTCCGGGGTCGGGACCTGGACCGTGTTCGGGACCTGGACCTGGACCTGGACCGGGGCCGGGTCCGGGGTCGTGTTCGTGTTCGGGGTCGGGGTCGCGGTCGCGGTCGGGACCTGGATCGGGGTCGCGACCTGGACCGGGTTCGGGACCTGGACCTGGACCGGGTG
>NZ_JBVHUE010000021.1:0-119667 GCF_055565515.1 Streptomyces sp. NPDC028419 | reverse complement strand
CTCGGGACCTGGACCGGGGTCGGGGCCGGGGTCGGGACCTGGGCCAGGGTCGCGGTCGGGACCTGGATCGAGGTCGGGACCTGGACCTGGACCGGGGTCGTGTCCGGGTCCGGGTCCGGGTCCGGGGTCGCGGTCGGGACCTGGACCTGGACCGGGTTCGGGACCTGGACCGGGGTCGGGGCCGGGGTCGGGACCTGGGCCAGGGTCGCGGTCGGGACCTGGATCGAGGTCGGGACCTGGACCTGGACCGGGTTCGGGTCCGGGTCCGGGTCCGGGGTCGCGGTCGGGACCTGGACCTGGTCCGGGACCTGGACCGGGATCTGGTCCGGGGTCGGGGTCATGGGTGGGCCCCCTCCGGGGCGGTCGTCGGCGTGGAGGGGGGCGCCGATGTCTCGGTGGGTGTGGGGGCCGGTGTGGGGTGGAACGTGTGCAGGCGTAGGACGGTGTCCGTGTGTTCGGCCACCGCCGGGCGGTGGGTGGCGACCAGCAGGGTGGCTCGGCCGGCCACGGCCGCCAGGGCCCGGAGCACGTGCTCCTCCGTGCCGCCGTCGAGGCGGGCCGTCGGTTCGTCCAGCAGGAGGAGCGAGGGGCGCCGCAGCAACGCGCGGGCCAGCGCGATCCGCTGGCGCTCACCGCCGGACAGGCCGGCGCCGCCCTCGCCGACGCGGGTGGCGACCCCGTCCGGCAGGCGGTGCACGAAGTCGGCCGCGCCCGCCGCCTCCAGCGCGTCCCACACCTCGCCGTCGTCCGCCTCCGCCCGCCCCAGCCGCACGTTGTCCGCGACCGACAGGGCGAACAGGTGCGGCTGCTGCGGCACCATCGCGATCCGATCCGTCCACGCCGCCCGGTCCCGCGGGGTGCGCGCGACCACCGATACGCCGCCCACCCGCAGGTCCCCGGCGAGCGGCGCCAGCAAGCCGGCGACCGTCCGCAGCAGGGTGGTCTTGCCGACCCCGCTCGGCCCGGTCACCGCGCAGCTGCGCCCGGCCTCGAACCGCCAGGACAGCCCGCTCAGCGCGGGAGCGCCGGGCGCGTGCCCGACGGCGAGCTGGTCCAGTACCAGGGGGAAGCGGGCCGGATCGGGCAACGGCTGTACCAGGGCGGGCCGTTCGCGGACGTGCGCCGGCCGCGCCGCGTCCCCGTCGAGGACGGCGCGGACCTGCGCCAGGACCGTACGTCCCTCCTGCGCGGCGTGGAAGCGCGCGGCCAGCAGCCGCAGCGGCCGGTACGCCTCCGGGGTCAGCAGCAGCACGGCCAGTCCCGTCGACAGCGGCATCGCGCCGTCCAGCAGCCGGAAGCCCACCGGGACGGCGATCAGCGCCACCGACAGGCTGGTCAGGGTGTCCATGACGAAGGTGGAGAGGAAGGCCACGCGCAGGGTCCGCACCGTCGCCCGCCGGTGTTCGGCGGCCCGTGCGCGCACGCTCTCGGCGGCCCGGTCCTCCTGCCCGAAGACGCGCAGGGTGGCGAGGCCGTTCAGGGCCTGGAGGAAGTACCCGCCCAGGCGCAGCAGCACCGCCCACTGCGCCTCGGTCCGGGCCTTGGTGTGCATGCCGACCAGCGCCAGCAGCAGCGGCACCAGCGGCAGCGTGACGAGCACGACCAGGCCCGAGACCCAGTCCGCCGCCCAGATGGTGCCGGTGACGGCGAGCGGCAGGACCACCGCCTGCGGGAGCAGGGCGATCGATCCGGTGAGGTGGTCGTCGAGCGCGTCCATGCCCCGGCCGAGCAGGGCGACCACCGAGGCGGGCCGCGGGCCCCGGCCGCGTACGGCGGCCGCGGTGACGGCCCCGGTGAGCTGAGCCCGCAGCTCCTCCTTGTACCGGGCGGCCGCCGCGCCCGCCGAGGCCCGGTCCCACCAGGCGTGCGCGGCCCGTCCGGCGATCACGGCCGCCAGCAGCGGGACCGGAACGGCGTGCAGCGCGGCTCCCGGGCCCCGCTCGACGGCGGCCGCGAGCACGGAGGCCAGGACGACGCACTGGAGGAGCGTCAGGACGGCTTCCGCCACCGCGCCGAGGGCGCGGTGCACGAGGAACCGCCGGAGCAGGGGCGAACTCCGTACCAGGGCGAGGTCCATCGGTCGCTGTCCTGACTCTCGGGAACGGCGGGTGTCTCAGGAGAAGGCGGGGGTGTCCAGCGCTGTGCTCCCCGCCGTCGCCGTCGCCGCGGGCGTCGGGGCGGGCGTCGGGGCGGCGGTCCGCGCCGGTGCCCACAGGACCAGCCACATGTAGACCTGCGCCGCGATCACGATCAGCAGCACGGGCCCGGAGGTCCAGATCACCGCCGCCAACGCGGTCTCGTCGGTGGCCAGTTGGGCCACCGATGGCGCGGGCACGCCCGGGACCGTGGAGGTCAGCAGGGCCGGGTACTTCCCCGCGAAGACCGCCCCCGCCGCCGCGACCACGGCGGCCGTGGTCGCCCAGGGGGCGAGCCGTGCCCGACCGCTCCCGGCCAGGGAGCGGGTCAGGAGCAGTGCCCCCACGCCGATGACGACGGCCAGCGTCGCCAGGACCGGGTGGCGCAGCGCGTCGCCGTCGAAGGTTCCGCCGACGAAGCCCGTCAGGGCGGTGACCCCGAGCAGCGCCGCCGAGAGCGTCGCGCCGATGGTGGTGAGCGCCGCCGCCCGTCGGGCCGGGTCACCCGTCAACCGGGCCGCCACGAAGGCGCTGCCGTGCGTGGCCAGGAGCACGACCATCGTCGCCCCGCCGAGCAGGGTGAAGAGGTTCGGGGCGGCCACGCCCCGCACGTGACCGTCGCGGCCGAGGGAGACCCCGGCGGCCGTGACGGCGAGGAAGCAGCCCCAGCCGAAGGCGGCGGCCGCTCCGGCCGCGCAGATCAGCAGGTCGAAGGCGCGCCGGACCCGTTCGCCGGGGTGCCGGCCGCGCAGTTGGATGCCCGCGTTCAGGGCCAGCGCCCCGGCGAAGGCGATCAGCGCGTAGGGGTAGGCGCCGTCGACGAGCGCGCCGCGCAGCCCGGGCAGGGTTCCGGCGAGGGCGCCGATGGAGACCAGCAGCCAGGCCTCGTTGCCGAGCAGCAGCGGGCCGACCGCCCCGAGCACGGCCCGCCGCCCGGAGGCGTCGGAGCCGGTGCGGGGGAGGGTGAGCCCGACGCCGTAGTCGATCCCGGCGAGCACGAGGTAGCCGGTGAAGAGGACGATGAACGCCACGAGGGCGAGGGTCGGGTAGGTCATGACGGGTGCGCTCCTTCCCGGGGGGCGGCGTCGGCGGTGGTGGCCCCGGGGGGCCCGGCGGCGTACGGGCCCGACTGCGGCGCGCGGGGGATCGTACGGGGATCCACGCGCGGGTCGTGGCCCGTGCCGGCGAGGCCGCTGCCGAGGGAGTCCACGGCCCGGGCGGTGGCGGAGGCGGCGGGCTCCGCGGCCCGGCCGATGCCGCTCTCGCCGGGGCCGCGCATCGCGGACCGGGCCAGCAGCCACCAGTCGAGGCCGAGCAGACCGACCACGAGGACGACGAGGACCAGGAGCGAGGCGGTCAGCCGCCCCGCACCGAGGCCGGGGGTCATGGCCTGGCGGGTGGTCAGGATGCCGGTGATGACGAACGGCTGGCGGCCGACCTCGCGGACGATCCAACCGCAGAGGTTCGCGACGAAGGGCAGCGCCATCGCGAAGGGCAGCAGCCGCGCCAGCACGGCGGACCGCATGACGTCACCGGTGTGACTGCCGGGGCCGTGGGCCTGCCGGCCGGGTCGGGCGGGCGGTGGGTACTGGCCGTACTGGCCGTACTGGGGATTCTGGCCCGGCTGGGGGTACTGGCCGTACTGGCCGTTCGGGGTCGGGTATCCGGGCTGGCCGTACTGGCCCGGCCGGGCGTACTGGCCCGTCGGGCCGTTCGGGCCCTGGCCCGGGGGCCATTGGCCCGGGTGGACCCGGCGGCCCTGGTACTGCGCCTGGCCTTGCGCCTGCCATTGGCCCGGGTACGAGTACGGCTGCTGGTGCTGCGGGCGCGGTTCGCGCAGGGATACGAGGGCCCAGACGCCCAGGATCAGCAGCACGCCGCCGATCATCATCATCAGGGTGAGGGCGCCCAGTACGGGACCCGACGGCGGTCCCTCCAGCGGGCCGAACCTCTTGGCCAACTCCTGCAGCTGGCGCGTCACTTCCGCCTGGTTGCCGTCGAGCACCGCCCCCTTGAGCGGCTGGTCCTTCTTCGTGTTGCCGAGCTGGACCATCCCGCTGAGGACGACGAGGCAGGCGCCCCAGGTCCCGGCGTGCGCCCCCGTCTTCAGGGAGTGCCGGACGAAGGGCCGGTCCGCGCGGCCGCGCCGGTGCAGCAGCAGGCCGATGCCGAGCATGAAGAAGCCGCCGACCGCGAGCGCGCCGCCGGTGATGTGGAAGATGGCGATCCATGCGTTGGCGTTGGAGAACAGCGCCCCGAAGCTCGTCAGTTCGAGGTGCCCGTCGCGCATCGTGTAGGCGACCGGGTTCTGCATGAAGCCGTTGGCGAGCAGGGCCCACACCGCCGAGGTGTACGCCGCGGCGGCCACCACCCAGATGCACGCCAGGTGGACGTACTTGGGCAGCCGGTCGAAGCCGAAGATCCACAGGGCCAGGAAGGTCGACTCGGCGAAGAACGAGACCACCGTCTCCACGGCGAGGGGCGCGCCGAAGACGCTGGCCGCCGTGGATTCCAGGCCGGTCCAGTTGGCGCTGAGCTGGAACTCCATGGCCAGGCCTGTGGCGATGCCGACCGCGTAGTTGATGACGTAGAGGGTGCCCCAGTAGGTGGTCATCCGGCGCAGCGCGGGGTCGCCGGTGCGCACCCAGCGGGTGTGCGTGACGGCGACGAGGGCGACCAGCCCGAGGGTGAGGGTGACGAGGAGGTAGTGCGTCCCGACGGTGAGGCCGAACTGAAGGCGTGCCAGGTCCTGGGGAGCCATCGCGTTCACCTCGATTCTTTCGTCGCTAGAATTCCTAGCAACACTAGACAATCGTGGTCGGCGCCCCTAGGGTTGGGCCTCATGAGAATCCTCTTTGCCAGCGTGGGCAACTTCGGGCACATATTTCCCTTGCTTCCCTTGGCGAGGGCGGCGCGAGCCGCCGGCCACGAGGTCGCGTTCGCAACGGGTGAGCAGTTCCACCAGACCCTCAGCGAGGCTGGCTTCGAGCCGGTGACGGCAGGCCGGTCCGTGCCCGAGGCATTCATCGAAGCAGCGGGCGGTCGAGCCTTCCTCGAGGCCCACGGCGGCGAGGTGGGTGCCCAGGACGTGCCGCCGGAGGTCCTCGCGAACCTGCACATCAAGGTGTTCGGCTCGGTCCTGCCGCGCTGGGTCGCCGCCGACCTCGCGCCCGTCTTCGAGAGCCGGCGCTTCGACCTGGTCGTCCACGAGGTGCTCAACCCGGGCGCCGGCTTCGCCGCCCGGCTCGCGGGCGTACCGGCCCTCGCGCACGGCGTCGGCCTGCTCGCGCACGACCACGAGGCCGAGCGGCTCCAGCAGGAGATCCTCGCCACCGCCGCCGACCTGGGCGTCACCGTGCCCGCCGGGCAGGCGCTCACCCTCGGCAACACCTACATCGACATCTGCCCGCCGTCCCTCCAGGACCGGGCCTTCGTCGAGTCGGGCCAGGCGCGCATCGAGCAGCGTCCCGTCGCCTTCGTCGAGCCGGGCGAACTGCCCGCGGGCCTCGCCGAGTCGGGCGAGCCCTTCGTCTACCTCACCCTGGGCACCGCGCTCGGCTCCGCCGAGAACCTGCGCACCGTGATCGACGGCCTCGCCCCGCTGGGCGTGCCGGTCCTGGTCGCGGCGGGCTTCCGGGTGCAGATCGCCGACCTCGGCGAGCTGCCGGAGCACGTGATCGTCGCTCCCTGGCTGCCGCAGTCCGCGGTGCTGGCGCACGCCGCGCTCGTCGTCCAGCACGGCGGCAGCGGGACCACCCTGGCCACCCTCGAAGCGGGCCTGCCCCAGCTGATCGTGCCGCAGGGCGCCGACGGTCCCGCCAACGGCAAGGCCGTACGGGACGCGGGCGCGGGCGAGGTGCTCTTCGAACTGTCCGCCGACGCGGTCACCGAGCACGCGCGCAAGATCCTGGGCGACCCCGGCTACCGCGAGGCGGCCGGCAAGATCGCCGCCGAGATCGCCGCGCTGCCCGACCCGGCCGAGATCGCCGCGCGGCTCCCCGAGTTCGCGGCCTGACCGTACGGTCCGACGGACGGCCGGTCCACCGGCCGTCCGCACACCGAACTCCCGGGCGTCGGCGCCCCCTCCGGCCGCCCGGGCCCGGAATCCGGTGCGCGCGCTGCCATTCCCCCGTACGGCGCGCGCACCGGATCCTCAGTACCCCGCGGGGACGGATCCTCAGCCCGAAGCGGCGAGGGACAGCGCGGGCGCCGCGACCGAGGCGAGGGGCAGCAGGTCCTCCACCGGGTCCGCCTCGCCGGCCGCCGTCAGCGCCGCCAGCGCGGCACGCAGCTCGTGCGCCAGCTCCGTCGCCTGCGCGCGGTCGAGCGCGCAGGGGGCGAAGTCCAGGGCCAGCAGCGGCTCCTCGCGCCAACTCAGCACGGTGAGCGCGGCGTCGGCCGTGGCGCCGCCCAGGTGCCCGTGGTGGAAACGGGCCGTCAGCGGGCCGGCCCCGGCGCGCGCGGGCAGCAGGCCGTCGTGGTCCGCGAAGGTGATCTGGACCAGCGGGGTGCGTGAGCGGTCCCCGCGCAGCCCGAGTTCGCGCACGAGGGCGTCCGTATCGAGCGCCGCGTGGGCGAGGGCCTCGCCGAAGGCGCAGGCGACCCCGCGCAGGAAGTAGTCGACGCCGCCCTCCAGCTCGCAGCACACCGGCACGTTCGTCGAGCCCGGCGCGACCGTGCGCAGGGCCGGGCCCGCGCCGGGCCGCGGCAGCTCGGCGCCCACCAGCAGCCATTCGTGCCCGGAGCGCCGTCCCACGGCGAGCGCCCAGGCCGCGAGCAGCACCGTCCCGTGGGGTACGCCCGCCCGCGCGGCCGTGGCGTCGACCGCGTCCCGCAGCTCCGGGTCCAGCGCGACGGGCAGCCGCTCGCCGCGGAAGTCGAAGACGGCGGGCCGCCGCCCGGGGGCGGCCAGGTCCAGCACGGTCGGGAACTCCCGTATCCGCTCCACGCGTTCGGCGACCAGGGCGGGTGGCGGCGGTACGACGGACCGTTCGGGGGCCCGTTCGGTCGTCGGTGTGGTCGGTGTGGTCGGTGTGGTCGGCGTGGTCGTTCGCGGGGCCGGTCGCCGCCCGGTCGCCGCGCGGGCGTAGTCGGCGAGCAGCTCCCGCCAGACCAGGGCCGCCGACCAGGCGTCCGCCACCGCGTCGTGGCAGAGGAAGGACAGCAGGTGCCGCTCCGCGCCCAGCCGGGTCAGGGCGAAGGCGACGGGCGGCCGGTCGGGGTGCCCGATCAGCCGTTCCACCTCCTGCGCGAGCCGTGCGTGCACGGCGTCGACGCCCGCCTCCCGGTTCACCGCCGGAGCGCCCGGCAGCTCGGGCAGGACGATCAGCGGCGGGGCATAGGCGTCGAGCACCCGCCGTACGGGCCCCCGCGCCGCTTCCGGGAACGCGGTCCGCAGCCCCTCGTGCCGCGCGCCCAGGACGCCGAGCGCGCTCCGCAGCACGGCGAGGTCGAGCGGGCCGGCCAGTTCGGCGCTCAGCACCCGGTGCACCGCGCCGGGACCGACGTAGCGCTGGGCGGTCAAGGGCGCCAACTGCCCCGGAAGCAAGGGGTGTTCGCGCGGCCCCCGGTCGGGGCTCGTGGCCGGTGGCGCGGGAGCCAGGGGAACGGCCCGGGCCAGTACGTCCGTCAGCGGGGCGGCGCCCAGCAGCTGGGCCACGTCGAGCGAGAGCCCCAGCTGTTCGTCGGCGCGCGCCTGGAGCCGCATGGCCTGACCGAGGCCGCCGCCCAGGGTGAGGAAGGGCGAACCCGAGGCCCCGGCCGGCAGCGTGCGCCGGTCGTGGCACAGGACGTCCGCGGCGAGGTCGAGCAGCTCCTCCAGGGGAGTCGGGGTCTGCATGGGGTGGCCCTCTCTGTGGGCGGACTTACCCCGATGCTGCCGACCATGCCTCGAAGGCCACTAGAGGGCATGGCCCAGATGCGGTAGAAACCCGTCACGCGGTGATCTTCAGCGGCGGGCCGCCGCAGTGGTACTACCCCTGGACAGTGGCTTCAGTTGCTCGACCTGCCCATCTCCCATGATTCCTGGCGGAGTCGCTCAACGGCTCGGCACCCCCCATCGAATAGACACTATTTGTCCGAGATCGGCAACGAACCCTAGAGTGTGGACGAGTGCACTGGGAAAGCTGTCCCGGGCTGGAGAACACGATCCGGAGGCTCCATGCATCACCACCAACCGCTCGAGCGGAAATCTGAAATCCGTCATCGTGGCCGCGAAGCATCCCTTCCCGCCGTCAAGCCGCTGGCGGGGCGTCAGAGCGCGGCTGGCAATGCGGCCGTGAGCGCGGTGCACGCTTGGTCGCGGCAGGCTGCCGGCACCTCCTCCGACGAGGAACCGGCGCAGCGATCGGTCACGCCGGTCGTCGTGCGGCGCACTGGTTGCTTCGACGGCCTCAGGGCGATCCTCCATCGGTGGTCGCGGCGTCCGGCGACCGGCGCGGGTCCCGCCGTCACGTCCCTGGAGGCGATCTGGCGCGAGTACGGCGACGCGATGCTGCCGAATCTGGAGCGGCATGTCCAGGAGCCGCTGACGGCGGAGCAGCGACAGTCGTTCCAGAAGCGCTGGGAGGAGATCAGGAAGCGGGCTGACCAGGTCGCGGAGCTCGACCCAGAACGGTTGGCGAGGGCGTTGGAGGAGATCAGGGACATCCGGCTGAACGGATCCTCGACGGTGGCCGGTGCGGGGACCGCTCCCGGGGAGGACGCCCGTCCTGCGACGATCCAGTGGGACAGGGCAGATCGGATGGTGCAGGAATGGGCTCAACGGCGTGAGCATCCGACGATGCGGCGGGTCGAGGAGCTCCATCGCGTCCTGGCCAGGGGGCAGGCCAACAACAACGGAGAGGCGGGCCGGTTGCGCGATGCTCCAAGTCCCCCCATGGGCACGAACGCGTACTTCATCCCCGGGACGCACGTCTCGGGGGCGATGAGCGAGTTCGTCCGCTGGTACAACGAGGAGGTCGCCAAACCGGAGGGCGAGCGGATGCCGCCGGTGGAGCTGGCCGCCAAGGTTTACCAGTACCTAGTGAGCATCCACCCATACCGCGACGGGAACGGGCGGCTCAGCCGACTCGTCATGGACTGGGTCTGTCGTCTGTACGGTCTGCCCGCGCCGGCTCTCGGCGCGCAGGACACCGGCAAGATCGCGGCGTTCGGGAGAACGGCACCCGGTGAAGGAGTAGATCTCCAGGACTCCGCATCGGCCCTGGAGGTGGTCGAGACGGTGACGAGCCGTCTGGAGGCGGCTCTCGACAGGCTGCTTCGCGAGGCACCGGTCACTGCCTGAGACCGCCGCGGCGCGCGCTCCCGCCCCCGGGCTGCTGTCAAAGGCAGGAACCCTATCACTGACCGCTGCAATTGCACCGAAAGTGGTAGCGTGAGGGCCATGACTCCCCGAGAGCGACGCCTTCGCGAGCAGGGCCAGCGCCGCCAGTTGATCCTCAGCTCGGCGCGCGAGATGGCCGAGGCCGAAGGCTGGGACTTCGTCACCACCCGGCGTCTCGCGGAGCGCATCGAGTACAGCCAGCCCGTGCTCTACCAGCACTTCAAGAACAAGGACGCGATCGTGCACGCCGTGGCCCTGGAGGGCTTCGGCGAGCTCGCGGGCGCCCTGCACGCCGCGCGCGTGCGGCACGCGGAGGCGGATCCGCTGGAGGCGCTGGACGCGGTGGCGCGCGCCTACCTGGCCTTCGCCGCCAAGGGGCCGGTCCTCTACCAGGCGATGCTCACCCTGGACGCGGGCCTCGGCGCCGACGCCGCCGACGCCGAACGGGCCGCCACCCCGCAGCCGGTGCTCGACGCCCTCGCGGAGATACGCCTCGCCGTCGAACCGGTGGCCCTGGGCCGCGATCCGGAGCTGCTGACCGAGGTGTTGTGGAGCGCCTGGCACGGCCTGGCCACCCTCACCCGGGGACGGCGGCTGCGCCCCGACCTGACGCAGGAGCGCCTCGCCGCCCTGACCGCCGTCCTGACGGGACCCGCGGCCCGGGTCGGCTGACCGCTCAGCCGCTCAGCCGTACAACCGCTCAGCCGGACACCTTCCCGGACTCCGCGGTGCCGGCGGCCTGCCCCGGCAGCGTGGCCTGCCCGGCCTGTGCCGCCTGACCCGCCTCCCCTTCCACGTGTTCCTTCACGCGCTTGCCCAGCAGCGTGAAGAGCAGGATCAGGCCGACCGTCAGGATGATGTGTCCCAGGCCGCCCACCAGCGAGAAGAGTTCGGGCACCTTGTGCCCGAGCACGGTCTGGGTGCCGCGGTAGGTCATGCTCGCGCAGGTGATGGCGATGCCCGCGTTGTAGAACCAGAAGAAGTAGTCGAAGTGCTTCGTCCCCGACAGCGAGAACACCTTGTCGAGGCCGAGGACGATCAGCAGGCCCAGCATGCCCAGGGCGAGCAGGTGGGTGTGCACCACCGCGAGCTGGGTCTCCCCGGTGAAGTCGTTGGCCTTGGTGAGTTCCCGGTAGTACAGGCCGGAGATCACTCCGATGATCATGTAGACGTGTGCCGCGTAGAACGTCTTCCGCATGCCTGTGCCCCGCTCCCCTGATGATCCCGTCGCCCCGACGGGATCATTCAAGCACTCGGCGCAAGCCTCTTCGTGGAATCGCCCAGATCGCTCAAGTCCGTTTCCAGCACGCCTCTACCGTCCCTCCACCAGGGCCCCCCGGCGGCGGCGGGCAGCGCCACCGGGACCGGAGCGAGCTGCTCCGGGGTCAGCTCCGGCAGGTCCACCAGGGCCCCGAACCGTCGCGCCACCTCCCCCGCCTCCGGGTCCCCGCCGCAGACGAACCGCGGGCGCGGCAGCCCCTTGGTCCCCTTCGCCCAGCGCAGGTAGCGGGCCGCCTCGTCCATCAGCGCCGCCCCCGGGTCGAGGGTGAAGGTGGGCACGTGCGCGGTGCGCCGCAGGTACGCCCGGCCCAGCGGCATCGAGTCCATCCGCAGCAGGACGACCTCCACCTCGCCGCGCCCCAGGACGCTCTCGGCGAAGGCGGTGCGCGGGCTCTCGGCAAGCAGGATCGCGTTCATCGTCGGTCTCCCAAAGGCTCGGTGGCGGGGGCGTGGTGCTACAGGTAGTCGTTGGTGCCGTTGGTGCCGTTGACGTCGTCCAGGTCGAGGTCGCCGGCGAGCTCGCCGAGGTGCTCCAGGCACAGCTCGTACACGTCCTCGGAGTGCGTCTCGTGCCATCCCCGCGGTACGGGCGCCCCCGCGGGCCACATCGCGCGGTGCCCGGCGCCGTCCGCGACGACGACGAAGGTCGCGAACGCGTCGGCGAACGGGTCGTCCGCCCAGGGGTGGTCGAGGATGTGCAGGCTGCCGTCGGTCTCCACCCGGGCCGCGTGCCCGGTCCGCCACATCCGGGCGGTGGCCCCCTGCGGCCCGCCGCCCAGCGGGTCGGGCAGGAAGCTCGCCCCGCTGGCACCCGGCAGGCCCGCGTAGCCCTGGGCCACGCCGACCCCCGCGACGTACAGCGAACCGGTGTTCCCGGTGGCCACCGGCCGCAGCCGCGCGTCCAGGACGTAGGCCCGGTAGCCCGGCGCGGGCCGGGTCCGCCCGTCCGGGGTCTGCTCTATG
Organism: Streptomyces sp. NPDC028419; assembly: GCF_055565515.1. Lineage (NCBI taxonomy): Bacteria > Bacillati > Actinomycetota > Actinomycetes > Kitasatosporales > Streptomycetaceae > Streptomyces > Streptomyces sp. NPDC028419. The sequence goes on along the minus strand of NZ_JBVHUE010000021.1, from coordinate 107,964 downwards.
ACCAGGCGGCCCTCGGCCCACCCGGCGCTGTAGGTGAGCGCGGTCCCCTCGGCCCGGGCCAGCGCCACGAGCGCGTCGTCGGCCCGGCCGAGGATCGTCGAGGCGCCGTGCTCGCGCAGCCAGCCCAGCACCTCGTAGGGGGTGCCCAGGTGCGCGAGGGCCGGATCCGGGACGTTCACGCGGGCCCCGGAGACGAAGGCGCCCAGCAGCCCGACCGCCGCGTCCGCGTCCGGATATCCGGTCACCAGCCAGGCGGCGTCGACCTGCCCGCCGTGCCCCAGGCTGGCGGCGGCCAGCGCTCCGGTGCCGATCGCGACGGTGGCCTGCGGGGTGCTCGCCAGCACCACCGGGGTGTCGGGGTCGAGAGGGCTCGTCCGGTCGGCCGAGCGCACCGGCCACTTCCCGTCGGCCGGCAGCAGGTCGGCGGCCGGGTCCCGGACCAGCCGGGCCGCCCGCGGCACCGGCGGCAGCAGCCGGTCGGCCGCCTCGTCCAGCAGCAGGACGACGGGCCACACCGCGGCCGGCAGGCCGCGCACCGGATCCACCGGCAGGCAGGCGGCCCCCGTCTTGGCGATGGCGAGCGCGGCCACCGCGAAGCCGGTCGGCGAGGCGATCGCGGTGACCACCGTGGTGCCCGGACCCGCCTGGTGCGCGATCAGGGCGTGGGCCAACAGGTCGGAGCGCGCGTCGAGTTCGGCGTATTCCATGCCCGGAGTGACCGCCGCGCCCGGCAGTCCCGGGACCCCGGAGCCGCCGCCGATGCCGGTCAGGCCCGCGATCCCCGCCAGGCCCGCGAGCCCGGCCGGACCGGCCAGCGGCGCGAGGCCGCTCAGGTCCGTCAGCCCGGCCGCGCCCCCCGTGGCGCCGCCGGACAGTGCCGGAGCGCCGGGTGCACGGGCCACCTGGGCCGCGAAAAGGGAGGCCACGCTGCGCACCGGCAGCTCCAGGTGCTCCCCGAGCCAGGGGCCGACGGTCTCCGCCGACACCTCGCCCGGCAGTGGCCGCAGCCGGCTCAGGGCGCTGTGCGGTGCCTCCAGGGCCGCTTCCAGCAGCGCGACCAACTGCCCGGTCAGATGCGCGGCCGCGGTCTCGCCGATCGCCTCGTGCTGGAAGACCGCGCTCAGCGCCAGCCCGCCGGGCGCCCCGGCCGGGGTCTGCCGCTCGGTCAGGGTCAAGGCCAAGGCGGCCGCCCGGTGCGGGAGTTGCGCGTCCTCGGCGGATACGGTCAAGCCGGCGCCCTCGAACTCGCCGCCCGTCTCCTGGAGCAGCCCGAGCGCGATCCCGCCCGGCAGGGCCAGCGCCGCGTCCCCGCGCCGGTAGGCCGCGAGGTCCGCCGTCCGCACCCGGGCCAGCAGTTCCGTGAAGGCCGGATCCCCCGAGGTCTCGACCGACAGGGCCAGCACCCGCCCGTACGGCCCCACCGCGCCCCGCAGGGCCGCGCCGTCCCGGGCGGGCACCGGAGCGGCCAGCGTGACGGGGGAGCGCGCCCCGAGCCGGGTCAGCAGCGCCGCGAGCGCCGCGTGGACCACCATGAACAGGGTGGCCCCGTGCTCGGCGGCCAACAGGGTCAGCCGCTCGTGCAGGGCCGGGCCCAGCTCGCTCGCCAGCGTGCCGAGCGTGGAGTCGGCCCGGTCGGGCCCGCTGCCCGGGGCCGAGGTGGGCTCCAGGTCCCCGTACATCGCCCGGGGCGCGCCCTGCGGCGCGGAGGTCGGCCAGCGCGGGACGTCCCCGGTGGCGCGGGCCCCGTAGGCCAGGGCCAGTTCGGCGGCCAGCGGCGTGTGCGACCACAGGTCCACCGACTCGCCCGGCAGGGTCAGCTCCAGCACGTGGTCGTCGGCGGCCAGGGCGCGCAGCCGGGTGCCCGCCGAGCCCAGGCGGCTGTTGCGCAGCGCCTCGTGCCGCCCGCCCAGGTCCCGCAGCGCCTCCTCCAGCGCGCGCACGCTCAGCGCCCCGCGCAGCCTCAGGGGCAGGACGGCGCTGCCGGTGGCGTTCCCGGCGGGGCCGGTGGCGGTGGCCGGGCTGTCCCCGACGAGCGCGGCGAACAGGGCCGGGGTCGGGGCGTCGTACAGGGCGCGCGGGCCCGGGTCGACGCCGAGCGCCTGCCGGGCGCGGGCCAGCAGCCGGGCCGAGGCCAGCGAGTGGCCGCCGAGGGCGAAGAAGTCGCAGTCCGCGCTGACCGCGCGCCGCGGCAGGCCGAGCACCTCGGCGAACAGGTCGCGGACGATCTCCTGGACGGGGGTGCCCGGTTGGGTGCCCGGCCGCTCCCCGCCGAAGGCCGGTGCGGGCAGCGCCGCCCGGTCGAGCTTGCCGCTGGGGGTGAGCGGCAGCGCGTCCAGGACGAGCAGGGCGGAGGGGGTCATGTAGTCGGGCAGCCGCTCCTGGAGGTGGGCGCGCAGCACCACCTCGACGTCGACGGCGTGGTCGAAGGCGGTCGGGGTGTTCGCCCCACTGGCCGCCGCCGCGGACGTCGCGGTGTCGGGCGCCGCCGTCGCGGGGCCCGGGTACGTCGCGTGCAGGGCGCCGTACGGGATCCGTGTGGGGTCGAGGAGGACCAGGTCAAGGCTGCCGTCGGGCCGCGCCGACCAGGTCGGCACGGCGCGGTAGCCCGCGCCCTCCGCCGCCGTGCACAGCTCCTCCGGGTCCGGCACGCCGCCCGGCTCGGCGAGCCGGGCCAGCGCCGCGGCCACGCTGCCCCCCGCCTCCAGGGTGCGCAGGGCCGCCCGCTCGCCGTGCAGCCGTGCGTTGGGGATCCCGGTCAGTCGCAGCACGGGCGGGCGGTGCTCCCCGAGGTGCGCGGCCAGCTCGGCGACCGTGCCCACCCCGTGCCCCCAGGGCCGTGCGGGGGCCGCCGCGAGGTCGGCGACGGGCTCGGCGGTGCTGAGGACGACGTCGTAGCGGTAGCGGGTCAGCTCGTTGTGGTCGGCGCCGCGCTTGGCCCGTACGTCGACCGCGCGGAGCTGCGGGAACTGCCCGGCCAGGTCGGTGAACAGGGCCGGGTCCAGGAGCAGTTCGGTCTCCAGGGCGACCCGCCGGTCGACGGCGCTCAGGACGGTGGCGCTCGCGGTCGCGGTGGCGCTCGCGTCGAGGTGGGCCAGTTCCACGCCCGTCCGCAGGACCCGGGCCAGGCCGAGGTGGCGCAGGTCGCCGAGCAGGATCGAGCCACCGGGGGCGAGCAGGGGCAGCACGCGGCCGATGACGGTGCGCAGCCGGTCCAGGTCCGGGAAGTACTGGGCGACGGAGTTGAGCACGACGGTGTCGAAGTGCCCGACGGGCAGCCCCGCGGTGTCCTCGGCCTCCCGGCAGCTGAGCCGCACCTTGCCGCGCAGCCGCCCGTCCGCCCGGGTCTGCGCGTACAGGGCGTCGATGACGGTGGGGGAGAAGTCGGTGGCCCAGTACTCCTCGCACTGCGCGGACCGGGCCAGTGGGGCCATCAGCAGTCCGGTGCCGACGCCGATCTCCAGGATCCGGCGCTGGCCGAGCTCGCGGATCCGCTCCAGCGTCGCCGCGCGCCAGGCGCGCATCTGGGCCAGTGGCATCGGCAGCGCGTCGTAACTGCTGTCCCAGCCCACGAAGTTCTCGCCGAGGCCGCCCGAGCGGGCGTCCTGGTGGAGGGTCTCGAAGATCTCCCGCCAGGCGGTGACCTGCCCGGCCGGGTCCGCGGCGGGCGGCGCGAGCGGGGCGGGCACCACGTGGGCGACCAGGCGGCGCTCGCCGTCCTCGGCCTCGTGCACCGAGACCACGGACTCGGCGACGGCCGGGTGGGCACCCAGCACCGCCTCGATCTCGCCGAGCTCGATCCGGTGTCCGCGCAGGGTGACCTGCTTGTCGACCCGGCCGAGGAACTCCAACTCGCCGTCCTCGCGCAGCCGTACGAGGTCACCCGTGCGGTAGAGGCGGCCGCCGCCGGGGGTGAAGCGGTCCTCGACGAAGCGCTCCGCCGTGAGCCGCCCGCGGGGGCCGGGCTCGCTCTGCGAGAGGTAGCCGGTGGCCAGCCCCGGCCCGCCCAGCAGCAGTTCGCCGGAGCCGCCCGGGCCCACCCGAACGCCGTCGCGGTCCACGACGACGGTGACGGTGGCCCCCAGCGGCCGCCCGATCGGGATGGTGCGGGCGTCCTCGGCGGGCTCGGTGACCTCATGCCAGGTGGCGAAGGCGGTGGCCTCGGTGGGCCCGTACATGTGCAGCAGCCGGTTCGGCGGCCCGGCCCGGAACACCTCGCGCACCCGGCGCGGGTCGCAGGGCTCGCCGCCGAAGAGCAGCGCGCGCAGCGGGGCGAAGGCGGCCGGGCGCTCGCGGGCGATCCGGTGGAAGAGCGGGGTGGTCAGGAAGGCGACGGTGACGCCCTGGTCGCGGACCGCCCGCTCGAAGCGGGCCGGGTCGGTGACGGTGTCCCGGGTCAGCCCGGCGAGGCGGGCCCCGGCGGCGAGGGTCGACCAGATCTCGAAGGTGACCGCGTCGAAGGCGGGGCTGGCGGCCTGCGCGACCACGTCCCGCGGGCCGAGGCGCAGGAAGTCCCCCGAGCCGACGAGGTCGAGCACGGCGCGGTGCGGGACGACGACCCCCTTGGGGGTGCCGCTCGTACCGGAGGTGTAGCAGACGTACGCCGCGTCCTCGGGGCCCGGCACCGGCGCGCGCAGCGCGGCGAGTTCGGAGGGGCGCTCCGAGATGGAGGTGGCGTCGCCGTCCACGGCGATGACGACCGCGCCCAGGTCCGCGTAGTCGGCGGCGAAGGCGCCCTCGGTGACCACGGCGCGCGCCGCGCTGTCCTCGACGATCAGGCGCCGGCGCTCGCCGGGGTGCGCCGGGTCGACGGGCACGTACGCCGCGCCCGCGCGGACGATGGCGAGGAAGGCGGTCACCAGGTCCGGCCCCGGCCGCAGCGCGGTCACCACCCGGTCGCCGGGGCGTACGCCGAGGGCGCCGAGGTGGGCGGCGAGCCGGTTGGCCGCGAGGCTCAACTCGCGGTAGGAGAGCGAGACTTCGTCGCCCCCGCCGGCCGGGTGGGTGACGGCGGTCGCCTCGGGCCGCGCGAGCACGTGCTGTTCGATGAGGCCGGAGAGTGACATCAAGGCTGTAGCTCCTTCGACAGCGGCGACCGGACTGGCGGCGACCGGGCTGTGGGGCGACCGGGCTGTGCGCGACTGGGCTGTGGGGCTTGGCAAAATCTTGCCTCGATGTTGGCAAGCGGATCCTGAGCCTCTGTCCAAGAACGCATGAAGACTGGTGGAACCACAGGTGGGAGGGGGTGTCGCGGCGCCCTTGTACGATCACCACATGGCAGAGGATGGGTTGTCAGAAGCGCACGCCGTGGTGCTGCGGCCGGTGACGGCGGCGGATCTGGACCGGTTCGAGGCGGAGTTCGCCGGACCGGACGGCCCCGGGCCCTACCAGTGGTACGGCCACACGCCGGCCCTGCGCGCGCGGCAGGCGCTCGCGGACCGGGGGCTGCTGGGCGGCGACGAGAACATGCTGTCCGTCGCCGTCGGCGACACCCTCGTCGGGCGCGTCGAATGGCTGCGGCGGGCCTGGGGACGGGCGGACACCTCGTCCTGCTGGGAGATCGCGATCGGACTGTTCGCCGCGCACCGCGGCCGGGGCATCGGCACCCGGGCGCAACGGCAGCTCGTCGAGTACCTCTTCGAGCACACCCGGGCCGAACGCGTCCAGGTGTGCACCGACGTCGACAACATCGCGGAACAACGGGCCGTCGTGAAGGCCGGCTTCGAACTGGAGGGCCGCATCCGCCGCGCCCAATGGCGCGCGGGCGCCTGGCACGACCAGTTGATCTACTCGGTCCTGCGTACGCCCTGACCGGCCGAAGCCCACCGCCCCGAGACGCAGCCCCAGGTCCCTGACCTGGGGCTGCGTCGTCTTCCTGGACCTTGGAGCGCGCCCGGGGGGAGGTGATCGGCCGGTTGGTGTTCGGTTAGAGGCGCGTTGGTGGAGCACGACACGCTCGGGCCTGTCAAAGATCACGTTCCACACAGGGGAGACGCAATGACCAAGACCGTGCTGTCGATGGGTTCGAGGATCGCCGGGTCGCTGCTGCCGAAGAAGACGGCCTCGGCGGGGTGCGCTCCCACCTGCTGGCAGCAGCCCAAGTGCGGCGAGCGGAACCAGTGCGGCTACATCGAGTGCTGCTACACGCTGTCCTGCGGCTACAAGTGCTCCGTCTGATCACATGACCTCGTGCCGGTCGGCCGCAGCAACGGGTCGACCGGCACGGCCGTGCCCGAGAGGCATCCGATGGCCCTGTTCCTCTTCTCCGGACGAGTGCTCTTCTTCGCGGTCTTCGCCCTGTCCACCGCACTCAAAGTGCGCAACTTCGCCTCGTTCCAACGCCATGTGACCGCCACGCTGACGGGAGCCGGGCCCTGGGCATCCGCCGCCGCCCGGGCAGCCGTGGGCGCGGAGGTGGTCGCGTTCTGCTCCATGCTCCTGCCGGGGTCCCTCGTGTGGTGCGGCTTCCTCTGGACCGCCGCTCTCCTGAGCGTCTTCACGGCGTACCTGATCGCCCTCCTGCGCAGCGGCGGCGGCAGCTCCTGCGGCTGCATGGGGGAGTCGGACCGACCGGCTTCCTGGCCGCACGTCGTGCGCAACGCCCTGCTGGCCCTCGTGGCAGCGGGACTGCTGACGACGTGCCTGCTCACCGGGGGCGGGGGCACGGGAGCGCGGGCGGAGGAACTGCTCGCGGGGGCACTGCCGGCCCTCGCCGCGGCCGCGCTCGTCGTGTGGTTCGACGACGTCCTCACCTTCTTCCACGCACCCCTACCGGAGGCCAAGCGATGAACACCACCCTCTCCCTCCTGGCCCTGGCTTTCGCCAGCGTCGCCCTCCTGCTGTCCGTGGCCGTCGCCCGCAGGACGAAGCAGGTGCTCGACCAGCAACACGACGACACGGACGCGCGGCCCGTGGTTCCGGTCGGCAAGCAGTTCCCCCGGGACACGCCCCTGACGGGGCTGCGGGGAGAAGCCGTGCCGCTCGGTGCGGATCAGCGGGACCCGGTCCTGCTGGGCGTCTTCTCCGCGGGCTGCGCGGGCTGCGCCGATCAACTGCCGGTCTTCAAGGAGCGGATCCGGCGCCACCACGTGGACCGGAGCAGGGTCGTCTCCCTCGTCGTCGGCGAGGGGCCGCTGGCCGACGGGTTCGTGCGGGAACTGGACGATGTCGGCAGCGTCGTGCGCCAGGACGTCGACGGTCCGGTGCTCGAACCGCTCGGTGTCAGGAACTTCCCCGCCTTCGGCGTGGTGGACGCGAGCGGCCAGGTGGTCTTCTGGGCCAACCAGGCGCCGTCCCTGGACGACGTCCTCGACCAGTTCGCGAGTGACCCCGAGGTCGCGAGGTGAAACTGCGCGAAACCGGGCGCAACTGCCTGGCCGTGTCGGGCGTCGTCTTCCGCCACGGCGGGCCCCATCCCTACGTCCTTCTGGTGGCGAGCCTGCTGGCAGGGCTCGTACCCCCCGCCGCGGCCTGGGGGATGGCGCACCTCCTGGAGGGTCTGGCCGCGCCGGATACGACGGCGGCCCCCACCGCGGCGGTCGCCGTGATCGCGGCGGCGGGCGCCGGGGGACTGTTCGTGCCCCACGTCCTCCAGTACGCGCAGTCCTGCTTGAACCGATCCGTCGAGATGCACATGCAGAACGAGATCTTCGGCAAGCTCGGACGTCTCCCGTACCTGTCGTCGTTCGAAGACCCCACCCTGCTCAACCGCGTCAACCTCGCTCAGGAGACGGCGCACGCGGTACCGGGCCAGATCGCGGGCGGTGCCTTCAGCTCCCTCCAGTCGCTCACCACGATCATCGGATTCTCCGCCGCCCTCGCGGCCGTCGAGCCCCTGCTCCTCCTCGCGGTGCTCGCGGTCGCCGTCCACGTGCTGTTCGTCGAGATCGCCATGTCCCGGCTCGGCGCCGAGGCCATGCGGGAGACCATGACCGCAGCCCGCAGACAGACCTTCTACCGCGTGATGCTGACCGGTGCGAGCACGATGCAGGAGGCCATGATGCTGGGCCTCGGTAGGTTCTGGCTGGGCCGACTGCGGGCGGACCTGTCGCAGTCGCACCGGGCCCTCGGGGCGGTGGACCGCACGTCGCTCGCCCGGCAGGTACCGGTCCTCGTGGCGAACGCACTGGTGGTGGCGGGAGCCATGTACTGGGTCGCCACCGAAGTCGCGAAGGACCGGCTGTCCATCGGCGACGTGACCATCGTCCTGTCCGGCATCGCGGCTCTGACGGCCGGCTTCGCGGCCATGGCCAGTACCGCGGGCGGTACGGTCAAGGGACTGCTCCTCTTCGACGACTACCGCTCGCTCATGGCCCTCCCCGAACGCCGAGCGGCCGGCGCGCACCGCGCCGCTCCGCCGTTGACGGACCGCATCAGCATCCGCGACCTGTGGTTCCGGTACGCGGACGACTCCGACTGGGTGCTGCGCGGTGTGTCCTTCGACCTGGTGCCGGGGACGACGACGGCCCTCGTGGGTGTGAACGGAGCGGGGAAGAGCACCCTGGTCAAGCTGCTCTGCGGGCTGTACGAGCCGACGCGAGGAGCCGTCCGCTGGGACGGGACCGACATCCGCGCATTCGGTGCCGAGGGGTTCCGGGACCGCATCGCCACCGTCTTCCAGGATTTCGTGGCCCATGACCTGACGGTCGCGCAGAACATCGGCATAGGCGACCTGCCGCACGCGACCGACCGCGGGCGGGTCCGCGACGCGGCGCGGGCAGCCGACGTCGACCGCATCATCGACGCTCTTCCCCGGGGCTACGACACCTACTTGAGCAGGGCCTTCCTCTCCAATCCGTCCGGCGACCAGCAGTCGCCCGTCTCGCTGTCCGGCGGACAGTGGCAACGTCTGGCGATCGGGCGGGCGTTCATGAGGGCCGACCGGGACCTGGTGATCCTGGACGAGCCGGGGTCGGGCATGGACGCCGGAGCCGAGGCGGACATGGGACGCCGACTGGGCGAGTTCGCGCCGCAGGCCGCGAAAGTGCTCGTCTCCCATCGGATGAACGCCGTGCGCGCGGCCGACCACATCGTCGTCATCAAGGACGGGCTGGTCTCGGAGGCCGGTTCGCACGAGGCGCTGATGCGGTTGGGCGGCGAGTACCACCGGCTCTTCGAATCGCAGGCCAGCGGCTACCGGAGCGGCCCGGCCGAATCTCCGCGGGCCGAGACGCTGTCCGGGAGCGCCTCGTGATCGCACTCGCCGTCGCGGGTGCCACCGGCGCGTTGCTGGTCGCGCTCTGGGCGGTGTACAGGTACGAGCTCGTATCCCTCGTCGAGGTGAGCGGGTCCAGCATGGCACCCGACTTCCAGCCGGGGGACCGGGTCCTGGCCGTGCGGAAGGGGACGTGGGTACCCCTGCGCCGGGGCTGCGCCGTGATCGTGGACCGGACCGATCCGGACGGTGGACGGGGGGAACGCCCGCCCAGCCTCTTCCTCAAGCGCGTGGTCGCGGTACCGGGCGATCCCGTGCCGGCCCCGTTCGTGGACCTGCCCGGCTTCGGGCCGGGCGAACGGGTGCCCCCGGGGCGGTTCCTGGTCCTCGGCCGACACCACGCCAGCATCGACTCCAAGCAGTGGGGGTACCTGCGCCGCAGCGACGTCCGGGCGGTCGTCATCGGACGACTCTGACCCCTTCGCCCCCCCCGCATGACCGAAGCCCCCGTCGCGGTCGGATGACCGGCGGGGGCTTCGCGGTGGTTGGTCAGGCTACGGCCCAGGGGCCGAGGTCGCGGGTGTGGTGGCCTGCCGCGACGGGGCGCTCCTGGTCCCAGGAGGGCTGGAGCGCGGCGGAGAGTATGCCCCACAGCTGGCCGGCGGTGAGGGAGTGCACGGGGACGACGACCTGTCCGGCGAGGCTGGTGCGGAAGGCCCGCTCCAGAGCGCTGACGATGCCGATGAGGGCCATCGAGTCCAGCCCGTACGCGTCCATCGGGACGTCGGCCGCGGGCTGCTTGTCCTTGCCGAGCCCGGGCAGGCCCTGACGCAGGACGGTCTCGAACTTCGCGTTCCACGGTGCGTGGGCGATCTGGGCCATCGGGGACTTCCTTCCGGGCGGCAGTGCTGGTGCTCCTCGCAGCACCGTGCCGCATCCGGCTAGAGCCGCCGTGGAGGTTACGGCCAGCCGATGTTGGTGGTGGGGGCCGGGGTCGGCGCCGGGGTGGTGGGGGCCGGGGTGGTGGGCGGGGCGACCGGCCAGCCGATGTCGGTGCCGCCGTCGGCGACGGCCGTGACCCCGGTGGGCGGGGCGACCGGCCAGCCGATGTCGGTGCCGCCGTCGGCGTTGGCGATCCCACCGGCGGTGAGGAGGGCGGCGGCGGCGAGGGCGGCGGTGGCGATGAGGCGGGCGATGTTCTTCATGGTGTCCTCCGTGGCAATTGTTTGATCCGGCTTGGCAACCTCTCTGCCAAGAAGATTGGCAACACCCACTGGAAAACCGCTCGGAATGCGGTGGAGAAGGGGTGGAGAACCCCAGAAAAGGGCCCGTATTTGCCACTCCAGCTCGTGCTGTGTGCCTTGATGCACGGCTCTGACCTGCATGAATGAGGGTTCGGCAAGAGGAGCGGTGAATGTTGCCAAGAGTTGCCAAGGGGGGGTGGGCAAGGGTTGCCGGACTCGTTTCCTAGAGTCCTGCCTGAGCGGGTGTTGCCAAGCATTGCCAAGCTGGCTCGTTGGTGGGCAACATGTTGCCAAGTTAGTTGGCAAGTCTTGGTACACCCCAACTGTGGGGGGAGGCCCCTGAAATGAACACGGCTCACCTCAACACGGCGGGCACCGGCCGGATGCCGGCCGCCGTGCGCGCCGTACTCGCCGACGCCACCGCCCGCGACGACCTCTACGGCCCCTACGACCTGGAGGAGCGCCTCGGCGCCGTCCTGCACACCGAGGTCTACGCCCGACTCGGCGGCCTCCTCGGCGTCCCGGCCGCGCACACCGCGCTGTTCAAGGGCGCGGCCGCCGCCTTCGAGTTCTGCCTCTCGGGCCTCGCCCTGACCCCCGGCGACCGGATCTGGACCACCCCGTACGAGGGCGTGGCCCAGCTGACCGCCCTCCACGCCCTGCGCGACCGTACGCACTGCGCGCTGGAGGTCGTCCCGCTGCGTGCGGACGGGCAGCTCGACCTGGAGTGGATGGCCGCGCACCTCGACGAGGACGTCGCCCTGGTCTCCGTCACCCACGTCGCCGCCACCCTCGGCACGGTCAGCCCGGTCGAGGCCGTCGGTCGGCTGCTGGCCGGCCACCGGGCCCGGTACGCGGTCGACGCCTCGCACTCCGTCGGGCGGCTGCCCGTCGACGCCGCGGCCATCGGCTGCGACCTGCTCACCGCCGACGGTTGGCGCTTCCTCCGCGGCCCCGACGCGATCGGCTTCGCCTACGTCGCCCCCGCACTGCGGTCGCTGCTCGGCGGCCGGGCGCACCCGCGGCCCGCCCCGGCAGCCGTCGCCGCACTGCACGAGGCCCTGGCCCACCACGCGGCGGCCGCGCTGCTGCCCTGGCGCGACCTGGAGGCCGACCTGCGCGCGGTCCTGGAGCGCACCCCCGGCATCGAACTGCTCACCGCGGGCGCGGAAGGATCCGGCATCCTCGCCTTCCGGCACGCCGAACTGCCCGCCGCGCTGATCCGGCGCGCACTGGCGCGGCGCGGGGTCGTGGTGTGGAAGACGGTGGCGCAGGAGACGCCCCTCCACCTTCCGGGTCGGGGCGTCACCACCGCGTTGCGGGCCTCGGTCCACTATGACAACACCCCCGAGGACGTCACCCGCTTCGACGAGGCCCTCCAGGACGTGCTCCGGGAACTGCGGGAGGACCTGCGCAAGGAGGACCTCCGCACGCGGGAACCGCGCGCACGCGAACAGGGCTCCCCCGTCCGCCAACTCGCCGCGGCGTCCGGACCGGTCGCCGGGACCCGCACCCCGGCCCGCCGCGGCCACCTGACCCTCCTCCAGGGCGCGGCGAGCTGACCCGGAACCGTCGATTCGGCCGAGCGGTACCTACTGCTTGCCCAGCTCTTCGAGCATCTGCTGTTGGTGGCGGTGGCCGATCGTCTCGTAGCCGATCACGGTGACGAAGGGCGCGAGCATGACCACGAGCAGGCACACCGCGATGGCCACGCCGGCGGCGGCCAGGAGGATGGCCGTGAGCAGTACGGCGATGGTGAGCGCGACCAGAAGGATGTGGAAGCGGTCGGCCGTGGACAGCAGCAGGCTGTGCAGGAGGTAGATCATCAGCATGTAGAGGCCGACGGGCAGAGCGAGGGCCAGGACGACGGCGGTGCCGGAGATCTTGGCGTGGTGTTCCATGTACAGGCCCGCCACGTGCAGCCCGGCGCCGGCTCCGGCGACGCCGATGAACAGGGGGATGTGGCCGTAGCCGAAGAGGTATCCGCGGCCGCGGCGGTGCACCAGGATGTCGCCGAACGGCGTCAGGAAGTACATCCACCACATGCCGAAGGTCAGGCCCACGCCGGCGATGACCACGGCGATCGCGTTCCAGGTCCAGTGCGTGCCGTCCCCGCCGCCCAGGAGGTCGCCGGAGGACGCGACCGTACCGACGACGCCCTCACCGAGGACGATGATCGCGAAGAGTCCGTACCGCTCGGCGACGTGGTGCGGGTGCCAGGGCGTGCCGCCCGCGGAACCCTGCGTCAGTACCGGCAGGACGAGTTCGAGGGCGCCCAGGACACCGAACGCGACGAATACGACGCTGATGGGCATGTGCACGAAGGCCACGACGATCCAGCCGGCCTGGACGATCACCGTCCAGCGGATGTTGGCCATGCCCACGTCGTGGAACGACGGGGACTGCCGGGCGGCGCGCCGCCACTGGAGCACCATCGCGATCCGCATGACGACGTAGCCGATGACCATGGCACGCAGTTCGAGATGGCCGCCCTCCTCGACGGAGTGGAACATCGCCGGCAGGCCGAGCGAGAACACGACGACGCCGATCATCTGCAGCATCGTCATGGCCCGGTAGAGCCAGTCGTCGGTGGCGAAGGCGGACGCGAACCAGCTGAAGCTGATCCAGGCGATGCTGATCGCGAACATCGCCAGGACGAAGGCGATGACCGCCTGGCCGGCATGCCCCTCGGCGAGCATCTCGGCGAACTGGAACGCCGCCGTGCCGACGGCGACCACGAAGGTCAGGTCGAACAACAGCTCCAGCGGCGAGGACGTCCGGCCGTGCTCTTCCGGGTCACGCCCGGTCATGGGGACCAGCCGTCGCGACAGGCCGGGCCCGCCGGACGTACCGGTGGGTGGGGAATCGTTCATGTGCAGCAGTATTTCTGACATTGCCCGGCCCGCCCGGACGCACTGCCGACGCGGAGTCCTGCGGCGACAGCGACGAACGGGCGCGGGGCCAGGCGTCGCGGGCCCGGCAGGATCCGAAAGGGCGCCCTAACCCTCTCGGCGCTTCAGTCGCGCCGAGAGGTGGTGCTGGAGGGGTTGGCCGACCGCCGCGAGGTCGTGGACGAAGGTGAGCGTGCCGTCCTCGGCCAGGGTGTAGCGCCGGCGGGTGGCGTTGACCTCCTTGGCCGTGGGCGCGAGGGCCACCTCGTGGGTGGCCAGGTCGACCTCGGTGCCGTCCGCGCGGCCGACCAGGATCTCCGCGATGCCCGTCGGCTGGGTGATCAGCGCCTCCACCCGACCCTCGGGCTGGAGCCGCCACCAGCCGCTCTCGCGGGCCGATGGCCGCAGCGGCGCGTCGTCGGCGTCCAGCAGCCAGGCCCGGGTCTCGTAGTGGAGGAAGGGCCGGCCGTCGTGGCTGAAGGTGACCTCCTGCGCGTACGTGAACTCCCCGCCGAGCGTGGGGTAGCCGCCCCGCCCCCGCCCGTGCCAGGTGCCCAGGAACCCGAGCACCGGCCCCAACAACGGGTGCGGCGCGGGGGCCGCGTCCGGGTGGTGGGCGTCGGGGTACGGGTGCCCTGCTGCGGGGTCGAACACGGTGTGCGCTCCTGGTATCGGTGCCGGGTGGTGCGGTGTGGTGCCGCCGGAAGCCTAGGGGGTCGCGTGCCGGTTCGCGTGCCGGTTCGCGTGCCGGTTCGCGTGCCGGTTCGCGTGCCCTCCGGGGGCGCCTCAAACGCCGGCGGGGCTGGATCTGGCTCCGTGCGGGGCGCCTCAAACGCCGGCGGGGTTGGATCTGGCTTCGTGCGGGGTGCCTTTAACGTCGGCGGGGTTGGATCTGGCTTCGCGCGGGGTGCCTTTAACGTCGGCGGGGCTGGATTCGGTGATCGTGTCCAGTGCCGCGCTGAGCCGACGTAGTGCCCGTACCGTTTCGTCGAAGGCGTCCTGGCCGCCCAGTGCGTGTAGCAGCCGCGCCGCCAGGTCCGCGTGGCCCGGATCGATCCTGGAGATCGCCGCGCGTCCCTCGGCCGTGGGGCAGAGGAGTTTGGCGCGCCGGTGCGCCGGGTTGGGTGCGTAGGCGGCGAGGCCCTGGCCCACCAGGAGGTCGGCGATGCGCTGGACGCTCTGGCGGGTGATGCCCATGGCCCGGGCGATGCCGGCGACCGGCAGTGGTTCGTGGAGTACGGCGCCCAGGACCTGCCACCAAGCGGCGGTGAGACCGGCGGGCGCGGCCAATTCCTCCGAGACGGCGAGGAATTGGCCGTTCAGCCGGAAGACCGACAGCGCGGCGCCCGACAGCGCGTCCTGCGCGGCCCGGCTCACGCGTTGAGCTCCGCGTAGGCGGCCGGGTCGGAGTGGTGGAAGAGCCGGTACCAGGCGTCGAGCGCGGAGCCCTCGAACGCGCCCAGCCGGCCGAGGACTTCGCGGGCGAAGGCGACCGGCTCGGTCGGTCCCGCGGTGATGAGGTCGCCCGCGGTGACGGCGTCGGCGTCGGCGTAGTGGGCGGCGCCCCGGTAGCCGGTCGCGGCGAGGTACTCGGGCGCGGCGCTGGTGTGCGCGCGGTCGTCGAGCAGCCCCTCGCGGGCGAGGCCCGCCGTGGCTCCGCAGATGGCGGCGACGGGGACGCCCGCGCCCAGGAAGGTCCGGGCGGCCCCGGCGAAGGCGGCCAGATCGTCGCCCGAGTCCCACAGGTCGGCTCCGGGCAGCAGGAGCAGGGCGCTGTCCTCGGGGCGCAGCTCGTCGAGCGCGAGGTCGGGGGTGATCCGCAGGCCGCCCATGCTGCGGACGGGGTCCGTGGAGAGGCCGACCGTGCGCACGTCGTAGCCGGTGCGGGCGAGCCAGGCGGTGGCGTGCCCGGTCTCCCAGTCGGCCAGGGTGTCGTAGACGGCGAGGTGCACGGTGCGGGGCGTGGGGTTCACGGGATTCATGGGGT
Source organism: Streptomyces sp. NPDC028419 (assembly GCF_055565515.1). Lineage (NCBI taxonomy): Bacteria > Bacillati > Actinomycetota > Actinomycetes > Kitasatosporales > Streptomycetaceae > Streptomyces > Streptomyces sp. NPDC028419. The sequence goes on along the minus strand of NZ_JBVHUE010000021.1, from coordinate 92,691 downwards.
CCTCCGGGTCGCTGCCGGCCTGCGTATGGCAGCATTCTGTCAATTCGACAGTGTGCTGTCAATCTGCTGTGGCTTCCGTAGTGCCGTGGCCGGGGAGGTTTGCCGGGTCGCGGTGTCCGGTGCCCTGGGGCCTCCCCAGGCCCGCAGGGCCGAGGGGACGCATCGCAAGGCGGAGGACCGCGACTCGTACTGGACGTACCGTCGTGGTCCGACAACGCGGCGAGGTGCCGTGCCGGGCGCCGCGACACGGTGAACCTCCCCGGCCACGGCACTAGGTACCGCACCCCCTCGAGATGAGCACGATCGCTCAGGACGGGGCCGGGGCGCCGGCCGGACGATGGTGATCACGCACCGCTCCCCCCGTCCCGGAGGCTCCCTTGCTCAGCCGCACCGCCGCATCGCTGGTCCCCCTCTTCGGCAGGCTGTCCGTGACCGGGACGATCGCGGACGCAGGGGGGCAGGGCACGGTCCTCGTCGCCAATCACACCTCGCTCACCGACCCGGCGGTGGTGCTCGCCGCGCTGCACCGGCTCGGGGTCCGGCCGGTCGTCATGGCGACCGCGGGCCTGTGGCGCGTGCCGCTGCTCGGGCGCGCCCTCACCGCGGAAGGACACCTGCCGGTCGCCCGCGGCACGGCCCGCGCCTCGGCCGCGCTCGACGCGGCCGCCGAAGCGCTCGCGCGGGGGCGGGTGTTGCTGATGTACGCCGAGGGGTGCCTGCCCGCGCGCAGGGACGCGGCGGAGTCGGCTCCCGGCCCGTTCCGCAGCGGACTGGCCCGGCTCACCGAACGCACCGGCGCCCTCGTCGTACCGATCGGCCAGGCGGGCTCGCGCCGGCTCTCGTCCGGGAGCACCGCCAAGCAACTGGCCGGAGTGGCCACCGCGCCCCTGCGCCGCCCGTCGCTGCACGTCCACGTGGGCGCTCCCGTGCGGCTGACCGGCGACGTCGCGGCGCGCACCGCCCGGGCCCGCGCCGCGGTCACCGATGCCTGGCGCACGGCGGCCGAGCGGGTACGGGAGCCCGCTCCCTGCTCGTCCGCGAGCGCCCGGTAGCACCGCGCCCGTACCCGGCCGCGGCACCCGGTCAGTCGGCCGTCACGACCTCCAGCAGGTAGGGGCCGGTGGAGGCCAACGCGGCTTCCAGGCTGGGCGCGAGCTGCTCCGGACGGTCCACCCGGGCCGCGGCACAGCCCTGGGACCGGGCCAGGGAGGCGAAGTCGAGGTGGGGGAGCGCGGTGCCCACGGGCTTGCCCATCCCGAAGCGTTCGGCGAAGCGGTCCACCGTCGCGTACCCGCCGTTGTTCACCACGACGACGGTGATCGGCAGGTTCAGCTCGGCCGCGGACCACAGCGCTTGGACGGAGTACATCGCGGAGCCGTCCCCGACCACCGCGACGATCCGCTCCGTCGGACGCCCCAGGGCCATGCCGACAGCAGCGGGCAAGGAGTGCCCGAGGGAACCGCTGGCACACGTGTAGAAGCTCTCGGGTCGGGTGTTGGGCAGGTACGAGCACATCACCGGCCTACTGCTCGGCGCCTCCTCGACGATCACGCTGTTCGCCGGGCGCAGTTCGGCGAGCGTGCGCATGAGGAACGGCTGGGTGATCACGGAGGACCCGGCCACCGGGGCGGGTAGGGGCCGGGCGGGCGGCATCGGCCGCTCCCGCAACGGGGCGTGGCCCAGCAACTCGTCCACTGCGGGGCCGAGGCTGGTGACCACGGAGGTGCCCACCGGGGTCCAGGCCGCCGTCCGGGGGTCGTCCGTCAGCTGGTACAGGGCGGTGCCCGGCGGCACGTACGGACCCGTGCCCGCCACGTGGTACGTGAAGACCGGCGCGCCCAGCGAGAGCACCACGTCGTGCCCCGCGAGCTCCGCCACGATGCCCTCGCGCAGCGGTGGGAGGAAGCCGGCGAACAACGGATGGTCCTCGGGGAAGCTGCACCGGGACGACATCGGAGCCGCCCAGACCCTGGCGCGGTGGAGCTCGGCGAGCGCGACCACCTCGGCGAACGCCCGCTCCTGGTCCACTCCGGCGCCCACCACGAACGCCGGTCGGGCCGCGCCGGCCAGCGCCCGTGCCACCTCGTCGATCAGGACGGCGTCGGGGCGCAGGGTCCGGCTCACCCGGCGCGGGGACACGGGCTCGCAGACCACGTCCCAGTCGTCGGCCGGGACCGACACCAGGGTGGGGCCCGTCGGCGGCGTCATGGCGAGGTGGTACGCGCGGGCGATCGCCGCCGGAACGTCCTGCGGCCGGGCCGGTTCCCGGCTCCACTTGACGTACGGCCGGGGCAGTTGGGCGGCCTCGTCGTTGAACAGGTACGGCTCGCCCGCCAACAGCGACCGGGCCTGCTGCCCGGCCACGATGACCAGGGGGGTGCGGTTGCGGTACGCGGTGAAGAGGTTCCCCATGGCGTGCCCGACCCCCGCCGCCGAGTGCAGGCTGACCAGCGCCGCGTTGTGGGTGGCCTGCGCGTGGCCGTCAGCCATGCCGAGCACCACGGATTCCTGGAGCCCCAGCACGTAGTGGAAGTCCGGCGGGAAGTCGCGGAGCATGGGCAGCTCCGTCGAGCCGGGATTGCCGAAGACGGTGTTCACGCCGAGCTCCCGCAGCAGGGCGAAGGTCGCTTCCCGGACGGTCGGGCCCGTGCCCTGGTTCATCGTGGCTCCTCGGGGGTGACGTCGGAATCGGTCTTGGCGGCGGTGAGGGCGGCCCAGACGACCGCCGGAGACAGCGGGGACGCCGTCAACCGCTCCGCGATCTCGGGCACCGCGCGCGCGAGGGCGTTCGCGATGGTCGCGGGTGGCGGGATGGTGCCGCTCTCCCCGAGCCCTTTGAAGCCTCCGGGGATCACGGTGCTCGGCGTCACCCGGTCCTCGATGACCACCGCGGGCACGTCTCCCGCGGACGGCAGCGCGTAGTCCGCGTAGCCCGTGCTCAGCGGTCGCCCGGTTTCCGGGTCGTGCACGGACTCCTCCAACAGCGCGATGCCGATGCCCTGCGCGATCCCGCCGGTGATCTGTCCGGTCGCGATCAGCGGATTCACCAGCACCCCGCTGTCGTTGACCGCCCAGTAGTCCTCGACCCGGGTTTCGCCGGTCTCCAGGTCGAGGGCGATGGCCGCGCCGTGGGCGCAGTAGGAGTAGGTCAGGGCGGGCGGGTCGAACTCCACCTCCGCCTCCAGCCTGATGGGATCGCCGTCGTCGCGGCCCCAGCCCTTCCAGGCCCGGGAGGCCACCTCGCGCCAGGAGATCCCCGCCGGCCGCTCCGCGGCGCGGAACACCGCACCGTCCGCGGTGACGTCCTGCAGGGTCACGTCCGCCACGGGGGCGTCGAGGTAGTGGGCAGCAAGCCGGTGCATCCGTTCCCGCATCGACTCCCCCGCCTTCATGAGCGCACCGCCCGCGAGCGTGAGCGAGCGGCTGGCCTGTGAGGAAAGGTCCGAGTACGGGGAGGTGGCGGTGTCGCCCAGCTCTACCGCGACCCACTCCAGCGGTACGCCCAGCCGGTCGGCGACGATCTGCGCCAGCGTCGTCTCGATGCCCTGGCCGACCGGGATCACGCCGGAGAACACCGTGACCGTGCCGTCGTGGTTGATCCGCAGCCGCGCGCCTTCCCAGCCGCTCCACGCGATGCCGAAGGCCTCCAGCAGCACCGAGGGCGCGAAGCCGGTGATCTCGACGCTGGAGGTCACGGCGGTGCCGCGCCGCACGGTGTCCGTGGAGGGCCTGCGCCGCTGTTCGGCGAGTTCGGCGGCGCGCCGCAGAACCGCCGGGTAGTCCCCGTTGTCGTAGGTCAGCCCGGAGCGGGTGGCGAAGGGCATCTCCTCGGGGCGGATCATGTTCCGCAGCCGCAGTTCGGTCGGGTCCAGGTCCAGTTCGCGGGCCGCCTCGTCGATCAGGCGCTCACGGATCCACGCGGCCTCCTGCATCCCGTACCCGCGGTAGGCACCGGTGGGGACCGTCGTGGTGTAGACGGCGGTGACCGTCGTGCCCGCCCGTCCGAAGCGGTAGGGACCTTCCAGCGCCAGACCGGCGACCTGGAACGGGCCGGCTCCCGCCTGGATGGCGAAGGCACCCAGATCGCCCTCGATGTGGGCGCTGAGCGCGAGGAAGCGGCCCTCCCCGTCCAGGGCGAGCCGCGCCCTCGCCTGCTGGCCGCGCCCCTGGTAGCTCGCCGTCAGGTTCTCGGTGCGGTCTTCCGTCCACTTCACCCGCCGGCCCAGCGCGATCGCCGCCGCGCAGACCAGGGCCTCGTCGACGTACAGGGTGACCTTGCCGCCGAAGGAGCCGCCCACGTCGGGTGCGACCACCCGGATCTGGTCGACCCGCAACCGCAGCGCGGCGGCCAGCTCCTGGCGCACCGCGTGGGGCGACTGCGTGCTGCTGTGGACGGTCATCCGTCGGGTGGCCGGGATCCACTCGGCGAGGACGCCGCGGGGTTCCATGGGACTGTGGTTGATCCGCTGGATCCGCGACCGCCGTTCGACGACGTGCGGCGCCGCGGCGATGATCCGTTCCAGCTCGTCGACGGGGTCCCCGAAGTGGATCTCCCCGGCCACGTTGCCCGGTGCGTCCGGATACAGCAGGGGCGCGCCCTCGGCGCGCGCGGCGTCGATGCCGACGACCGCGGGCAGCGGCTCGATGTCGACCCGGACGGCTTCGGCGAGGTCCTCCGCGAGGGCGCGGCCGGCCGCCACCACGAGGCCGATGGGCTGGCCGACGTAGCGCACGACGCGCGCCTGCGGATCGATGTGGTGGGCGCCCTGCCCGGGCAGCCGCCACGAGGTGGGCAGCGGATCGAGCAGCTCCTCGATCTCCTCGGGTCCGAGCACCAGCCGCGCCCCGCGCCCCGCCAGCGCGGTGGCGTCGAAGCGGGTGACCCGGCCGTGCGCCACGTGACTGCGCACGACGACGGCGTGGAGGACGCCCGTCTCGTCGATGTCGTCGACGAAGCGGCTCTCGCCCCGCAGCATGCGCGGGTCGTGGGTGCGGGGGACCGAGCGCCCGATCACGGGGTCGCGCGGGCTCACCGTGCCTGCTCCTTCCGCTGCCAGTGGGCCTCGACGGCCGCGCGGATGCCCCCGTAGCCCGTACAGCGGCAGACGTGGCCCCCGACCACGCACTCGACGGCGTCGGCGGCGGTCAGTCCGGACCGGTCGGCGTACTCCAGGCCCATCAACAGACCGGGCGTGCAGAAGCCGCACTGGAGACCGTGCTCCTCCATCAACGCCCGCTGCATGCCGGTCAGTTCGCCGTTCGCTGCCAGGCCTTCCACGGTCTCCACCCGCCGGCCCTCGGTCTGTACGGCCAGCATCAGGCAGGAGCGTACGGGCTCTCCGTCGACGAGTACCGTGCAGGACCCGCAGACCCCCTGCTCGCAGCCGACGTGCGTGCCGGTCAGGCCGAGTCCGTGGCGTAGGAAGTCGCTCAGTAGGGTGCGGGACTCCGCCGACGCGGACCGTGCGGTCCCGTTGACGGTGACGGTGATCTCCCCGGTTCTCATCGACCACTCCTGTGTGCGGAAAGCCGGGCCGCTGCCCGGCGGAACACGGTGCGCAGCATGTCGCTGCGGTAGGCGCCGCTCCCGTGGAGATCCGACGGCGGATCCGCCGCGGCCACCGCGGCGTCCAGGGCGGTGGCGAGGGACACGTCGAGCGGCATACCGGTGAGGGCGGCCTCCGCCTCGCGCAGTCGCAGCGGTCGGTCGGAGATCCCCGTGGCGGCCAGCCTGGCCCCGCTGACCACCGGACCGTCGAAGGAGAGGCCGAAGCACAGGGACACCAGGGGCCGGCCCGCGCTGCCGCGCCGGTTGACCACCTCGAACCGGAAGGCCATCGACCGGTGGCGGGGGAACTCGATGCCGGTGAGGAGTTCGTCCGGGCGCCGGGCCGTGGCGTGGGCGCCGCGGAAGAAGTCCTCGGCGTCGACCACGCGCGCCCCGCCGCTACGGCGCAGGGTCAGCCGGGCGCCGAGCGCGACGGCCGTGGCGGGCAGTTGGGCGGCGGGGTCGGCGTGGCACAGCGATCCGCCGAGCGTGCCGCGGTGGCGGATCTGGAGGTGTGCCACGTGCGCGACCGTCTCGGGGAGGACGGGTAGCGCTTCGCGCACGGCGGCGTCGATCTCGATGGCGCGCAGACGGGTCAGCGCGCCGATCTCCACGGACCGCTCCGTGCACCGGATGCCCGCGAGGGCCGTGAGCCGGTTGAGGTCGACGAGGGTGTCGGGCCTGATGCGCCGCAGGTTCAGCAGCGGCACCAGGCTCTGCCCTCCGGCGAGCGGGACGGCGGCGGTGTCGGCCCCGTTGCCGGTCCCTCCCGCGAGCAGTGCGAGCGCCTCCTCGACGGAGTCCGGCGCCGCGTAGTCGAAGGCGGCGGGTTTCATGACGCGCCCTCGGGCGCGCCGCGCAGCGCACCCTGTTCGGTGCGTTCGCGCACGAGCTCCGCCGCTCGCCCCGGGGTGAGGTGGCACAGCGCTTCCAGCACGGTCGCGTCGAGCAGGGCGAAGACGCCCGAGCGCTCCGACTCCAGCCTCAGCCGCACCCCGTTGCCCGTGGGGTACGACGACACGCGCACGGCGGCCGATTCGCAGACGATCCTGCACAGTTCCGTTTCCTGGGCTTCCTGGATGCTCCAGGCGAGTCCGCTCATGACGCTACCTGCCGCCGATCGCTAGAAGATGATGGACAGTTGCTCGTGCGTGGGCACCTCGGTGTCCAGCAGGACCCGGCGCCGCAACAGGCTCCAGCGGCCCGCTCCGAGGTCCCGGACCACGTCCTGCCTGCTCACCGTGGCCAGGGCGCCCTCGCCGAACCCTCGGCTCCACGTGGCCAGCAGGCCGCTGTCGACGCGCCACGTACCGGGCGCGTCCGACGCGAACACGCGGACGGACCCGACGAAGTGCCGCAAGGTACCGCCGGGCCGGTCCGACCAGGCGTGGCGCAGCCCCACCCGGCCGAACTTCATGGCGAAGACCTGCTTGGTCGCCTCGAAGAGCATCGCCCGGTCGCTGTGCCGGGCCAGGCCGGCGTCCTCGCGCAGCAGCGGCACCGGAACCTGGTACAGGAAGAGCGGGTCGAGCAGGTCGAGCCACTCCTGGTACTCGCAGTCGTCCAGCAGCGCCGATTCTTCGGTGAGGAAGGCGCGCAGCGCGCCGTCCAGGTCGCGCTGCCGGGCGCGCCGCTCGGGGAAGGGCTGGTTCTCGGGCAGCGGGGTGGGAACCACTCCGTCCCGCCCCGGCCGCACGGGGTCAGGCACCGGGCTCCTCCATCAGCTCTGACCAACGTCGGTAGAACCCGCGCTGGTTGTGTTCGGACAGGGTGATGTGCTCGGCGCGACCGGGGCCGGGGAAGCCGGGAAGGTGCTCTCCGAGGCCCAGGCCGAGCGAGAGGTCGGCGGGCGCGTCGTCGGCGGTGCTTCCGCTGATGGCCGCGTCGATGCGGGCGAAGTTCTCGAAGTCGTCCATCTCGAAGAGGATCCCGCCCGCGGACTGGGACCTGGCCTGGAAACCGTAGGAGCGGCGCTTCCATTCCTCGCTCATCCCCTTGGGCACCAGGGTCCAGTACGTGCACTCCGTGCGGCGCGCGTCGATGGGGGTGTGCACCCGCCAGACGAAGTACCGGGTGAGGGGGTCGTCCTCGCGGCCGATCGCGCGGTCGTGGGAGACGCTGAGGAAGGCCGCGTTGGGGAAGACGCAGCCGTGCACGACCTCGCAGTGGGAGTTGAACCGCACCTGTTCCCCGGTCTGGGCGGCCGTGAAGCGCGGCCAGTCCTCGCGCGGATACCCGAGGTAGGCGGGCTCCGCGAGGTCGCGATCGAGGGTGGGATCCGCCTTCTCGACCACGTAACCGGCGCGGACCGCGTGCCCCTGCGGCGTGCTGATGTTGACGGCCATGAGATCGAGCTCGCCCTTGCCCAGCGTGCCGTCCGCCAGGCTGCTGCCGTAGATGCCCTGCTCGAAGGCGACCTGGTGGGTGGTCTGCATGTGGTAGCCGTCGCCGGCGAAGTTGTCGGTGGCGACCTTCCAGTTGCCCTTGACCACGGAGCGCTGCGGCGGGCCGTACACCTCCCAGTCGCCGCCCGTCAGGTCGAGGAGGGCGTCCAGGTACCACCGGAAGTCGCCGAGGTAGCCCTCCAGCTCGGGCGCCTCGTCGCTCCAGGTGGCGAAGACGAAGCCGCGGTACACGGTCGTCCGGGCCGCGGCCAGTGCGTGGGCGTCCTTGTCGAAGCCCTTCGGGTAGTTGCTCCTGAGGCTGGGCACGCCGACCAGCCGGCCGTCGTTCGCGTACGTCCAACCGTGGTAGCTGCAGCGGAAGTGCGCGGCGTTGCCGAAGGTGGCGCGGCACAGCTGGGTGCCGCGGTGGCTGCACGAGTTCAGGACCACGCCGATGCGGCCGCTCTCGTCGCGGGCGACGATCACGCTGTCGTTCCCGAGCCGGCGCACCACGTAGTCGCCGGCATCCGGCAATTCGGACTCGAAGCCCAACAGCTGCCACGTCGGACGGAACACCCGGTCGAACTCTTTTTTCAGTGTGTCTTCGTCGAAGAATGCGCGGCGGTCGAGCCGGTACGTCTGCTCGTCGCCCGGAGTCTGCGCTGCTTCAGTCATCTCCTGGTCCGCCTTTTCTCATCCAGCGGTAGGTCCCTCGGGGTTGTCGGCGGGAATGCTAGGACGTCCCGCTCCTGTCTGACCAGGTTCCGCGTCTTCGTGAACACCCTGCCTGTTCAACCGCGTCAAACCGGCGTTGTGGGGTCATCGCGAGTTTGGTCTAGTGAGGCTCCGCGGCACCTTCTCCGCCGCATCCCGCATTGCACGTATCCGGTTTGGAGGAAGTCCGTGACGACGCAGGAACTTTCGGCTGAAGAATTCACGCACAATGATCTGGAATACATTCCGGATCCCTTTCCGTTCTACGCGAGGATGCGTGCGCAGACCCCCGCCTACCGGTCGGAGCGCATATTCGGCGGTGCCTGGCTCTTCTTCGGATACGAGGACTGCCTGCGGCTCATGAAGGACGAGCGGCTGTCCAACGCCCGGGCCGCGGTGCCGCTGTGGTTCCTGCCCGAATCACAGCGGACCGAGTTCGCCGACATGCTCGGCGTGTACGAGCGCTGGCTGGCCTTCCACGACGGGAAGGAGCACACGAAGAACCGCCGGCAGGCGAACCGCAGCTACTCGCCCTTCACCGACGAACTGCTGGAGCCGCGCATCCAGCGCCTGGTGGACCGCCTGCTCGACGGCGTGGACCCCGCGGGCTTCGACCTGATGTCGGACTTCGCCTTCCCCCTGCCGGCCATGGTGATCGCCGACGTCCTGGGCGTTCCGGTCGAGGCGCACGCCGACCTGACGCGGTGGACCGACGACATCGCGCACCTCTTCGGCTCGACGCAGGTCACGGTCGAACACCTCAAGCGCACCCAGGCCAGCACCCGGGAACTGGCCGACTTCCTCGCCTCCCCCGAGTGCGCCGAGAGCTCCGAGCGGCAGGGCGGCCTGCTGCACCAACTGCGCACGATGGAGGTGCACGGCCACCGGTTCTCGGACGAGGACGTGGTGGCCCAGGCGTCCCTGCTGCTGTTCGCGGGCGTCGCCTCCATCCGCTACCTGATCGGCAACAGCGTGGACGTCCTGGACCGGCAGCCCGTGGCGGACCGACAGTTGCTGCTGGACCCCGAAACGGTCCCGGAGGCCATCGAGGAGCTGTTGCGCTTCTGCACCCCGGTCCAGTTCGTCGGCCGGGTGGCCCGCGAGGACTTCGCGTACACCACCGCGGCCGGACAGGACATCGTGCTGCCCGCCAACCGGCCGATGATGCTGTACGTGGCGTCGGCCAACCGCGACTCCGAGGCGTTCGGGCAGGCCGACGAGCTGGTGCTGAGGCGGCCCGCGCCCAACAAGCACCTCACCTTCGGCGCCGGTCGGCACCTGTGCTTCGGCGACCCGCTGGTCCGCCAGACGATGCGCATCGCCCTGGCCACGCTGTACCGGCGGATGCCGAACCTGCGCGTGGTCGCCCACACGCCCGACTACAACAACAACCTCGGCTTCCACGGATTCACCTCGCTGCCCGTGGCCGCGTGACGTACCACCGACCCAGGAGACCGTGATGTCACAGCCCAGACTGTCCAACTTCGTGGACGGCAAGCGAACGGATCCCGCCGAGGGCGGCTACCGCGACCTGCTCGACCCGTGCACCGGAGGGGTGTACGCGAGCGCGCCGGTGAGCGGCCCGCAGGACGTCGACGGCGCGATGCGGGCCGCCGCGACCGCCTTCGAGCAGTGGCGCGGTACGACCCCTGCCGAGCGCCAGAAGGCCCTGCTGCGCATCGCCGACGGGCTGGAGTCGCGCATCGGGGAGTTCGCCGCGGCCGAGGCCCGCGACACGGGGAGCGCGGCCGCGGCGGGCGAGGCCCCGCTGATGGTCGACCAGCTGCGCTTCTTCGCGGGCGCGGCCAGGATCCTGGAGGGCCGCTCCGCGGGCGAGTACGCGAGCGGGCACACCTCCTACGTGCGCAGGGAGCCCCTCGGGGTCTGCGCCCAGCTCGCACCGTGGAACTTCCCGCTGCTGATGGCGGTGCTGAAGAGCGCACCCGCCATCGCGGCGGGCAACACGGTGGTCCTGAAGCCGGCGCAGACCACGCCGACGACGGCCCTGATGCTCGCCGAGCTGGCCGCGGAGCACCTGCCCGCGGGCGTCCTCAACGTGGTCTGCGGCGGACCGTCGACCGGCCGCCTGATGGTGGAGCACCCGACGCCTTCGCTGGTCTCGCTGACCGGGTCCGTGGCGGCGGGCATGGACGTCGCCCGCACGGCGTCGACCGACCTGAAACGGCTCCACCTCGAGCTCGGCGGCAAGACCCCGGTGATCGTGTTCGCCGACGCCGACCTGGAAGCGGCGACGAAGAAGATCATCGATGGTGCGCTGGGCAATGCGGGGCAGGACTGCACCGCGGCGAGCCGGGTGCTGGTCGCGCGGGAGGTGCACGACGCGTTGGTCGCGTCGTTGGTCGCAGCGGCGCGGGCCTGCCGGCCGGGACCGCCCTCGGACGACGCGGCGTTCTACGGTCCGCTCAACAACGCCGACCAGTTGGCCCGGGTGTCCGGGTTCATCGACCGGCTGCCGGCACACGCCCGCATCGAGACGGGCGGCGAGCAGGTCGGAACGGCGGGCTACTACTTCGCTCCGACCGTGATCACCGGGGTCCGCCAGGACGACGAGATCAGCCAGGGCGAGGTGTTCGGCCCGGTCATCACCGTGCAGCCCTTCACCACCGAGGACGAGGCGGTCGCGCTGGCCAACGGCGTGGCACAGGGACTCGCGTCGGCGGTCTGGACGACGGACCACGCGCGCGCCATGCGCATGACGACGCGCCTCGACTTCGGCTGCGTGTGGGTCAACACCCACCTGGGCTTCCCGTCCGAGATGCCGCACGGCGGCTTCAAGCACTCCGGCTACGGCAAGGACCTCTCCGTCTACGGGTTCGACGCCTACACCCGGATCAAGCACGTGATGCACCACGTGGCGGGATGACGCGGCGCCGTACGACCGTACGGCCAGCACGCGGGAACCCGTGGCGCCGGAGGCGAGGGCCTCCGGCGCCGGCGCGTTCAACCGCTGCAATGCGGTGGTTGCCTGCGCGAGCGGGCTCAGCGAACGGCGAGGCCGCCGTCCGGACGCAGCACCTCGCCGGTCATGCCGGCCGACTCGGGGGACGCCAAGAACCGGTACAGCGGCGCCAACTGCTCCGGTTCCATGACGACGCCGAGCGGGTTGTACCGCCGGATCGTGTCGGCGATGCGCTCCGCGTCGTCGAAGACGCGCCGGGTGCTGCCGTCGGATCCGGTGACGGCCCGCAGTCCGGTCACGACTCCTCCCGGGGCCACCGCGTTGACCCGGATCCGGGGCGCGAGGTCCGCCGCGAGATGGCGTACGACGCCGAGCGCGGCGTGCTTGGCCGCGGCGTAGGCGATCCCCGCGCCGTTGCCGCTCACCAGGAACGAAGCGTCGGAGAGGGTGAACACCATGCAGCCGGCGGTCCGTTCCAGTGCCGGGACGGCGGCACTGGCGCCCAGCAGGTAGCCGACCACGTCGACGTCCAGCACCCGGCGGGCCACTGCGGCGAGGTCGGCCGCGGGCACGTCGCGCAGCCGTACGCCGGCGTCGTGGATCCCCGCGTTGCCGACGAACACGTCGAGCCTGCCGTGCGCCGCGAGCGCGGTGGCCACGGCCGCCGCGTTGTCCTCGGCACTGCACACGTCACCCCGCACGAGCGTCACCGACGCGGGCAGCGGGCGGTCCGGGGCCCGGCCGTCGAGCACGACGACCCGGTGGCCGTGCGCGGCGAAGTCCTCGGCGACGGCCCGCCCGATCCCGGAGGCGCCACCGGTGACCAGCGCCACCGGGGACGCGTCCGGGCCGAGCGCGCCGAGCGGTTGGGCCCTCATACCGGCGGGGCCGTCCACAGGCCCGGGTCCGGCCGACCGCACAAGGCGGTGGACACCAGCTCGTCACGGGCATTGGCGGTGCCCCACACGTCCGTTGTCTGGGCGTTCGCCGGGTACACCTTCGGGGTCCAGCCGTGCTCGTCGTCGATCGTCTGGGCGGCGGTGGTGTACTCCAGCACGAAACCGGACGAGGGGTCCTGGAAGTACGAGAAGGTGTTCTGACCGACCCCGTGCCGGCCGGGACCCCACAGGGGAGCCCGCCCGCCGCGCATCATCGCGCCCGTGGCCCGCATGAACTCGTCGAGGCCGCGCACCTCGAACGCCACGTGGTTGAGGGAGGCGTGCGGGGCGCGCGTGAAGGCGATGACGTGGTGCGCGGGGCCCGTCCGCATGAAGCACATGATGTCCTCGACCCAGTCCGACACCCGGAAGCCGAGCACCGTCTCGTAGAACGCCCGGGCGGCCTGCAGGTCCGGGGTGTTGAGCACCACGTGGCTGATGCCGATCGGCCGGGTCTCCTGCGCCTCCACGGGCCGGAACACCCGCCCGGCCACGTCCGCGGACACCTCCACCGTCCGCCCGTCGCAGTCCAGGAACCAGACCGCGTACCCGCCGCCGAGATCGTGCCGTTCGCCCGGTTCCCGGAGCACCTTGGCCCGGGGGTGGCGGGCGACCCGCTCGGTCACTTCGTCCACCTCCGTGCGCGACGAGGCCGCCAGGGAGATCAGGTCCACCCGAGGCTCGGGGGCCTGCCGCAACCGCAGGACGTGGCTCTCCGGGCAGCCCGCACCCAGGTAGAGCCGGTCGCCGTCGGTGTCGACGGCTTCCAGCTGCCAGCGCCGCTCGTAGAACTCCCGCGCCGCGGCGAGGTCGGGGACGCCGAACCCGACGTGTCTGATGTGCGTGACCATGCTGTTCCTCCGGTCTCCAGTGGGAAGGGCGGTGCCGTTCGGCATCACCCGTTGCCGAACACCGCGACGGCGGGCGGCGGGCCGCCGTCCCGGGCCAGCGCGGCCACCATCCCGTCCGGTGCCGCCAGATCGGTCAGGTGCACCGACCGGTCGCGGTCGGGCGTGCCCGGGCGCCCGGCCGAGGTGCGGTCGGACAGGACGCAGACCCGGCTCAGCGGCACCGTCAGCCCGACGCCGGTCGCCTTCACCGCGGCCTCCTTGCGCGTCCAACAGCGCGTCATCCACTGCTCGCGCCGGTCGGGGGGCAGCGCGGCGAACACGGGTCGCTCCGCGGTGGACAGGGACATCGACGCCAGTGCGCGCCAGTCCGTGCGCGGCCCCGGCCGCTCCGCGTCCACGCCGATCGGCCGACCCCTGCTCAGCGCCACCACGACCCAACGGTCGGAGTGCGCCAGCGAGAAGTGCACGTCCGCACCGCCCGGCAGCCTGGGTTTGCCGTGCGGCAGCGGGCACCGGGGGCAGGTGCGGTCCAGGTGGAGACGGTGCGGAGCCTGACCGAGGGCCGCCCCGAGGAGCAGCCGCGCCAGCCCGTGGGCCGCCAGGTAGCGGGAGCGGTCGGCCGCCGTGGGCAGCCGCCGCAACCGCGCCTCCTCGGCGCCGTCGAGCAGCCGCCTCCAGGAGGCGTCGGCCCGGTCCGCGCGCAACCACCACGCACCACATCCGCCGGCCCGCAGCGCCGGGCCGACCGATGCCGTGTCCACCACGGCGGTCACGGGCGGACCCCTGCTCCCGCGGTGGCCTCCTTGTGGTGGAAGGCCAGCCCCGACAGCTCGACCAGCGCCCGGCCGTCCGCTCCCGCCGCCGTCAGCCGGTGGACCGTACCGCCCGGGCCGGTGGCGTGGGCGTACAGGTCGATGCGGCGGTGCCGCAGCGCCAGATCGGCGTCGCCCCCCGGCTCGAACAGGCGCAGCCTGCGGATGCCGGTCGGTGCCAGCACGGTCGGCGGAGCATCGGCGCACGCCGTCGGGACGGCGGCGATCGCGGTCCGGGCGAGGCCGTCGATCAGCAAGGTGGGGGTGCGCAGCCCCGCGGGCCATCCGGGGCCGCTGGCGGCGTCCTGCACGTACCGGGCGTGACCGCCGCCGTCGAGGGTCCGCACGAGGCCCTCGGTACTGACGAACGGGCCGGTGAGCAGGATCGGCGAACCCGGTACGTAGTACGGATCGGTGAGCGGAGTGGGCGACTCGGCGACCCGTGGCTGGACCATCGGCGCGGGCGGGCGCCGGTGCGCGAGACGGACCGTCGTGGAGAAGTGCGGCCGGTCCGCCCGCAGCAGTTGCCCGGCCGGTGAACGCAGGTCGGACACCACCCGCATCCGCAGGGCGGCCCGCGGTCCGTCCTCCTCGATCAACTCGGCGTGGATGCGCACGGGGAGGGGACCGCGGCCGGGAAGCACCCGCAGGAACCGGGAGAAGACCATGTCCTCGCAGGCGGTCATCACCAAGTCGGGGCACAGCGCCGCCGCGGCCTCGGCCGCCATCTCGGCCACGAGGGCTCCGGGGAAGGTGGGGATGCCGTCCACGAGGTGGTGGCGCAGGTAGCCGTCCCGCTCCAGGTCCAGCTCGCAGCCGAACACGGCGTGTCCGGACCCGCGGGAGAGCTCCGTGCGCAGGAAGAACGGTGCGCGGCCGGTCCTCGCGGCCGTCGTGGCGGTGGCCGGGGCGACGGTGGCCGGGGCGGTGGGGGTGGCGGCCTCCGGCGCGAATCCGGGCCAGAGGGTGCGGGCCGTCTCCGTCTCCGCCTCGCCGAGGTGCACCATCGCACCCGCCGGGGAGCGGTGGGCGAGTTCGTCGACGAAGTGGCGGACGCCCTCGGCGACCGACATGGCCGTGTAGTTGCGCCCGCGCCGGAAGTGCTCGCGGGCCACGGGGTCGGCCGCCAGCCCCGTCTCCGCCCACCAGGTCCAGCCGAGCGTGCGCTCGTGGTCGTGACCGGCGGCGACCGCGGACGACCCCGCACTGGCCAGGAAGTCGTTGCCGCTGGCGTAGTCCGCCTCGCCCCGCTGGCCGAAGAAGCCCAGCAGCGAACCGAAGTTGAGCCAGGTGCGTACGGGCGGGGCGGCGCGCAGCGCGGACTTGAGGTTGAGGTAGCCGCGGACCTTCACGTCACGGATCGCCCGGAACTCGGCCGGATCCTTGGCCGACAGCGGGGCGGAGCGGTTCTGCCCCGCGGCGTGGACCACGACGTCGACCCGCCCGGCCACCCGGAGCACGTGGGAGACGGCCCGTTCCACCGCCCGGGCGTCACTGACGTCGCACGCCAGATAGGTGACCCGGTCCTCGCCGCAGTGCCGCCGCAGGAAGCGCAGCGTCTCGCGGGCCTCCCCGGCCGCCGCCTCGCGACCGAAGGCCGCGGCGATGTCGCGGACGCTGCGCGCGGGGTCGAGCCGCTTGTGGTGCGCGATGTAGCCCGCGCGGTCCGAAGGCGCCCGGTCGACCGCTGCCCCCTTCGCACCGGGGTCCTGCGGCGCACCGGGGTCCTCCAACCGGGTGCGGCCGAGCACGAAGAGCCGTGGTGCGCGCGCGGCCGCGAGGTGGCGCAGGACCTCGGCGGTGATGCCGCGCGCTCCTCCGGTGGCCAGCACCACGCTGTCGGTGTCCACCGGGGGCGCCGCGGCCGACGGCAGCGGGGCCGGTGTCAGCGCCGGCTCCAACCGTCGCCCACGGTGGTGGTGCACCACCGGCATCACGTGCGGGGCGGACTGCTCCGCACAGACCTCGGGGAGGCAGTCGCGCAGCGAAGCGGAGGTGGTGAAGACCGCGAGCGCCTGCGACCGGGGACGCTCCAGGCCCAGCACCTTGAACAGGCCGCCGTAGAGGCCCGTCCAGAGGTCGGGTGCGTACGTCACCGGATCGTCGGGGGCGTTCGGCGCGGCGCCGTCCGCGGGTCGGGTGTCCGACCCCGCGGACAGGAAGGCGCCCAGGACCGTGCGCGGCTCCGGGAGCCGCTGCAGGGCGGCGAAGAGCAACTCGTGCAACCGCAGACGCCGATCGACGTCGGCCAACTGCTCCTCGACCGGGTGCCCGCCGCCGAGTGCGCTGACCACGCGCAGGTGCTCGGGTGCGGGGCGCCGGGCCAGCAGCCGCTCCAGGTCGGCGGCGCCGGCCCGCACGGTCTCGGTAGCGGGGCCGGGACCTTCCCAGGGCTCGGTGGACACCACGAGCGCGTCGCGCGGCAGGTCCACGCCGTGCAGCAAGGCGACGTCGTCGGTGAGGACGAGGGTGCCCGCGGGGAACAGCTGGCCGTGCGGTGCCCGGCCCACGGTCCCCACCGGGCGGAAGGTCACCGCGTGGCGCCGTACGGCGTCGCTGCGCTCCTCCACCTCCACCCGTGCGTGCTCCGGCGCCGCGTGCTCCACCCGCGTGTGCTCCGGCGGCGACGCCGCCGTCCCGATGACGACGTCGGTGCCGTCGGCGCGGACCACCGCCCGCAGGGCCGAGACGGCACCGGACGCGCCGAGGTAGCGGCCGTCCGCAGCGCGGTCCGCCGCCGTGGCCGGTGTCGTACCCGACCCGATGCGGGCCAGGACCGGCAAGCCGTACTCCGCCGCGGTCCGCGCCCGCATGACCGCGAACATCACGCAGCCCTCCGCCAGGCCGGCGGGATCCGCACCGCCACCGACGAGCCCGCGGAACTCCGGCAGGACGTTGCCGTTCGCCCCGCCCACCAGGGCGAGGTCCACTTCGTCGAAGCGCAGGTAGCGGGCGGCCGCTTCGAGGGCGGAGGAGAACGAGTCGGGGCCGGAGTCCAGCGTCATGTTCGGGCCGTGCAGGTCGAACAGGTTCGCCACCCGCGCCGAGACGATGTTGGGCATGATGCCCGGGAAGGAGTCCTCGCAGGAAGCGGGGACCTCCTCGCGCACCCGCCGTGCCAGTCCCGCCAGCACCGCCTCACGGTGCTCCGGGGGCAGTGACGGGCGCAGGGCGGCGCTCAGATCGTCCAGGTAACAGCGCGTCGCGTAGGACATCCCGGCGCGCGTGGGACCCATGTGTCCGAGGAACACCCCGCTGGTCGCGGAGAGTTCCTGCCAGGCCGCGCCGAGCTCCTCGCTGAGCTGGCGGGCCGATTCGAAGGCCATCAGCTGGCAGCGGTCGATCGCCCGCAGCGTGCGCGGCGGGAGGCGCAGTTGCTGGAACGGCGGGGCCGGGTAGGAGGCGCCGTAGCTGCTGGCGGGGGCGTCGCCGTCACCGGTGAGCCAGGCCGCGGTCGCCTTCCGGTCGCTCATCCCGGGGAAGGCGGCTCCCCAGCCGACGACGACGAGTGGTGCGTCGGCCGGCGGTGCGCCCAGCTGCGGTTCCCTCCTGGTGGGGCGGGCCGCCCGGTCCTCCCGGTACTCCTCGACGAGCAGGTGCGCGTTCGTACCGCCGAACCCGAAGCCGGAAACGGCGGCGACGCGCGGCCGGTCGGGGGTGACGGGCCAGGGCGTGGGCGTGCGCGGGACGTGGAGTCCGGTGCCGGACAGGTCCGCGCCGGGAACCAGTTCGGTGAACCGGTGCTGCTGCGGGATCGTGCCGTGCCGCAGGGCCAACAGCACCTCGATGAGGGACACCACCCCGGCGGCCCATCCCGTGTGCCCGAACAGGGACTTGTTGGAGGTCACCGGCTTGGGGCGGCCGTCCCGGTACCGCCGGCTCAGGGCGGTGAGCTCGGCCAGGTCTCCTGCGGGGGTGCCGGTGGCGTGCGCGACGATCCAGTCCACGTCCGCGGAGGTGAGCCCGGCGGCGGTCAGCGCCCGGTCGACGGCCAGCTCCTGACCGGCCGAGCTGGGCGCGTAGATGGCCTTGCCCCGGCCGTCCGAGGACCCGCCGAAGCCGCGCAGCACCCCGAGGATCCGGTCCCCGTCCGCCCGGGCCCGGCTCAGCCGCTTCAACACGACCACGCCGGCGCCGTCGGCGAACAGCACACCGTCGGCCTGATGGTCGAGGGAGTGCACCCGGCCGGTCCGGGAGAGGCCGTTGAGCTGGGAGAACAGCACTGCGCTGCGCGGCGTGAGACCGAACGCACCGCCACAGACCGCCATGTCGTACTCGCCCAGGGCCAGCCCCTTCGCCGCGATGTCGACGGCGTACAGCGAAGAGGAGCAGGCGGTGTCCACGACGCGCACGTCCGTGTCCTGCGGCACGAGTCCGTCGCTCGCCGCCCGACCGATGCGGTGCGGCAGCAGTTCCTCGGGCGGGACGGCCGACACACCACCGAAGCGGATCCGCAGCGCCTCCTCCGCGCCGTCGAGGATCTGCCGGCGCGGCAGCCCCGCGAGTCCGGGCAGCTCCAGCGCTTCGCGCAGGTGTCGGCGCGCCGAACCCGCGACGCCCGCCTCCTCCAGGTGCGGTCCGCCGTCGGGCGTGTAGCCGAGCACGAACGCGCACCGGTCACCGGCCCGTTGCGCCACCCCCTCCACCGCCTCGCGCAGCGCACGGCGGAGCCACCGGGTGGTCGGTTCGGCCGGCTCCTGGGACGCGTGCGGCGCCCCGTCCGCATCCGGGGCCGCTCCGTCGGTGTCGATGTAGACGGCCGTGCTCTGGTACGCCTTGTCCTCGTCCGAGCTTGCCGACGCCTCGAAGTGCTCCCGGGTCCAGCGCCCCGCCGGCGTGGGGCGGAAGAGGTCGGGCCCCTCGCACCGGGCCTTCCAGTACGCGGCGGTGCCGTCCGCGCCGCCGACCACGACCCCCGTGCCGACGACCACCACCGGATCGTCCTCGGGCGGCGGCGCCGGGGTGGCTTCCCGCTCCGGGACCGGGGCCTCGGCGGGCGCCGGACCGGCGCTCCCCGCGGTCTGCGTGTCGTGCGGCGCGGGCGGCGAGAGCAGTGGCACGCCGAGGCTCAGGCCACCGTCGGCGAGCAGCATCTGGCCGGTGACCCAGCTCGCGCGGGGGGAGGCGAGGAAGAGCACGAGCGCCGCGAGTTCCTCGGGGCGACCCAGCCGGCCGAGCGGGGTGGCCCGCCTGACGGCCTCCTGCATGGCTTCGGCATCGGGGAACTTGTCCGCGACGACGGATTCCAGCATCCCCGCGGAAGCGGTGTTGACGCGGATGCCGTGGGCGGCGTACTCGGCCGCGAGATAGCGGGTCAGCGCCTCCAGCCCGGCCTTGGCCGGCGCGCAGGCCGCGTAGTTGGCCATCACGAAACGTGAGCTGCCGATGGACGAGACGTTGACGATGTTGCCGCCGGGGCGCCGGGCCAGGAGGGGTTCGGCGAGGCGCGCACAGTGCAGGGCGCCCTTGACCACGGTGTCCCACGCCCGGTCGAGGTCGCGGTCGGACACCTGCGGCAGGGGTACGAGCGCTCCGTCGGCGGCGTTGTTGACCAACACGTCCAGCGACCCGTACCGCTCGCGCACCAGGTCGAACATGCCCTCGACCTGGTCGCTGCGGGCGACCGAGGCCCGCAGCAGGTCGACCTCGGCCCCCAGGGCGCGCAGCTCCTCGGCGGTCTGCTTCGCCCGGTCGTGGGAGTGGAAGTAGTTGAGCAGGATGTGGGCGCCCTGCCGGGCGAAGCCCGTGGCGACCGCCCGTCCCACCCCGTGGGCACCACCCGTGATCAGCACCCGGCGGTCGGTGAACTCCCTGTCGTTCATCGCCGGGCCCGTACGGCTTCGAAGGGGTCCCCGGCCGTTGCGGCCGTTCCCGTTCCCGCCCCCGTGCCCCGGAGGCGGTCGCGGACCAGGTCGGCGACCTTTCCGAGGGTGTCGTAGTCGGCCACCGCGAGGTCGTCGCGGGCGTGCAGGTCGAAGTGTTCGGAGACACGGGCGAGGAGCTCCGTCTGCTTGACCGAGTCGATGCCCAGCTCCGCCTCCAGCAGGACGTCGTCGTTGAACACGTCCTCCGGGTACTCCAGCGCCTGCGCGTACAGCGCCCGGATCTGGCCGACGAGGGCGTCGTCCGGGACCTGGGGCGGCTCCTGGGCCGTGACGGCGGCAGTGTCCGGGGCCGCGGCGCTCGGGGCGGGGGCGGCCGGCGGCAGGTCGGGCCCGGCGGGAGCGGTCTGCTCTTCGAGGAAGTCGGCGTACAGGCCGCGCAGGTGCGCCGTGATCTCGGCGCGGTGGCGCGTCCAGAACCGCTCGACGCCCACGTCGTCGAGCGTCGGCAGCAGCGTGCGCAGATCGGTGCCGGAGGTGCCGGAGCCCCGTGCGGGCAGGACCCCCGCGTCGCGCAGTGCCCCGGCCATCGAGTCCAGGAGCCCGCCCGCCCGCTCGTGGCCCGCTCCGGCGCACAGCGCCCGGGCCTGCGGCTCGTCGGCGAGGGAGCGGCGGACGGCGCCGGTCAGCACCGGTTTGCCCGAGCATTCGAGGAAGGTCCGCGCCCCCTCCCCGTAGAGCCGGCGCAGTGCGGGCGGCAGGTCCAGGGGCTTCACCAGGTGGTCGGCGAGCAGGTCGTCCAGCGGGGCGTCGGCGCGGTAGTAGTCGTGCGTGATCGGCGAATAGACCGCGGTCCCGGGCTCCCGCCCGCGCAGCGGTCCGACGGCGTCGCGGAAGCGTTCGCGCGCCGGCGCGACGACGGGGGAGTGGAAGGCGTACGGCGAGGCGACGGCGTGCACGCCGACGCCGACGACCGCGCAGAGCTGCTCCAGCCGGGCCACGGACGGCTCGGGTCCCGACACCACGGCCTGCTGACCGTGGTTGACGACGGCCACCGTCGTCCGCGGATCCGCGACGGCGTCGACGAGCGCGCGGGCCCGGTGCGCACCGGTGCTCAGGGCCAGCATGACGCCCGGCTCCGGCACGGACGCGGAGAGCGCGTCCACGCGCGCGCACACCACGTCGAGGGCCTCGTCGAGGGTGATCGCGCCGGCGCAGCAGAGGGCGGCGATCTCCCCGAAGCTGTGGCCCAACAACACGTCGGCGACCAGGCCCTCCTCGGTGAGCCACTGGTACGTGCAGACCGCACCGGCGAACAGGCCGAGCTGCAGGGCCCAAGGAGGAGGCGGCGCCGCTCCCTCCCGGGCGGAGCCCCCGGCGAACAGGACGCTGCTCAGCGGTCGCCCGTACCGCCGCTCGCTGATCCGGTCGGCGGCCGCGAAGACCCGGCGGCCCGCGGCGCTCTCGCGCCACAGCGCTTCCGCGAGACGGGGCTCGTACGACCCCTGCCCCGGAAACATGACGACTGTCTTTCCGGAATACATGCATTCCTCCATGCGTGAAAGCGGCAACGAGCGACCGGGGAAGAGCCGTCAAGGGTGGATTACCGGTCGGCCTGCCGCCGCACCGTAATGTTCTCCAGTCGGAGCTGTCCCAGTGCGATGAGTGTTCCGGTATCCGAATGCGTGAGACGCACTTGCCACAACTGGTGGCGGCCGCCCTGCTGAACCGCGACGGCATCGACATGAACGGTGCCGTCCACCACCGGGCTGAGGAAGTCGGTCGAGTTGCTCACGCCCACCGCCACTTGTCCGCGCGGGGCGACGGCGGCCGTCGCCCCCAGGCTCGCGGCGCTCTCCACGGCGGATGCGAAGACCCCGCCGTGGACGATTCCCCAGGGCGTGTGCTGCGCTGCTCCCACCTGGAGGAATCCGCGCACGCGCTCGCCGCTCACCTGGGTGGGGCGGAACCCGGAAATTCGAATGTACGGACTGACGGCCTTCGGGTCGAAAAGGCCGCCGCTGTCGAAATCGGTCACATGCGGTCGCCCGCCAACCGGTACGAATTGGTGTCCCGCACCCGGAACCCCATGCGCTCGTAGAGGCGGTGGGCGGACCTCGTCGGCCGTGAGGTGAAGTCGACGGAGCGCGCCCCCGCCTTCCTGGCGATGAGCACGCCCGCGTCGCCCAGCATCTCGCCGATGCCCTGCTCGCGCACGGAGGTGTCGACGACGATGTCCTCGAAGCGGCACCGGACGCCCGTGACCGTGGGGTACACGAGGACGATCATCATGCCGACGATCTTCCCGTCGAGGCGTGCCAGCAGGACCGTGTTGGTGGGGGACTCCAGGACGCTGCGCGCCAGCTCGTCCTGGAGCGCTCCGGCGCTGGAGGAGAGTTGGGGAAGGAGCGAACGGAATGCCTCGGCAGTCTCGTCGTCCAAGTCGACGACGGTCTCAATCTGAATTCCCATGACCGGCGATGCTAGGGCGGCACCTGGAGAATGGCCAGTGCCGCGATGCCGATCAATTGGACAGTCGTCGGTGTTCGACTGCGGGAGGGCGATGGTTGAACACCCGCGAAATCTGATATCTCTCTATCGGTCGAGTGCGTGCTCGCCGCGTCCGGCGACGAGCCGGGCGAGGGCATCGACGTCCTCGGCCAGAATCGTCTCCGAGACATCGATGGAGATTCGGCACTCCTCCGCTATCAAGGAGGTTATCTGGAGAATCTTGAGCGATGTCGCACCCAACTCGAAGAGGCCGGACGCCATATCGACGTCATCGCATTCGAGAACGGACCCGACGATGCGGACCACCTGGCTGTAAAGATCGTTCTTCATGGCTCTCCCGGGGACGGGCAGGGGGCTTTCACCGCTGCACTGACGGCAAGTTAGCGAGGGGTAATGCAGTAATCAACCGGCGATGGTCGAGCAGACGAAGCGGCGCGTTCAGAGGGGAATTCGTGGTGCCCGGATCCGAGAAGCGGTTTGCGTTGAACCCGACCCAGCGGACGAATCTCGACCACTGGGGCGACCAGGCGCCGCAGGTGGTCCTCAAGGTCTTCGAACCGGCTCCGCCCGGCGTCCGCACGGGCGACGTGCGCACGGCCGTGGCGGAACTGGTGGCACGGCACGAGGGGCTGCGCAGCGTCCTCGTGCGCGACGGCTCGTGCCCCGCCGAGCAGCTGGTGCGGCCCGCGCGCGCGGCCGCCGCCGCGGTCCGCCACGTCGAGGCGGAGCTGCCGCAGGACGCGGACGTCGAGCAGTACGTCGATGCGCAGCGTGCCGAGCCCGTCGACCCCGACGAGGGCGCGCTGTGCTGCGTCACCTACCTGCGCGACGGCCGGGTCGCGGCGGTCGTGCTCTGGATATCGCACGCCTTCGTCGACGGCCTCGGCGCGCAGACGGTGGCCCGGGACCTGGCCCTGTTGCTCGCCCGCGAGCGGCCCCCCGAGGTACCGGAGCGCGCACAGGCCAGCGCCCTCGCGGCCGAGGGGGCGGACGCGCGCCCCGCGGCCAATGCGGCCCACTGGCTGGCCCACTTGGCCGGGGCCCCGAGGTCCTGCACCTACTCCGGCGCCGTCAAGGAGCCGGTCGAAACCGTGCGGAAGTACAAGCGCGTGGTGGCCCCGGACGAAGCCGAGGAGGTCGCGCGCGCGTGCCGCGAGCTGCGGGTGACGCCCGAGACCGTGTGGACGGCCGCGCTGAACGTCCTGGTGTCAGCCGTGACCGGAACGCACGACCACGTCTTCCGGTCGACGACCGCGAACCGTTCGCACCCCGCCGACATGAGCGCCGTGGCCCACCTGGCGAACGGCCTCTTCATCCGCGTCCCCGGCGATCCGGGCGACGCGCTGCGGGACCGGCTGGCGCGGGTCTTCAAGGCGAAGCTCGCAGCCTGGGGGAAGGGCGTCTACGACCCGGGAGAGCTGCTGGACCGGCTGGACGATCCGGCGGTCCGTGCCGGAGCGGCCTTCCAGCCGGCCTTCGAGATCAACTACATCCCTTCGCTGTACGGGGGGCGCGAGGACTACGTCCGACCCGTCGCGTCCGAACGGGAGCTGGAGGAGCGGGTGCGCGCCATCCCCTCCCGCGCCAAGTCGGACCTCGCCGTGCAGGTCGTGGAGGGACCGGGCGTGCTGTCCGTCGTCCTGTCCGCGCGGCGGCCCGTATGGCAGGAGCGGCCGGTCCGGGACCTCGTGGACGAGCTCTTCGGCATCGTCCGGGCGTTCTGTACGGACCCGGACGCGCAGGTGTCCGACGTGCCGGTCCGACGGTTCCCGGGGGCGGGCGCGCTGGTGGCGGGGCACCACAGCGGAGTCGCCTACGACGCCTCGCTGACCCGGGAGATGGTGATGGCGACGGCGGGCGTGCGCGACTGCGCGCTGGAGCTGCGCTCCGGGTCCGGGCGGGCCCGGCTCGTGGCCACCGTCGAGGTGGACGGCCACCTGTCCGTGGACGCGCTCGCGCAGCAGTGCGCGGAACGGCAGCGCTGGCTGTCCGGCGCCGTCGTGCCCGACGAATTCGTCCTGTGCGGGAGGCCCTGATGGCGGACGACATGCCCACGGCGCGGGTGACGTGCGCCTCGGAGCCGGGAGCACCGGACCGTCCCAACGAGGACTTCGCCGGCTCGTGCCTCGGCGGACCCGGCCAAGGCGGTGCGTTCGTCGTCCTCGACGGGGTGACCGCTCCGGAGACCGACGCGGGATGTTCGCACGGCGTCGCCTGGTACGTGGCCCGGATCGGCGGGGCGTTCCTCCAGCGCGCCGTCGCCCCGGGCGGTCAGGCACTCGCCGACTGCCTCGCCGACGCCGTACGGTGGACGGCCGGCCTGCACGCCGACACCTGCGACCTGACGCACCCCCGAACCCCCCAGGCGACCCTGGTCGCGGGCCGGTGGACCCGGACGGGCCCGGAACCGGAACTGGAGTACCTCGTCCTCGCCGACGCCGTCCTGCTGGCGGTGACCGACGACGCCGTGCAGGTGATCCGTGACCCCCGCGCGGACTGCCAGGGGGGAGAGGAGAACCGCAACGTCGAAGGCGGGTTCTACTGCCTGGCCGCCGATCCCGAGGTGGCGCACAAGACCGGCTCGGGCCGGCTGCCGCTGCGCGGGGTGCGCGCCGTCGCCGCGCTGACCGACGGGGCCACCCGCCTGGTCGAGGTCTTCCACCGGGCCTCGTGGGAGGAGTTGGCGGCCGTACTGACCGACGGCGGCCCCGGTGGGCTCATCGGCCTCGTGCGCGCCCTCGAGGCATCGGACGAGGAGTGCGAGGTCCACCCGCGCGTGAAGGTGCGCGACGACGCCACGGCCCTGCTCCTGGAATTCACGAGGAGCCCCGGTGTTGAGCGTTGAAAGCCCCTTCGTCCGCCGGTCCCGGCGGGCCGACCCGAAGGTCCGTCTCATCTGCTTCCCCAACGCGGGAGCGGGCGCCTCGCTCTTCACCGGATGGGCCGCGTCGCTGCCCGAGGAGATCGAGGTCCTCGCGGTCCAGCCGCCCGGGCGCGAGGACCGGTTGGCGGAGCCGCCCGCGACCGGCCACGTGGAGTTCGTCGAGACCGTGACGCGCGAGCTCGGGGACTTCCTCGACCTGCCCTTCGCGCTCTTCGGCTACTGCGTGGGTGCCGTCGCCGCCTTCGAGGTGGCACGGCGGATGCGTGACCGACTCGGGCTGGCACCGAACTGGTTGTTCGTCGCCGGCCAGAACGCGCCGCAGGTGCCCGCGCGCGAACCGCAGGCCCACCTCCTGCCGGACGACCAGTTCCTGGCGAGCCTCGGCGGCCTCGACGGCACCCCTGCGGCGATCCTCGCGAACCCCCAGATCATGCGGATGGTCCTGGCCGCCCTGCGCGCCGACTTCGCCCTGTGGGAGGAGTACCGCTGGACCCCGGCGCCGGCGCTGCCCTGCCCGGTGACCGCCTTCACGGGGTCGGTGGACGGCCGGGCCACGCCCGGGGGAATGGCGGGCTGGCGCGAGCACACCGGCGCCGCCTTCGAAACGAGGACGTACGAGGGCGGGCACGCCTTCGTCAAGCAGCACGAGGGGGACGTCCTGCTCACCGTCGCCTCGTCGCTCGGATTCGGACCGCACCAGCCCAGACCGAAGGAGGCGAAGCATGATTGACCGGATGCTGCGGGCGAGCGCCGCCGCCCACCCGCACCGCACGGCCGTCATCAGCGGTGAACGACGCATCAGCTACGCGGAGTTGTCCCGCACGGTGGAGAGGTACGCCCGGGCGCTGCGGCACCTCGGGGTGTCCGAGGGCGAGACCGTCATGCTGGCCCTGCGCAACCGGCCGGAGTTCCTCTTCGCCCACTTCGCGACGGCCCTGCTGCGCGCCAGGGTCCACGCGGTCGATCCGCAGTCGACCACGGCCGAGTTCGAACGCTTCCTGCGGCACGGCGGAGCGGGGATCGTGGTCACCGATGCGTCCAGCGCGCCGGCGCTCGGCCGGGCCGAGCACCCCCCGGGGCAGCGCGTGGACCTGGTCGCCCTGGAGGAACTGCGCGCCGCGGCGGAAGGAGCCGACGGGCCGGGCCCCGGCCTGCTGCCGCCGCACCGCCTGCCCGACGGCGAGTACGGAGGCCCCTGGACCCTGGCGAACTCCTCGGGCTCCACCGGGACGCCCAAGATCGTGTGCCGCACCCAGGCGAACCAGGCCGCCGAGGCGCGGAACATCACGGCGAGCGCCGGGATCGGCCCGGCGGACGTCGTCCTCTGCGTCGTCCCGTTGCACCACGCCCTGGGCCAGTTCTGCTGCATGATCGTGTCCGTACGGGCCGGTGCGACCTTGGTGCTGATGGACCCGGACGAGGATCGCGCACCGGCGGGGCTGCCCTTCGCCGCGCAGGCGGCCGAGGTGCTGGAGCTCATCGGCGAGCACCGGGTGACGGTCATGCCGGCCGTCCCGCACGTCTACGAGGCCCTGGCCGACGTGGACCCGGACGTCCCCTGCGACGTGTCGTCCCTGCGGCTGTGCCTGTCGGGGAGCAACTTCCTCGCCCCTGCGACCGCCGAGAAGTTCTCGCGGCGCTTCGGGATCCCACTGCGCCAGACGTACGGCAGTTCGGAGGCGGGCAGCGTCTCCTGGGACTGCAGGGGTGAGGAAGCGGTGCCGGGAACCGTCGGCCACCCGCTGGACCACGTGCGGGTCCGGATCGTCGACGGCTCCGGCCGGGAGGTCCCCGCCGGCACGGTCGGCGAGATCGTGGTCGCGGGCGAGTCGGTGATGCGGGGGTACGTGGACCGGCCGGAGCTGGACCCCCGGGCACCGGACGGCGGGTCCTACCGCACCGGCGACCTCGGCAGGGTGGACCGGGACGGACGGCTCTCCGTCACCGGCCGCATCCAACTGCTCATCGACACGGGGGGCCGCAAGGTCAACCCGTTGGAGGTGGAGTCGGTCCTGGAGGCACACCCCGGCGTGTCCGAAGCGGCCGTCGTCGGCCTGCCGGTGTCCGGCGGCGAGCACGTCCTGGCAGCGCTCGTCGTGGCGCACGGCGCGACCGGAAGGGCGGAGGTCGAGCGGTACTGCCGGTCCCGGATGGCGGCGCACAAGGTGCCGCGCCACATCCTCCTCTGCGGGGGCCTGCCCCGCGGTCCCCTGGGCAAGGTGCTGCGGGGCGAGGTCACCGACGTGCTGACCGCCGACTACTTCGCGGCACCCGCCCCGGACGAGAGCGATCCGCTCGCCTTCCTCACCGGCGAGGTCGCGGCCCTGTTCGGCGTCCGCCCGCAGGAGATCGACGCGTCGGCGCCCTTGAACGCCCTCGGCCTGAGTTCGATCATGGCGGTACAGCTCAAGGAAGTGATCGACCGTCAATTCGGTTCCGACGTCGGCCTGGTGGCGCTGCTCGGCGGCGCGTCCACGAGCGAACTGGCTGCGGGACTGGACCGTCCGGCCGTCGACTGAACGACCCCTCCCCCTACGAAGGAACATCACACATGGACAGTCCGGCCGCGGCGCACGTCAGCCTGAGGCGCAACCGGGACTTCAAGCTGCTCCTGAGCGGACAGGTGGTCTCCCGGATCGGCGACCAGGCACAGGACTTCGCCCTACCCCTGGTGGTGCTGGCCGTCACCGGGTCCGCGGTGCACGCCGGCCTCGTGCTCGCCCTGCGCACGATGTCGTTCCTCGTCTTCGGCCTGGTCGCCGGTGCGCTCGTCGACAAGTGGAACCGGCGGACCATCATGATCTGGTGCGAGGTCGGCAGGGCGCTGCTCATCGGCGGACTGGTGGTGGCGCTGTGGCTGGGCCACATCACGCTGGCGCAGTTCTACGTCACCTCCGCACTGTCCGGGGTCCTGAGCACGCTCTTCCAGGTGGCCAACACGGCCTCGCTGCCCAGCGTCGTCGGGCCGGGTCAGCTCTCCACCGCGATCGGCTACACGCAGTCCGCGCTGAACGCCGTCGGCATCGCCGGCTCGGCGCTCTCCGGCGCCCTCTACGCGGTGGGCCGCGCGGTCCCGTTCCTCGTCGACTCCGTCTCGTTCCTGCTGTCCGCGGTCTCGCTGCGGTTCATGCGCTGCGACTTCCAGGAGAAGCGCGCCGAGCGCCCCGCTGCGCTCGGCCAGGAGATCCGCGAAGGGATGCGCTGGCTGTGGGGCCAGCCGGTGATCCGTTTCCTCACCGTCATCTCGGCGGCCGACAAGCTCCGCTTCGGCGCGGGCTTCCTGGTCATCATCACGCTCGCCCAGAACATCGGGGCGACGCCCCTGGGCATCGGGCTGATCTTCAGCGGGGCCGCGGTCGGCGGGATGCTGGGTTCGCTCCTCTCCGATCGTGCGACCCGGAAGTATCCGTTGGGCAGGATCGCCCTGGTCATGTTCTGGCTGGAGGCGTTGACGTTCCCGCTCTACGCCTTCGCGCCGAGTCCCCTCCTGCTGGGCGTGATCGCCGCGGCCGAGTCGCTCATCGCGCCCGTCTACTCCGTGGCCATCACCACCCACCGGCTCGCCATCACCCCGGACGAGCTGCGGGGCCGCATCGTCAGCGCGGACACGACGCTGACGACCGGTGCGCTGTCCGTGGGCACGATCCTGGGCGGGTTGCTGATCAGCTGGTTCGGCGCACACGACACGGTGCTGCTCCTCGGGGCCTGGCTGCTCGCGCTCGCCCTGATCACCACGGCGAACCGCGCGGTGCGCCACGCTCCGGTCGCGGGCACCTTGGTGCCCCGGCAGGCGGGAGCCGCCGAACGCGGTGGGGACGCGCCGGCGGACAGCCGCCCCGGCGGCGCCGGGAGCAGGTGAGTCAGGAATCGGCCGGCGGCCGGCCCCCCAGCTCCTCGGCGAACGTCCGCCAGATCTCGGCGTAGCCGTGGGCCAGCTCCGACATCTGCCCCACGCAGTGCGGGGGCAGGCTGGCGGCGATCTTCTGCCGGTCCTTGGCGACGAGGGCGCAGGCGTCGAGCATCCGCAGGACGTGGCGTCCCGCCTCGTTCAGCCGCATCGAAGGGTCCCGGCGCAAGGCGTCGAAGATGCTGAGCACCTCGGCGGGCGACCTGTTCTCGCGCAGGTGGACGTCCGCGCCCCGGCGCGTCCCCCGCCGTCCCGCCCCGCGCCCGCGCTGCCTGAGCGGCACCGGGTCGTCCCCGCGCAGCACCCGGTTGCGCACGTCGGCCACCGTGGCGGGGGAGATGCCGGCCTGCCGGGCGATGGTGCGCAGCGAGGCGTCGGGATCCCTCCTGATCAGCTCGCTGGCGAGCTCCCGCCCGTGCGCGGAGTTGAGCGGCCTGGCCCGGCCGTCGAGCCCGATCCGGCGATCGGACTGCGCGGCCGCCCCGGCCGTCCGCTGGCGTATCTCCGACACCCTGCGCGCGGACAGTCCGGCGACGGCTGCCACCGCCCGGTCCGACCACTGCGCGTGGGAGGTGAAGATGCGTTCTGCGGCGGCGGTCCGCTCGCCCAGGGAGAGCGGGCGGCCGTGGGCCACGTTCATGGCGACCGCGAGCAGGTCGGCGTCCGACGCGTCCCCGTCGAAGAACCGGACGGGGATGTGTTGCTCTCCCTTGCTCTGGGCGGCCCGCAGCCGGTGGATGCCGTCGACGACGCGCATCGTCTGGCGGTGCACCAGGATGGGCGGGAGTTCCGCATCGAGTTCCGCGAGGGTGCGGGTGTACTCGGTGTCCTCGCCGGTCGCCCGCGGGGTGTACGCCACCGACAGCCGGCCGAGGGGGACCAGTTCGACGGGGGCGTTGCGGAGCCTCTTGTCCCGCAGGGCGAGCAGGTAGTCCGACGATTCGTGGGGGTGGGGGGCGTGCTCCATCAGTTCTGCGGTCACAGCGGCAACTCCTGGCGGTGGGGGGCGGTGGGGGGCACGGAGGGACCCCTACTGCCAGCCGGCGTCGCCCTCGGTGCTCGTTCCGGACGCCCGTACGGTCTGCACGCCGTGCACGACCTGGCCGGCGGAGGTGCCGGCCGGTTCCATCGACGGCCCGGCACCGAGACCCAGTGCGAGGACGCCCGCTGCACACCCGAGGATTGCCTTGCGGATCATTGTGATTCTCCGGTTCCTGTCTGAAATCTGGCGGCAGACAGGAGTGTTCTTCGGACCCGGGTTGAAACTGAAGGGGCTGAAGGGCAGGCAAACCGGCCATGGCAGGTTTTGTCCACGGACCGCTGTTCAGCTGTCGAAGTCCAGCCGCAGCAGGGGCACTTGAGTGGACATCAGCTTCCATTCCCGCAGCAGCGGTTCGGTCGCCACGGCCTGCTCCCAGGCCTTCTCGGCCAGGTCCTCCGCGGCTTCCAGCTCGGCGGCGAGGACGTAGAGGCCGATCACCGGGCAGGGTGCGGCGTGCGGGTGCAGGCTGACGTGAACCACCCTGGTCGCGCCGATGGCGAAAGAGCTCATGAGCGTTGCCGTGTGGTCCGGCAGTCGGTCCCCGCGGGGGTGTGGGCGGAGACCAAGGTGGACGAGATACACAATAGGACCTTGCCGCCCGAAAATAGGTCTTAACCTGCGTATGAGGATATGGAGTCCGTAAGCCCCGTCACGATAGCCGGGGCTGCAGAATCGGGAAATTTTGTCTAGACCACGGCGGTGTCAAATTTTCTGCTTCAGCCGCCTTTCAGTGGTTACTCTGGTAAGTGCTGACCGAACGTGCGCGCGACTCGTTCGGTGCTCAGTTGTGTGTGCCTGCTGGGAGTACTCAACAGAGATGGACGCCGGATGCTGATCAATCTGGGACTCGACGCCGTCGCGGAGTCCGTCTACCGGGAGATGCTCGCTCACCCCGGTGCGGACCCGGAGGAACTGCAGGCCCGGTTGGTCATCTCGGAAGCGGAGCTGCGGGGAGCCCTGGACAGACTTAGTGAACTCGCCCTCGTGAGGGAGTCCGCCGAGGAGTCCGCGGAGGTGTACGCGGTGGACCCGCACCTCGGCATGGAGATGCTGCTCGCCCGCCAGCAGGCCGAGCTCGCGTCCCAGCAGCAGCGCGTCGAGGAGAGCCGCGCGGCGGCCGCCCGGTTGATCTCGGAGTTCGCTTACGAACAGACATCGGCCTCCTCGGCGGGGGCGCGTTATCTCAAAGGTGTCGACTCAATTCGCGACTATCTCGCATACGTACACAATCAGGTCGAGGATGAGTTTCTGACATTTGCTCCCGGGGGTGCTCAGACTCGCGCCAACATGCAGGCATCGCGGCCATTGAACCGCCAGCTGCTCGAACGGGGTATCAGGATGCGTACGATATACCTCGACAGTATTCGCCGCGACCAAGCCAGCGTTGAGCACGCGGAATGGCTGGTTTCCCACGGAGCCCTGGTGCGGACCGCCCCGTCGCTCCCCAACCGCATGATCATCTGTGACCGCAAAGTGGCGATCATAGCGACCGACAGCGACGATACGTCCGTGGGCGCCTCCGTCATCAATTCGCCCGGCCTGATCGCCGCATTGTGCGCCCTGTTCGAACGGGAATGGCGGGCCGCGGCGCCGCTCGGCGCCGCCCCCAGCCCCACGCCGGAAGGGCTCACGCGGCAGGAACTCGAGGCCCTGCACCTGCTGGCCCAGGGCTGCACCGACGAATCGATCGCGAAGCGGCTGGGCGTCTCGTCCCGGACCGCGCGGCGCATCGCGACCTCCCTCCTGTCGCGCCTCAACGCGGGCAGTCGCTTCCAAGCCGGGGTCCACGCCGTCCAGGCGGGCTACCTGCCCTCTTCCCCGGAGTGACGGACAGCCGTCCGACCGGGACAAACCACTGGCCCCACAGGGGCTGACGGGTATCCTGGACCCATGTCTTCGCCCCGGGTCTCCTAGCTCCGACACACGCTTCCACGCCACCCGTGTGTCCTTTTTCGCTAGCCCGGAGCTGACTTTCCATGATCACCGCCACGTCCGTCGACGTGCGCGTGGGCGCCCGCCTGCTGCTCACCGACGTCTCCTTCACCATCTCCCCCGGCGACCGGATCGGCCTGGTCGGCCGCAACGGCGCGGGCAAGACCACCCTGACGAAGATCCTCGCCGGCGAGGCCCCGCCCACCGCCGGCGCCGTCGCCCGCACCGGGTCCGTCGGCTACCTGCCGCAGGACCCCGCCTCCGCGGAGGCCGGCCGCACCGCCCTCGAGCACGTGCTGTCCGCCCGCGGCCTGGACCGGGCCCTGCACGACCTGCGCGCCGCGGAGACGGCGATGGCCGCGCCCGACGCCACCGCGGCGGCGCTGGAGCGGGCCATGAACGCCTACGCCCGCGCCGACGCCCTCTTCCAGGCCCGCGGCGGCTACTCCGCCGAGGCCGAGGCGGCCCGGGTCGCCGCCGGCGTCGGGCTGGGCCGGCGCGAGCTGACCCAACGGCTCGGCACCCTCTCGGGCGGGCAGCGCCGCAGGGTCGAGCTGGCCCGCATCCTCTTCGCCGACCACGACACCCTGCTGCTCGACGAACCCACCAACCACCTCGACGCCGACTCGATCGCCTGGCTGCGCACCTTCTTGACCGGCTACCGCGGCGGCCTCGTCGTGATCAGCCACGACACCGGCCTCGTCGCCGACATCGTCAACAGGGTGTTCCACCTCGACGCCAACCGCGCCACGATCGACATCCACAACACCGGCTGGCACACCTACCTCACCCAGCGCGCCGCCGACGAGCGGCGCCGGGTCCGCGAGCGGGCCGGAGCCGAGCGCAAGGCCGCCGCCCTGCACGCCCAGGCGGACAAGATGCGCGCCCGGGTGGCCACCGCGGTGATGGCCAAGAGCATGGCCCGGCGGGCCGACCGGATGCTCGCGGACCTGGAACCGGTGCGGCGGGCGGACCGGACCGCGCGCTTCAGGTTGCCCGAACCCGCCCCCTGCGGCCGGGTACCGCTCGCCGCGGTCGGCCTGTCCAAGGCCTACGGGTCACTGGAGGTGCTCTCCGGCGTGGACCTCGCCCTCGACCGGGGCAGCCGCACGGTGGTCCTCGGGCTCAACGGCGCCGGAAAGACCACCCTGTTGCGGATCCTCGCGGGGCAGCAGCGCCCCGACTCCGGACGGGTCGTGCACGGACACGGCCTGCGGCTCGGCTACTTCGCCCAGGAGCACGAGACCCTGGACCCCGCCCGCACGGTCCGGGAGAACCTGGCCGCCGCCGCCCCGGGGCTCAGCGACGGCGAAGCCCGTAGCCTGCTGGGCTCCTTCCTCTTCACCGGCGACGACACCGACAAGCCGGTCGGCGTCCTGTCCGGCGGCGAGAAGACCCGGCTCGCCCTGGCCACCCTGGTCAGCTCCGGCGCGAACGTCCTGCTGCTCGACGAACCCACCAACAACCTCGACCCCGTCTCCCGCGGCGAAGTCCTCGCCGCGGTCGGCACCTACCCGGGCGCGGTGGTCATGGTCAGCCACGACGAGGAGGCCGTCGAGGCCCTGCGGCCGGAGCGCGTCCTGCTCCTCCCGGACGCCGCCGAGGACTACTGGAGCCCCGACTACGCCGACCTCGTCACCCTGGCCTGAGACGCGCGGGGGCCGGGGACCGCGTCCGAGCGGTCCCCGGCCCGTCCCGCCCCGGAGGCGGCGGCGTGCAGGGCCTACCAGCGCACGGGCAGGTTCCGCACGCCCCGCATCAACAGTCCCGGAAGCCAATCGAGTGCGTCGGTATCGGCGTCGAGGGCCAGTCCCGGGCAGCGGTCCAGCAGCGTACCGATGGCGATGCGGCCCTCCAGCCGGGCGAGGGGGGCGCCCAGGCAGTAGTGGATGCCGTGGCCGAAGGCCAGGTGCCCCTGCGTGCTGCGCGTGATGTCGAAGCGGTGCGGGCGGGGGAAGCGGCCCGGATCGCGGTCTCCCGCCGCGAGACCGGCCAGGACCAGCGCGCCCTGCGGTATCACGGTTCCGGCGATCTCCACGGGCTCGGTCGCGAAGCGGTAGGTGGCCGCCTCGACCGGGCTGTCGAACCGCAGCACCTCCTCGACCGCATTGTCGATCAGGCTGCCGTCGGCCCGCAGGGCCGCCAACTGCTCCGGATGCGAGAGCAACGAACGCACCCCGCTGGTGATGAGGTTGACCGTGGTCTCGTGCCCCGCCACCAGCAGCAGGAAGGCCATGCCGATGAGCTCCTGCGTCGACAGCCGGTCGCCGTCCTCGGCGGTGGCGTGCACGAGGGCACTGAGCAGGTCGTCACCGGGGCGCGAGCCGCGCCGGTCCTCGACGAGCGCGCCCAGATAGGCGCTCACCGAGGCGAGGGCCTCGCTGTGCGCGGCAGCGCTCGTGGGCGCGACGATGGTGTTCGACCACGTACGGAACAGCTCGCGGTCCAGCATCGGCACGCCGAGCAGCTCGCAGATGACCGTCATGGGCAGCGGAAAGGCCAAGGAGCCCACCAGGTCGGCCCTGCGCCCGGGCTCGGAGAGCATCGCGTCGACGAGCTCGTCCGTGATCTGGTGGACGCGCGGCCGCAGGGCCTCCACCCGGCGCGCCGTGAACTCGCGGGCGACCAGCTTGCGCAGCCGGGTGTGCTGCGGCGGATCGGCTTCCAGCATGTTGATGCTGACCGCGGGCGTCTCCGCCTGCTCGTGGCCGTCGAACCCGATGTGCACGTTCTTGCTGAACCTGGCGTCCGCGAGGACGGCGCGCGCCTCCTCGTAGCCGACGACCAGCCACAGCTCGCCCGAGTCGCTGGTGAGCACCTTGTGCACCGGTCCCCGGGCCCGCAGTTCGTCGTACACCGGGTACGGGTCGGCGACGAACGCCTTTCCGTAAGCCGTCAGATCCACCGTCCCGGCTGCGGAGGTCTTGCCCTCGGTCATCGTGAACACGCCCTTACGAGAACTCGCATCGGATTGGCACTCTGAATCACCCGCGCACCGTAACCGCAAGGACAGGGGTTCACAACGATCGCCTGTTCAACTGCGGTGAACCGCTGGTTGAACGGTCCGTTCGTGATAATCGGTCACCGTTTACAGGGTCGCCCGGTAGCTGTTATCAATGCGTCCTGTGGCCCGAACAGGCGGCATTCAGTCCGGGAGGATCGAGTCAGTCGATGGATAACACGGTATTGATCACCGGTGGCGGGGGATATCTCGGCTCGTGCCTGGTGGACCATTTGACGGCCAGGGGAGATTCCGTCGTTTCGGTGGACAACCGGCTGGTGCCGAACCACCGATTCGACCGCGACAACGTCACCTACGTCGACGCCGACGTCCGGGACGTAGCCGAATGGGAGGCGCTGCTGCGCGGAGTGGACAGCGTCGTCCACCTCGCGGGCATCGTGGGGGACCCCGCGTGCGGCGTCGACCACGACCTCACCTGGGAGACCAACTACCTGGGCACGGTGCACTTGGCGCAGGCGGCCCGCAAGGCGGGCGTCGGGCGCTTCGTCTTCGCGTCGACCTGCAGCAACTACGGCGTTTCGTTCGGCAGGGAGGTCGACACCCGGTCCCCGCTGTTCCCGCAGTCCGTCTACGCGGAGAGCAAGATCCACGCCGAGCACTACCTGCTGAGCACGCGCGGCCACGACTTCAATCCCACGATCCTGCGCTTCGCCACCCTCTTCGGCCTCTCGCCCCGGATGCGCTTCGACCTGGCCGTCAACGTGATGACGGCCAGGGGCGTCACGGAGGGCCGGGTCACGGTGTTCAACGGCAGCCAGTGGCGCCCGTTCCTGCACGTCAGGGACGCGGCCGCGGCAGTGGCCACGGTCCTCGCCGAACCGTCCTCGCCCGGCGACCCCGCGATCTACAACTGCGGGTCGCCCGAGAACAACCATTCCATGGACCGGATAGCGGAGATGATCCGCGACGAGGTGCCGGGCTCCGTCATAGAAACCCGCGCGACGGACGGTGACGTCCGCGACTACCGCGTCAATTTCGACCTCTTCCAAGAGGCCACCGGCTTTTCGGCCCGCCGCACGGTGGTCGACGGCATCCGCGAGATG
Organism: Streptomyces sp. NPDC028419; assembly: GCF_055565515.1. Taxonomy (NCBI): domain Bacteria; kingdom Bacillati; phylum Actinomycetota; class Actinomycetes; order Kitasatosporales; family Streptomycetaceae; genus Streptomyces; species Streptomyces sp. NPDC028419. The sequence continues at coordinate 56,361 of NZ_JBVHUE010000021.1, read as the reverse complement.
AGGGACGCCTTTTCCACGGACGCCTTCGGGGCGTACGGCGCCGAGGAGTACAGCAACCACCTGCTGCAACTGAGCCGGGTCGACGCCTTCCACGACTCCGTCGCGCTGCGGAACCCGCGACCGTGGCCGCACATCGAACACCTGGTGGCGTGAACCCGCTCGGACACCTCCTGCAGAGTGCCGTGCAAGGACCGAAAAAAGGGGTCAGGGGAAATGGACTACATAAAAGAGATGCGCGCGCTCGTGGGAACGCGCCCGCTGCTGCTGCCGGGATCGCTGGTCATCATCCGTGACCGGTCCGGTCGGATACTGCTGACCCGCCGGACCGACACCCGGGAATGGTCCTTGCCCGGCGGGCACATGGAACCGGGGGAGACCCTGCACGACACGGCGCGCCGCGAGGTGCTGGAGGAGACCGGGCTGCGGATCGACGACGTCGAACTCTTCGGGATCTATTCCGGACCCCAGCTCTACTTCAAGTACCCGAACGGCGACGAGATCTTCAAGGTCACCGTCGTCTTCACGGCGGTCACCGCCGACAGCGAATGGCACCTCGACCGCAACGAGGTGACCGAGGCCGAGTTCTTCGCACCGACGGACCTTCCCGCCGATCTCTTCGACCAGGAGCGTCCCATGCTGGACCAGTACGCCCGGGAGTTCGCCGGGAGCGGCCGGCGATGACCGCGCCGCCCGTGCGGGTGTCCACCGCAGAACGCGTCGGGTCCGGCGCCGTGACCGAGGACCGGGTCTTCGTGACGGACCGAGCGGTCGTCCTCCTCGACGGAGCCCGCTCCGCCGTACCGCAGCGCCTGACCGGGGGCTGGTACGCACAGGAGCTGGGGCAGCGGATCGCCGAGCGCCTGACCGGATCCCCGCACGAGGACCTCACCCGCACGCTGCGGGACGCCATAGCCCAGGTGGCCGGGGAGCACTCCCTGACGCCGGGCCGGTCCCCGTCCAGCACCGTGTCCATCGTCCGATGGGACGCCGAGCACGTCGAAGCCCTGGTGCTCGGTGACAGCCCCGTCCACCGTCAGGACGACGAAGGAGTCGTCGAGGCCCTGCGGGACGACCGTCTCGCCCACGCCGCCCCTTTTCAGGACGTGCTCTGCCGCCGCTACCTGCGATCGGGGGGTGGCTACGACGCCTTGCACCACCAACTCATCTGCGAACTCCAGCGCGTCGAGCGCCGGCACCGCAACCGTCCGGGCGGCTACTGGATCGCGGAGGCCGATCCCGAAGCGGCGCACCGGGCCGAGCGCCGGCGCTGGCGCCGCCGCGAGACCGCCGCCGTCCTGCTCACGTCGGACGGAGTCTCCTGCGGCCCCGACGCGTACGGGCCACCGCTGACCTGGGAATCGGCCTTCACTCTGGTCAGGGACACCGGTCCGGAGGCGCTCGTACGACTCGTCCACGACATGGAAGCCACCGACGCCCGCGCCCGCACCTGGCCGCGGCACAAACGGCACGACGACAAGGCCGTCGTCCTCGTCGACTACCGAGCACACGTCACGGACGGAGCACGCCATGCCTAGCCTCTTCGGCACGGACGGGGTGCGGGGCCTCGCGAACGCGGTGGTCTCGCCCGACCTCGTCATGCGGCTGGCCCGCACCGCCGCCCGCACGCTGTGCGGGCCCGAGCACGGCCGCGGGCCCGGTCGCGGCGGCACGCGGCCGGTCGTCGTGGTGGGACGCGACACCCGGGCCTCCGGCGAACTGCTGGAGGCGGCGGCGGTGGCGGGACTCGCCGGCGCGGGCTGCGACGTGCTGCGCCTGGGCATCGCCCCCACCGCGGCCGTCGCCCACCTGACGGACGTCCGGGGCGCCGCGCTCGGAGTGATGTTGACGGCCAGTCACAATGCCATGGAGGACAACGGCGTCAAGCTCTTCGCGGCCGGCGGACTCAAGCTCGACGACGGCCAACAGCACGAGATCGAACGCGCTCTGGCGGAACCGGGCACCGCCTTCCCGGAGCCCCCCACGGGGAGGGGCGTGGGCCGCGTCATCGACTTCGCCGAGGGCCCGTCCGCCTACGCCGACCACCTCGCCGACTGCCTCCCCGGCCGGCTCGACGGCCTCACCGTGGTGGTCGACTGCGCGCACGGCGCAGCCTGGCGGACGTCCCCCGACGCCTTCCGGCGCGCGGGCGCGCACGTCGTCGTGATCGGCGGTGCACCGGACGGCTACAACATCAACGAGGGATGCGGCGCACCGGACCCGGCGCGGCTGCAGCAGGCCGTGCTCGCCCACCACGCGGACCTGGGCATCGCCCATGACGGTGACGCCGACCGGTGCATCGCCGTCGACGCGCGCGGCACCGTGGTGGACGGTGACGAGATCCTCGCGATCCTCGCGATCCGCCTGCGTGACGCGGGACGGCTCGCGGGCCGTACGGTCGTCGGTACCGAAGCGTCGAACATGGGACTGGAACTCGCCCTGCGCGGCGAGGGAATCGACTTCGTGCGGACGCCCGTCGGCGACCGGCACGTCCTGCACGAGATGCTGGAGCACGGCTACGCCATCGGCGGAGAACAGTCCGGCCACCTGATCCTGCGGGAGCACGCGACCACCGGCGACGGCATCCTCGCGGCGCTCGTGCTCGCCGCCACCGTGGCCGGCGAGCGCACGGCCCTCCACGACCTCAAGTCCGTGATGGCGAAGGTTCCCCAGCTCATCGTCAGCGTGCCCGGCTTCGACCGCTCCGCGACCTGGCGCACCGACGAGGTCGAGCAGGCCCTGGTGGCGGCCGCGGCCCGGCTCGGCGACACGGGCCGCGTGCGCCTGCGCCCGTCCGGGACGGAGCCGGTGATCCGCCTGCTCGTCGAGTCCCCGGACGCGGCCCTCGCGACAGAGATCTCGCAGCACCTGCGCACGACCATCGCCCGGGCGCTGGTGGGCTAATGCCGTGACCGGCGGCGGGCCTGGTGTTCGTCCTCCTCGCGTTGCAGGTCGCGGATGACCCGGGCCAGGGAGACGGCCTTGCCCCAGTGGCCCGAGGGGGACGCCGCCGGGTCGAGGGCGACGACGGCGTCCCAGTTCGCGAGGGCCTCGTCGGCGCTGGCGGCGCGCCGGCCCTGCGCCTGGAAGTGGAAGCAGCGGACGCCGTGGGCCAGGAGGCCCCCGCGGTCGGTCAGGTGGGCGACCCAGCCGGCCGCGACCGCCTCGGCCGGCGGGTCCACCGTGGCGAGTACCCGGGCGGCGTCCGCGGCGAGGCGCTGCTCCCAGCGCGACCTGGTGGTCGGCCGGCAGGCAGGGTCCCCGAAGGGGTGGGCGTGCTGATCGGGGCGGGCGCCGGAGCCGCCGTCGACCGTGACGGTCTCGGCGGGGCCCTCGATCGTACGGTCGCACCGCGCGCAGAGGGGGCCGTCGGTCACCGGGCCCCCGCGGGCTGGTCCAGGGTGCGCAGCAGGGTCCGCAGCGCGCGGGCCACGGCGCGGCAGTAGCTCCACCGGGTGCTGTCCGTGATCCCGCGCGGCGGGTCGGCGACGAGGTGGGACCACTCCGAGGCCGTGCCGGGGGGTGCGGCCGCGTGCAACGCCCAGCCGTGGCCCGTCAGTTCGTCGAGCAGCCGGGTCACCTCCGCGGCGGGCGGCCGCTCCCCGTACGGCACGAGGGCCCGGGAGACCAGCTCCCGGGCGGCGGCCCGTACGAGGTCCGTCGGCTGCGTCTGTTCCATGGCGGGGGCTCCTGTCGTCGTCACCGGGTGGTGTGACGACCGTAGGGTCACCCCGGGGAAACCAGGGGCCGGGTTCGGGCCCCCGGGATCAGGCCGACACCATCCCGATCGTCACGGCGAGCCGGCTCGCCCGCTGGCGCCGCCCGGGCACCCGTGACTGTGCCTCCTCCAGCACGATCCGCTTGGCGTACCCGTTGTACCGGACGGTCTCCGGCGCGGCCGCGTGGGCCTGTTCGAGGGTCGTGAGCGCCGTCTCGTACTGCCCGTCGAGGTGGTAGGCACGGGCCTGTTCGATCCGGTGGCGGGCCCGGCGCGGGCGGGAGGGGATCGCCGTCGCCTCGGCCCGGACGGCCTGGCGTACGGACTCGCCACCGGACCGCAGTTCCACCGCGACCGTGACCCCGTGGGCCCCCATGACCGCCCGGCCGAAGGAGGTGACCCGGTGGAAGTAGCCGCCGGGCAGCTGCTGGGCGACCCGGTCGGCGCGGTCCCACCAGCCCCACGCCGTGCCCGTTTCCGACCGCTTGGCCGCGGTGAAACCGGCCTCGAAGCGCAATGCCCCGACGATCGCCCGGACATCGGCCGACGCGTCGGGCAACTGCGGCTCCAGCAGGCGCAGGGCGTCCGTCACCACCGCGTCGGCGGCGTCGTAGTGGCCCGGCCCGGAGTCGCGGTGCGCCTGCGCGGCGAGCCAGGCGGCGACGCCGATGGCGTGCGGGTCCTCGGAGTCCTGCGCGGCGACCATCGCGCGTTCCGACACCCGCCACAGGAGCGCCGGGTCCGGCTGGTACGCCACGAAGAACTGGGTGAGGAAGTACGCCTCGGCCAGCAGGGCCTGGGCGGCGCGCCGGTCGACGGCGCCGTCCGCCTGCCGCACGGCCCCTCGCGCGTCACGGATCAGGTCGGGCAGCAGGGCCCCGATGACCTCGCGGTGATGCGGGGCGCCGTGCCGCGCGCGCCAGGCGGTGTCCAACGCGGCCCGGAGGTAGGCCGCGGAGGGAACGGGCCGCTCGGTGGCGGCCGGGAACGCGTCCAGGGCCGCCCGCACCGCGGGGAGCCGGTCGTGTCCCGCGCCCACGAACAGGTCGGTGTGCGGCTCGGCGCCGACCTCGCCCACGAGGTCGTTCAGGCGGCGCACCCGCAGGATCTCGGCGATGCGGAGGATCTCCGGCAGCCGCGGCATCTTCAGGGTGCCGGTCTCGACCTTCTTCACCCACGAAGGGTGGTGGCCCAGGAGCCCGGCCAACTGCTCACGGGTCATGCCGCGACGGTTGCGGTAGATCTGCACTCGTTGCCCGAACGCGACGGGGTTGTCGTACGGGTCCCGGCTGACATCGGATGACACGGTGGCCTCGCCCCTCTCCTTGCAGCTCGACACCGTCAGGGTAGGGGCGGACGCCCACCCCTGTCCGGCGAGCTCCGAGGGGGCCCCGCAGGGATAGGGGTCCAGCAGGTCTCCAAGACCTCTTGAGGGGGTGGGGTGACGGTGGCTGGATCCGGCCTTCAGACCTGGAGGATCCACATGACCATGGCTCCCGAAGCCCCGCCCATACCGGTTCTGGACCGAGCCGCCGAACTGGCCGAGATCAAAGCCCAGGTGCTCGCCGGGCCCGACGAGCGGGCAACCGAGCGCCAGCACGCCAAGGGCAAGCTCACCGCGCGCGAGCGCATCGACCTGCTGCTCGACCCGGGTTCCTTCCAGGAGATCGAGGCCCTGCGCCGGCACCGGGCGACCGGTTTCGGGCTGGAGGACAAGAAGCCCTACAGCGACGGCGTGATCACCGGCTGGGGCACCGTCGACGGACGCAACGTCTTCGTCTACGCGCACGACTTCCGCATCTTCGGCGGCGCCCTGGGCGAGGCCCACGCCGAGAAGATCCACAAGGTGATGGACCTCGCCGAGGCGGCGGGGGCCCCGCTGGTCTCGCTGAACGACGGCGCGGGGGCCCGTATCCAGGAGGGCGTCAGCGCGCTCGCCGGCTACGGCGGCATCTTCCAGCGCAACACCCGCGCCTCGGGCGTGATCCCGCAGATCTCCGTGATGCTCGGCCCGTGCGCCGGCGGCGCCGCCTACAGCCCCGCGCTGACCGACTTCGTCTTCATGGTCCGCGAGACCTCCCAGATGTTCATCACCGGCCCCGACGTCGTCCGCGCCGTCACCGGCGAGGAGATCACCCAGAACGGACTCGGCGGCGCCGACGTGCACGCCTCCGTGTCCGGCGTGGCCGCCTTCGCCTACGACGACGAGCCGAGCTGCCTGGAGGACGTGCGCCACCTGCTCTCGCTGCTGCCCTCCAACAACCGCGAGAGCGCCCCGCGCGAGGTCTGCGACGACCCGGTCGACCGGACCAACGACGCGCTGGAGCAGATCGTCCCGGCCAACCCGCAGCAGGCGTACGACATCCGCAAGGTCATCGAGGAGACCGTCGACCACGGCGAGTACTTCGAGGTCCAGCCGGCCTGGGCGCAGAACATCGTCTGCGCGCTCGCCCGGATGGACGGCCACGTCGTCGGCTTCGTCGCCAACCAACCCGCGGCCCTCGCGGGCGTCCTGGACATCCACGCCTCGGAGAAGGCCGCGCGCTTCGTGCAGTTCTGCGACGCCTTCTCGATCCCGCTGGTCACGCTGGTCGACGTACCCGGCTTCCTGCCCGGCGTCGACCAGGAGCACAACGGCATCATCCGGCACGGCGCGAAGCTGCTCTACGCCTACTGCAACGCGACCGTTCCGCGGATCTCGCTCGTGCTGCGCAAGGCGTACGGCGGCGCCTACATCGTCATGGACTCGCGCTCGATCGGCGCGGACCTGGCGCTCGCCTGGCCCACCAACGAGATCGCGGTGATGGGCGCCGAGGGCGCCGCCAACGTGATCTTCCGGCGGGAGATCGCCGCCGCCGACGACCCCGAGGCGATGCGCGCGCAGAAGATCAAGGAGTACACGACGGAGCTGATGCACCCGTACTACGCGGCCGAGCGCGGCCTCGTCGACGACGTCATCAACCCGCAGGAGACCCGCGCCGTCCTCATCCGGTCCCTGTCGATGCTCCGGTCGAAGTACGCCGACCTGCCGTCGCGCAAGCACGGGAACCCGCCGGTATGACCGAGAGCGGAGAGAGGGACGGGAGAGGTGGGACGGAAGTCGAAACGAAAGGAACAACTCCGGACAGCGAAGTCTGGCGGATCGTCCGGGGTCGTCCCGACAGGGTCGAAACCGCGGTGCTGACCGTAGTACTTTCGGCATTGCTCCGCAGGTCGGACGGCATGTCTGAGCAGTCTCCGAGCGCGGTACCCTCCGGCTGGGACCGCATCCCGAACAGCCGATTCCGGTCCACGGGGACGTGGCGCAGCCACGGCTGAAGGACTGCCGCCGCGACCACCGCACCCGTGCGCACCACACTCCCGAGGAGGACGAGCCCGTGAAGGACCCCAAGGACTCGAAGGCCAGGCTGGACGCGCTGCGCGCGGACATCGAGCGCCGCAACCCGGCCCAGCCGGAGTTCCACCAGGCGGTGCGAGAGGTACTGGAGACCCTCGCCCCCGTCTTCGCCGCGCGCCCCGAGTACGCGGTGCCGGGACTCGTCGAGCGGCTCTGCGAGCCGGAGCGGCAGATCATCTTCCGGGTGCCGTGGACCGACGACCACGGCCACGTCCAGGTGAACCGCGGCTACCGCGTCGAGTTCAACAGCGCGCTCGGCCCGTACAAGGGCGGCCTGCGGTTCCACCCGTCCGTCGACATCGGCGTCGTGAAGTTCCTCGGCTTCGAGCAGATCTTCAAGAACGCCCTGACCGGCCTCGGCATCGGCGGCGGCAAGGGCGGCAGCGACTTCGACCCGCGCGGCCGTTCCGACGCCGAAGTCATGCGCTTCTGTCAGTCCTTCATGACCGAACTCCAGCGCCACATCGGCGAGCACACCGACGTCCCCGCCGGTGACATCGGCGTCGGCGGCCGCGAGATCGGCTACCTCTTCGGCCAGTACCGCCGCATCACCAACCGCTGGGAAGCCGGCGTGCTCACCGGCAAGGGCCGCGGCTGGGGCGGCTCCGCGATCCGCCCGGAGGCCACCGGCTACGGATCGGTGCTCTTCGCCGCCGAGATGCTGAAGCTCAAGGGCCTCGGCCTGGAGGGCCGCAGCGCGGTCGTCTCCGGCTCCGGCAACGTCGCGATCTACACGATCGAGAAGCTTCACAAGCTCGGCGCGCACCCGCTGACCTGCTCCGACTCCCAGGGCTACGTGCTCGACGAGAAGGGCGTCGACGTCGAGCTGCTCAAGCAGATCAAGGAGGTCGAGCGCGGTCGCGTCAGCGACTACGCGGCCCGGCGCGGCGGCTCGGCCCGCTTCGTGCCCGGCGGCCGGGTCTGGGAGGTGCCCGCGGAGGTCGCGTTCCCCTCGGCCACCCAGAACGAGCTCGACGTCCAGGACGCGCGCGCCCTGATCGCGGGCGGGGTCAAGGCCGTCTCCGAGGGCGCCAACATGCCCACCACCCCGGAAGCGGTCCGGATCCTCCAGGAGGCCGGTGTCGCCTTCGGCCCGGGCAAGGCCGCCAACGCGGGCGGCGTCGCCGTCAGCGCCCTGGAGATGAGCCAGAACGCGGCCCGGGTCTCCTGGACGGCGGAGCGCGTCGAGCAGGAGCTGGCCGGGATCATGCGGGACATCCACACGGTCTGCCACGAGACGGCGGAGCGCTACGGCGCCCCCGGGGACTACGTGACGGGCGCCAACATCGCGGGCTTCGAGCGCGTCGCGGACGCGATGCTGGCCCAGGGCGTCATCTAGCCGAACTCCTGACGCGGGGCGGGCGGGCGGGCGGGCGGGAGGTTTCCGTCCGTCCGCATGTCTTCGGCCTGCCCGCATGTCTTCCGCGCTCCGCCGTCTGACACCCTGGGACGCAGTCGACGACGGACAGGGGACCCTTCGGTGCTGCTCACGGCCTTGCACGGCATTCACGGAGACCGCGCGGACGCGGTCACCATCGCCGGCCGCTCCACCTCGTACGAAGACCTGCTGGGCGCGGCCCGCGCGGTGGCCGCCGACGTGGCGGGAGCCCCCGCCTTCGCCGTGACCGCGACCGCTTCCCTGGAGACCGTCGCCGCCGTGGTGGGCGGGCTGCTCGCCGGGGTGCCGGTGGTGCCCCTGCCGCCGGACGCGGGGCCCGCCGAGCGCGACCACATCCTGCGCGACTCCGGCGCCGCGCTCGTCGAGGTCGACTTCGCCCGCCGGGCCGGCGCGAGCGCCGTGACGGGCACCGGCGCCGCCGGGCCCGACGACCCGGCCCTGATCCTCTACACCTCGGGCACCACGGGCGCCCCCAAGGGCGTCGTCCACACCACCACCGCCCTCGCGGCCGGCCTCGACGCCCTCGCCGACGCCTGGCAGTGGAGCGCCGAGGACACCCTGGTCCACGGGCTGCCGCTGTTCCACGTCCACGGCCTGGTCCTCGGCGTCCTGGGCGCCCTGCGCACCGGCAGCCGCCTGGTCCACACGGGCCGCCCCACCCCCGCCGCCTACGCGGAGGCGGGCGGCAGCCTGTACTTCGGCGTGCCCACCGTCTGGTCCCGGATCGCGGCCGACCCGGCCGCCGCCGCGGCGCTCTCCGGGGCCCGGCTGCTGGTCTCCGGCAGCGCGCCGCTGCCCACCCCCGTCTTCCGCTCGCTCGCGCGGCTCACCGGCCACGCTCCGCTGGAGCGCTACGGCATGACCGAGACCCTGATCACGCTCAGCGCCCGGGCGGACGCCGTGCCCCGCCCCGGCACGGTCGGCACCCCGGTCGCGGGGGTCCGTACCCGGATCGCCGCCGAGCCCGGGGCCGACATCGGCGAACTCCAGCTCACCGGGCCCACCCTCTTCGGCGGCTACCTGGGCCGGCCCGAAGCCACGGCCGCCTCCTACACCGAGGACGGGTGGTTCCGTACGGGCGACATCGCGGCCATCGACGCGGACGGCCTCCACCGGATCGTCGGCCGGGCCTCCATCGACATGATCAAGTCGGGCGGTTACCGGATCGGCGCGGGCGAGGTCGAGAACGCGCTCCTCGATCACCCGGCCGTCAGCGAGGCCGCCGTGGTCGGCGTCCCCGACACCGACCTCGGCCAGCGCATCGTGGCCTTCGTCGTCGCCGAGGGCGTCGGCGCGACCGAGCTCACGGACTTCGTCGCGGCCCACCTCTCGGTGCACAAGCGCCCGCGCGAAGTCCGCTTCGTCGCCTCGCTGCCGCGCAACGCGATGGGCAAACCCCAGAAGCGGCTGCTGCTTTCACCGGAGGAGCGGTGAACCACCGCGGGGCCGCGGAGCATTGGAAGCGTTAACGGCGTTAACGCCGTTAACGCTCGGGTGGAGCCGCGAGTGCCCACCCATCGGCTGCTACCCCGTGATCCGGCCGCCCGCCACGTCCAGGGTGACCCCGCTGAGCCAGGACGCCCCGTCCGAGGCGAGGAAGAGCGCGCAGGCGGCCACGTCCGCGGGGACGCCGAGCCTGCGCAGCGGGTGGGCCTGCGCGAGCTGCTCCTGGATCTTCACCGGCATCGCGACCGTGGTCCGCTCGGTCAGGATCACCGAGGGCGCCAGGCAGTTGACGCGGATCCCGCGCGGGCCGAGCTCGGTCGCCAGGTGCTGGGTCAGCATCACCACCCCCGCGTTGGCCACCCCGTAGGCGAGGTTCGCCTGGCTGGGCCGGCGCCCCGCCGCGGAGGACATGGTGATCACACAGCCCCGGCCGCGCTCCAGCATTCCGGGCAGGAAGGTCCGTACGGTCAGGAAGGCGGAGGTGAGGTCCGAGTCCAGGACCTCGCGCCAGCGCTCCTCGGTGAGTTCGGGGGTGGGGACCGGCCGGCCCTGGCCGCCGGCGAAGGCGGCCAGTACGTCCACCGGGCCGAGCCGCCGCTCGGTCTCCTCCCGGACCCGGGCCAGTGCCGTCGCGTCCGTGACGTCGGCGGTCACGGACATCGCCGTACCGCCCTCGCCGCCGATCGCGTCCACCACTCCCGCCAGGGCCTCCGCGTCACGGCCGACGACGCAGACCCGGGCACCCTCGGCGGCGAAGGCGCGGGCGGTGGCGGCTCCGATGCCGCGGCTGCCGCCGGTGATGACGACCGTACGGCCGTCCAGTTCGGGATGGCTCGTCATCTCAGCGCGCCCCCGCCCGGCCGAGGCCGTGGCGGGTCCGCGGGAGCTTGACCGCGGCCCACAGCAGCCAGGCGAGCCCGCCGAAGCGCACTACGGGCAGCAGGTACTGGAACCCGTCCACCACCAGCCCGAGCAGGGCCAGCATCCCCAGGGCGGCCAGAACCAGCCCGGCCCAGGACAGCGGCCTCGGCAGCAGCCCCGCGAGGAGTCCGGGGACGGCGACCCCGGCGAGCAACAGGGCGAACATCGCCGAGTAGGCGGGTCCGCCGGCGAAGAACGCCAGGTCGGCCAGGGCGCGCGCGAGGTCGGGTCCGGCGCCGTCGGTGAGGCGGGCCCCCGCCCAGCCGGACATGGCGCTCAGCATCAGCGCCGCGGCGGCCAGTACCCCGCCGACCAGGGTGATCGCGGATCCGGGTGCGGTGATGCCCAGCGCGCGCAGGCGCCGGTAGAGGACGGCCGCGATCAGGGCCATCGGGACGGCCGCGCCGAGCAGCAGGAGGGAGCCGAACCGGGCGGTGGTGCGGTGCCCGGCGGCGTACCGCAGGACCTCCAGGCCGGTGGCGTCGGGGTGCGGGGTGGCCCGGTTCAGGAGCACGTAGGCGATGGTCAGGCCGGCCAGGGCCAGTACGGGCGCCAGCAGGGGCGGCCCGGTCTGGGGCCCTCGGCCCGTCCGGTCGGCCTGTTCCACGGGGGCGGGTGCGGCGGTCATGGCGTTCTCGTCTCCTCGTCCGTTCCTCGTCCATCATTCCGTTCGTTTTTAGAATGATTACAGATCGAAACGATTGTCAAGCTGTTACGGTTTTCCCATGGGAACGACGGATGAGGGTGGCCGCGGCCCGCGCCCGCACGGCGGCGTGGCCTTCCTGCTGGCCCAGCTCGGCGCGCACGCGGCCGACCGCTTCGCCGAGCGGGTCTCCGCGCTCGGCCTGACCCCGGCCCAGGCGGGGCTGTTGCGCCTACTGGCCCGCAACCCGGGCCGCAGCCAGCGTGAACTGGCCGACGTCCTCGGCATGCCCCCGAGCCGCTTCGTGGCCTTCGCCGACGACCTGGAGGCGCGCGGACTGATCGAGCGCCGCCGCAACCCCGAAGACCGGAGGCTGTACGCACTGTTCCTCGGCGCCGCCGGAACCGCCCTGCTGGCCGATCTGCGCGAGGTGGCGACGGCGCACGAACAGCAGCTCTGCGAGCCCCTGTCGGCGGCGGAACACGAGCAACTGACCTCCCTGCTCGGCCGGCTGGCGGCCGCTCAGGGCCTGACTCCGGGCGTCCACCCGGGCTACCGCTCGGCGCGGTCCGCGCCACAGGGCTAGGGCGTCGACTTCCGCCGCCCGTCGAGCGGGGGCGTCACACCGGCGGGGTCGCCTCCCGGGCGGCCAGTCGGGCCGCGGCGGCGGCCCGCACCTCGGGGGTCTCCATCGGGTCGTCGCGCAGCGCCGTGATCCGTTCCAGGACGTCGGGGCGCGACGGGGCGTGGGTGATGCCCAGCAGCCGTGAGCGCTCCTCGCAGTCCCAGAGGGACTCGGTGTGGGCGCGGTCGAGGCCGCTCGGTTCGATGGCGGCCAGTGCTTCCAAGTAGGCGGCCCGCTCGTACGAATGCGGGGTGCGCAGCCAGAACCGGCGCAGGACCGGCACCGCTTCGACGGCCTCCGGCCCGAAGCGGGCCAGCCGCTTCGCCGTGGTGTCGGGGCCGCACCAGGCGCGGGCCCGCCACTGGTCGGCGAGTTCGGCCACGAGGATCGGTATCACTTCCGGGCCGAGGTGGTCGGCGAGGACCTCCGCGCCGAGTTGGGCCAGCCACTCCCGCTCGTCGTCCACCCAGCGGCGGGCGGCCGGTACGGCGAGGGGGCCGAGGTGGTTGACGGCCCGTCGGAGCAGCGGCAGGGGGCGGCCGCCGCCGGGGACCGTGAGCGAGGGCACGAGCGGGATCAGCCCCTCCACGGGATCCCGGCGGGACAGCTCGCGCAGGGCCGGGGCCCGGCCGTCGGCCGGCGGCCGGGCCCCGGCCAGCAGGTCGAGCAGTTCGCCGTCCGTCAGGCCGCTGAGGTCGTGGGCGACCGGACCCGGGTCCGAGCGCTGGACCTCGATGCCGAAGCGGGTCCACGGCTCGGTGAACCACGGAAGCTCGGGCTCCGCGCCGATCCGGGCCCGCGCGACCGCGCCCAGGTCCTCCCACCACCGCGGAGGCCAGCTCCCGGCGACCGTCTCCAGCACGGTGACCCAGTGCGGGCCCCGCCGGACGTACTGGCGCAGTGCCTCCCGCGCCTCGTCGCAGCCGCCGAGGGCGAGCAGTTCCAGCACCGCGGTGGCCCGCTCGCACTGCCGCTCGTCCCCGCCGAGCACTTCCACGACCGGGCCGCGGTCCAGCCCCAGGTCCTTGACCAACCCGGCCAGGTAGCGGGCGCGTTCGTCCGTGCCGTCCCAACGCCAGTCGCGCCGGATGCCGTCGTGGACGAAGGGCGCGGCCTCGCCGGGCCCCTCCAGCGCACGGACCGCGCCCAGCCCGCGCCCCCGTTGCAGCAGGCCCTCGACGCAGTCGTGGGGGGCGTAGGGCGGCACATCGTCGTCGTTCATCACCCGTCACCCTGCCCGACCTGCGGCGCAGCCGCCAGGCGATATCGGAGCCGGCGGCGCCGGGGGTACCGGCCCCGCCCGCGCAGCCGTTCCTCCATCCCTCTTCCGGTGGGCCCCGAGTCCCCTCGGCGAACGTCGTCTCGTCAACGCGAGCATGGGAGGGCGCCCCGATGAAGGCACAGCCGACGGAGACGAGAAGAGCCCCCGAACGGCCCGTGGCGCTGGTCACCGGAGCGACCAGCGGGATCGGACTGGCCATCGCCAGGGACCTCGGTGCGCGCGGGCACCGGGTGTTCCTCTGCGCGCGCACGGAGGCGGCCGTGAAGCAGACCGTCGAGGACCTGCGGGCCGAAGGGCTGGACGTGGAGGGCACGGCGGCCGACGTGCGCGACCGCGCGTCGGTGGCGGAGCTGGTGGCGGCGGCCACCCTGGCCTTCGACGAGCCGATCTCCGTCCTCGTCAACAACGTGGGCCGCAGCGGTGGCGGTGCGACCGCCGACCTCACCGACGAGCTGTGGCACGAGGTCATCGACACCAACCTCAACAGCGTCTTCCTCGTCACCCGCGAGGTGCTCGCCCGGGGCGGGCTCGCCGCCGCGAGTTGGGGCCGGATCATCAACATCGCCTCCACCGCAGGCAAGCAGGGCGTCCTGCTCGGCGCCCCCTACTCCGCCGCCAAGCACGCCGTCGTCGGCTTCACGAAGGCGCTGGGCAAGGAACTGGCCCCGCTCGGGGTCACCGTGAACGCGGTCTGCCCCGGGTACGTCGAGACGCCCACCGCGGCCCTGGTGCGCAGCGGTTACGCGCAGGTGTGGGACACCACCGAGGAGTACGTGCAGGAGCAGTTCGAGGCGCGGATCCCGCTGGGGCGCTACTCCACCCCCGAGGAGGTGGCCGGCCTGGTCGGGTACCTGACCACGGACCTCGCCGCGTCCATCACGGCGCAGGCGCTGAACGTGTGCGGTGGCCTGGGGAACGTCTGAGGTCCCACCGTGTTTAATGTGCGCGACAAGGCGCCGGGCGCTCTGGAACCCTGCAGGTCCGGGGCGCGCGGCCGCGCTCCGCGGAGCCCGTGGCGCAGCCGCACAGGAGTGGTGATCGATGAGTTCTACGTTGCAAGGACCGGCTCTGGAGGGCGCGCTCGTGCGGCTGGAACCGCTGGAGCGCCGCCACGCGGCGGATCTCGCCTCGGCGGTGACGGGGGAGCGGAGCTCCTACGGCTTCACGTGGGTGCCCACGGCCGCCGAGGTCGAGGGGTACGTCGACACGCAGCTCGGTCGGGCCGCCGACGGCACGGTGGTCCCGTACGTGCAGGTCGACCGGGCGTCGGGCCGGGCGGTCGGGGCCACGGCCTACCTGGACCCGCGGCGCTACCTCCCGGACGGGGGCCTGTCCGCGATCGAGATCGGCTTCACCTGGCTCGCGGCGTCGGCCCAGGGCACGGGGATCAACGCGGAGGCCAAGTACCTGCTGTTCCGGCACGCCTTCGAGCAGTGGGGCGTGGACCGGGTCGACCTCAAGACGGACGCGCGCAACGGACGTTCGCGCGCGGCCATCGAGGGGGTCGGCGCCCGGTTCGAGGGCGTGCTGCGCAACTGGTCCCGGTCCTGGGCGCCGGGCGAGGAGGGGCGGCTCCGTGACTCCGCGATCTTCTCGATCACGGCGGCGGAGTGGCCGGACCGTCGCACCGCGCTCGAAGCACGGATCGCCCGCGCCCTCGACCGCCGCCACGCCCCCGCACCGTAAGGCGTCCTCGGCTCACAGCACGGTGGGTGATCCCGAGACCTCCCACACCACGGCCCACGGCGCGATCCCCGAGGCCCGCCAGGCGGCGGGCACCCGTTCCTCCACCGGTTCGTCCGACAGCAGTACGTGCCGCAGCGCGGGCAGCGTCGTCCCGCGCGCGGCGGCCCCGGTGAGCCGCGCCAAGCCGGAGGGCAGCTGTGTCAGCACCGTCACCTCCTGGTCCTCCAGCAGCTCGGCGAACTCGCGGGCGTCCGCCCCGGTGTCCTGGTCGACGACCACCGCGAGGCCGCCCGAGAGCAGGGGCCCCCACATCTCGCGCATGCCGAGGTCCAGGCTCAGCGAGTGGAAGGACGTCCACACCTCCTGCGGCCCCGCCTCCAACAGCGGAACGATGCTGTCCACCCAGGACAGCACCTCCCCGTGCGTCACCGGGTCCACGGACAGCGCCCGGCCGGGGTTGCCGCCGCCGGAGGGGAGGGCCAGGAAGGCCGAATCCTGGGGGAGTTCGCGCGGTGTGCCGGCGCCCCGCGGGCGGGTCGCGATGACGAAGGGGCCGGCCTTCGCCACGGGGATCTCGTCGCGCAGCAGTCCGCTGTCCGAAACGACGAGCGACGCACCGGCGTCCCGCATCAAGAATTCTTGGAGCCCCGCGTTGTGACCGGGCTCCAGCGGGAGTACGGCCGCCCCCGAGCGCAGCGCGCCCACGACGGCGCCCGCCGACATGCACGAGCGCCGGGCGCGCACCGCGACCGCGAGCCCCGGCCCCGTGCGCCCCGACAGCTTGCGCGCGATCTCGTCGGCGAGCCAGTCCAGTTCGAGGTAGGTCGCCTGCTCCTCGGCATCGCGCGCGGCGATCCGCACCGGGTGGCGGGCGGCCACCGTCGCGAAGCGCGCGTCGATGCGGTCCCGTCGTTCCGGCGGTCGTGCGGCCGGGTCGAGCCCGATCCGGCCGAGCAGACCGCCGAGGTCGGCGGACAACTGGTCGAGCTCCGGATGCTCCGGAGTGGGGTTCATGGGGCCTCCCGGACCTCGCTGCGGTCTTCCACGGCCCGATGGTGTCGGCGCGCGCCGGAGGATCACTCAAGTCCCGGCGTACAGAACGCGTCCAGGCCGGGTGGAAGGTCGCTGGGGGAGCGTCGGGGACCGGGTGGAGGTGCGCGGGGAGGCCGGCGCGGGAGTCGCTCGCACGTCGCCGGGGATCGCTTCGGGAGTCGCTCGGCGACGGCTCAAGGCGGGGTCGAGGGGGGCTGGGGAGGCTGTGGCAGGGCGGGGTAAGGCATGCCTACGATTCGAGGGTTCCCGCCGCCGCCACGTACTCCACGCCCCCTGTCGCGGGCCCAGGCCGTAGACGCACGCGTATGGAGGCGAGCTTCGTGGCTATGGCCCGTCTCGCGAGACTGGACTTGACTGTACTCATGACTCAGAACACGCAGAACACGCAGAACGCGCAGATCACCCTCGTCATCGGAGGCACCGGAAAGAGCGGTCGCCGCGTCGCCGAAAAACTCGCCGCCCAGGGGCTTCCGGTACGGGTCGGATCGCGCCATGGTGAGCCGGCCTTCGACTGGAACCAGCCGGACACCTGGACCGCGGCCCTGGAGGGCGTCGACCGGGTGTACGTGACCTACTACCCGGACTTAGCTTTCCCGGGTGCCGCCGAGCAGGTCGGTGAGTTCTCCAAGCTGGCCGTCGCGAGCGGCGCGCGCCGCCTGGTGCTGCTCTCGGGCCGGGGCGAGGAGGCCGCGGAGGTCAGCGAGGACAACCTCAAGGCCTCCGGCGCCGACTGGACCGTGGTGCGGTCCAGCTGGTTCAACCAGAACTTCAACGAGAGCTTCTTCCTGGAGCCCGTCCTGGCCGGCGAGATCGCCCTGCCGACCGGGGACGCGGTGGAGGCCTTCGTCGACGTCGACGACATCGCCGACGTCGTGGTGGCCGCCCTGACCGACGACAAGCACATCGGCAAGACCTACGAGCTGTCCGGTCCGCGGCTGCTCAGCTACACCGACGTCGCGGCGGAACTGTCCAAGGCCACCGGCCGGGAGATCAAGTACATCTCGGTCACCAACGAGGAGTACCGCGCCGTCCTGCGGGAGAACGACCTCCCGGAGGAGTTCGCCGACCTGTTCACCATGATCCTGGACGGCCGCAACGCGCACCTGGTGCACGGGGTCGAGGAGGCCCTGGGCCGCAAGCCCAAGGACTTCGCCGACTTCGCCCGCGAGGCGGCGGCGACCGGGGTCTGGAACGTCTGACCGGGCCGTACGTACATCCCGGGCCGCGTGCCCGTGAGACCGCCCGGGGTGTACGTACGACCGCACGCCCCGCCCCCACCGACAGGAGGCCCCGATGACCGGCACCCCCCGACCGTCCTTCTCCAGCGAGAACGGACTGGCCGCGCTCCCGCCGCACTTCCACGGGTTCGCGCTCATGCACATCGCGATGCGGCGCGACGCGGCGAGGCTGCGCGCGGCGGCGCCCGCCTGGCGGGGCGGTGGCGCCGAGTGGTGGCAGCGGCTGCGCGAGGTCATCGAGTGGCACCACACCAGCGAGGACGACGTCCTGTGGCCGGGGCTGCGCCGCCGGGACGCCGACTTCGACGCGCAGGCCCGCGAACTGCACGACGACCACGAGGAGTTGGACGCCGCGATGGCGGCGGTGTCCACGGCCGTGGGGCGCGGCGGCGACGGCCTGGCCCCGGCCGCCAAGGCGTTCGAGGAGATCCTGCACGGTCACCTGCGCGACGAGGAGCGCGTGGTCTTCCCGGTCTTCGACCGACTGGGGGAGCGGGCCTACCTGGCGGAGGAGCGCAAGGTCGTCTCCAGCGCTCCGGTGCGCGTGATGACGTACCTCCAGCCGTGGATGTTCGACGGCGCGAGTCGGGAGTCCGTCTCCCACGTGTCCTCCACCATTCCACCGCCGGTCCGGCTGATCGGTGCGACGCTGTTGCGCAAGCGGTACGAGCGCACACTGAAGGGACTCCTGACGTGACGAGCACGACGACCCAATCGGCCACCCTGGTGGCGGCGACGGTGAGCACGGGCCTGATGGCCGGCCTGTACTTCGCCTTTGACATCTCGGTGATGCCGGGCCTGGGACGCGGTGACGACCAGACCTACGTGACCGCGATGCGGAACATCAACGACGCCATCGACAACGGGCTGTTCGGCCTGCTCTTCCTCGGGGCCTTCCTCGCCACGGGCGTCGCGGCCGCGCAGCAGCAGCGCGGCGGCCGACCGGACGCGGCGCGCTGGGGCTGGACGGCCTTCGCGCTCTACGCCCTCTCGCTGGTGGTGACCGCGGCGATCAACATCCCGCTGAACAACCAACTGGCGCGCGCCGGAGCCGATTTCGGGGCTGCCAGGTCCCGCTTCGGAGGCCGCTGGGCCAGCGGCAACCTCGTGCGCACCCTCGCCTGCACCGCGGCCCTCGCCGCGCTGGGCCGGGCACTGACCCTGCACGGCCGCGGCTCGGCGGCGTAGGCCGACAGGGCCTGGCACCACCCCCGTGAACGGCGCCCGCTCTCGATTCCGTCCCCCGCGGGGGAGCGGGCGCTTCGGATCCACCCGAACCAGGAAGGTCCGTGGGCGATGGACACTTTGACCGGTCTGCTGGAAGGCCCCAAGGCCCGCGGCGCCTTCCTCCTGAAGTCCGTCTTCAACCCGCCCTGGTCGCTGCGCGTCGAGGACCGGGCCCCGCTGTCCGTCGTCACGATGGTGCGCGGCGAGGCGTGGCTGGTACCGGACCGGGGCGAGCCCGTGCTGATCCGCCCCGGCGACCTGACCGTCGTACGCGGCCCCGATCCGTACACGGTCTCCGACAGCCCGGACACCCCGGTCCAGATCACCGTGGGCCCGGAGCAGCGCTGCAACACGCAGGAGGGCGAGGACGTCACCGACACCATGGCGCTGGGCGTGCGCTCCTGGGGCGAGGCCTTCGAGGACGACGGCTCGGCCATCATGCTGAGCGGCACCTACCAGGCGCCCAGCGAGATCGGCCGCCGGCTGCTGAACGCCCTGCCCACGATCCTGGTCCGGCCGGCCGCGTCCGGCGACGACACCCTGGTCCGGCTGCTCGCGATGGAGATCGGCAAGGACGAACCGGGCCAGGAGATCGTCCTGGACCGCCTCCTGGACCTGCTCCTGATCGGCATCCTGCGCACCTGGCTCGCCGACCCGGGCAGCGGCGCGCCCGCCTGGTACCGCGCCCAGAGCGACCCGGTGGTCGGGCCGGCGCTGCGGCTGCTGCACGAGAACCCGGCCCACGGCTGGACCGTCGAGGAACTCGCCCTCAAGGTCGGCGTCTCCCGCGCCTCGCTGGCCCGCCGCTTCGCGGAGGTCGTCGGCGAACCCCCGGTCGCCTACCTCACCGGCTGGCGCCTGGCCCTGGCCGCCGACCTCCTGCGCGAACCGGACGCCACCGTCGCCACGGTCGCCCGCCGCGTCGGCTACAGCAACGCCTTCGCCCTCTCGACGGCCTTCAAACGCGTCCGCGGCGTAAGCCCCCAAGAATTCCGCACGGGCACCACCCCCAACACCCCCCAGGAAGCCCCGGCGCCTCCGCGCACGGTGATCCTGGGGGCGTGAGGGGGGCTGCCGGGGGCCCGCGTCAGGAGGCCGGGGCGAAGCCCGTCACCGTGGGGTACTGGCCGACCGTGCCCGCGCCGGGGAAGACCGTGATCCGGCCGGCGGCGTCGGCGGACCACAGATCGGGCAGGTGGTCGCCGGTGAGGTCGCCGTCGGCGCCGATCCGCGGGTGGGCGCCGGTCGGCAGCGTGGCCAGGACGCGGCCCTCGGACGGGTCGACGAAGGCGGAGAAGTCCGGCGCCTCGGCCGTCCCCTTCACGGAGAAGGCACGGACCTCGCCGTTCGCCCGGGAGCGCGCCCACAGGGTCGGGAACGCGGTGCCCTGCGCGGGGCCGGGAGTGAGCAGGTCATAGTCGGCCCACAGCTGGTGCCCGCCCGAGAGCAGGGTGGCCGAGGGGGCGAGCGAGTTGATGAAGTCCCGCTGCGACAACCACAGCCGGCCGTTCTCGACGAAGAGCACGGAGGTGTTCGGCAGGATCCCGTTGACGGCCGTGTCCCCGCTGGGCGAACCGAAGGCCGCGACCTGGGTGACCTGCGCCCAGTCGGCGCCGTAGCCGTGCTCCGCGCAGTCGATGGCCTCGCCCGCCGGGTTCAGGCACTGGGTGGGCTTGCGGACCTCGATCGGGGACTGATCGGTGAACAGGCCCGTCTGGTCGTTGCGGAACAAGTACAGCGACGTGTCGCCCGGTGCGTGCCCCAGCAGGTCGTCGACCTGCTGGAAGCCCAGGCTCCCGCGGTGGGTGTACTGGACGCCCGCCCAACTGCCGCCGCGGCCGGGAGCGGCCAGCCGGTTGGCGTTCGCACGAGCCCGGGGATCGGAGCCCGCCGTACGGAGGTTGCCCGCGGCGTCGGGGACCAGGACGTCCGGGGTGCCGTCGGCGTCGATGTCGCCGAAGGCAGCGGGGTTGGTGGACGGCTGGGCGTAGTACGTCAGCGCCGCGGGCTGCGAGACGTTGCCCGCCTCGTCCATCGTCTGGAGCAGAAGGCTCTGGCTGCCCCACCCCGCGGGCTTGACCTTGATCTCGGCCGCGCCGTCGACGAGGCGCACGACGCGGTTGTCGGTCGCCTCGTCCGAGCACTTCCACCCGACGCTCATGACCGTGTCCGTGGTCCAGCGGGCGCAGGCGATCCCGGAGCCGGTGTCGGAGCCGTGCAGCGTGAAGCCGGCCAGCTGGCCGACCTTCTTGGGCGTAGCGTCCGTGGTGATCTCGGCGGTCGGCGGCGTGTGGTCCACGCGGAAGTAGCACCAGGCCGTGTAGGGGCCGGTCAGCGTGCCGTCGGTGCTGCGGGCGCGCCAGGCGTACTGGCCCCCGTCCGCCAGGCGGTCACCGGGCACGTTCGTGCGCGCCTCGCCCAGCGGCGCCCAGGACGTCGGGTAGTCGGTGCGCGGGCCGCCGTACGCTGTGTCCCACAGCTGGAAGTCCGTCCGCAGCTGAGTGGCGGCCGGGGAGCTGGTGTTCACACGGAGCGCGAGGTCGCCGAGGCCGACCCAGCCCGCGCCGCTCCCGGTGTACGGGTCGGTGTCGCAGTCGGAGTAGCGGCCCTCGCCGGCGAAGCCGGGCGTCGGAGCGGTGCGCGGCGCGGTGGTCCGGGGCGCGGCCGGGTCCTGGGCGGCCGCGGAGGCGGGCGCCGCGGCCGGCAGGCCGAGCCCCAGGGCCAGCGCGGCCGTCAGGAGTAAGCGGGCACGGTGCATGGTGATGGATCCCCCCTGGGAAGTTCGTGAGGGGAGCAGAACTATCAGATCGCACCGACGTTCCCACCGGCTTTACGGCCCCGGGCCGGCCCCCGCGCCCGTCCCGGACCGTCCCGGGCATCGCATTCCGGTCAGATCGCCGAGGCGCCCCCGCGGGCCCCTCACCCCGCCCGGTGGACCGCCGTCAGCACCAGCTCCGCGGTCGACAGCCAGCGGCCCGTGTAGTGGGGGTCCAGCGCCGGGGCCGTCGGTGGGGGGTGGAGGACGCAGGTGAAAGTGCCGGTGGGGGAGAGGGTCAGGGTGGCCTGGCGGAAGCCCAGCCAGGTGTGCGTGGCCGGGTACCAGGCCTTGTACACCGCCTCCTTCGCCGAGAAGAAGAGGCGCTCCCACGGGGTGGTGGGGTCCGCCGCGGTCAGGTCGGTGAGGTGGGCGCGCTCCGCCGGGGACGTGATCAGGCCGAGTACGCCCGGCGGGAGCGGGCCCGCCGGTTCGGCGTCGATGCCCAGGGCCGCGGTGCGGCCGCGGTGGTCCGCCACCGCCGCGCGGTAGCCGTCGCAGTGGGTGATGCTGCCGACCACCCCGGTCGGCCAGGCCGGGGCGCCGCCCGGGCCCGGGAGCAGCGCCACGGGGGCGTGCCCGAGGTCGGCCAGGCAGCGCCGGGCGCAGGCCCGGGCCGTCGCGAACTGGCGGTGGCGGCGCGCCCGCCGGCCCGTCATCAGCGCGGCCTCGGCCGGGAACAGGGGGGCGGGCGCCGCGTCGTCGAAGGCTTCCGACGACGCGACGCCCGGGGGGAGCAGGGACTCGATCATCGGCGCGAGGCGAGCTCCGCGACCGCCGAGACCACCAGCAGCGGGCGCTCCAGGGGCAGCATGTGCCCCGCGCCGGAGACCGGTTC
The DNA here is from genome assembly GCF_055565515.1 of Streptomyces sp. NPDC028419. Lineage (NCBI taxonomy): Bacteria > Bacillati > Actinomycetota > Actinomycetes > Kitasatosporales > Streptomycetaceae > Streptomyces > Streptomyces sp. NPDC028419. Next base: position 34,076 of record NZ_JBVHUE010000021.1, on the reverse strand, counting down.
GAAGCGGGCGCCCGGCAGGGTCTGCGCGAGGATCTCGGCGAGCGCGGGGGCGATCACCTTGTCGCCCTCCCCGTGCAGCACCACCGCGGGCACCCGTACGGACTTCAGCGCCGCGCGCGCGTCCCAGCCCCGCGTGCTGCGGAAGAACTCCGCCCGCACGTGCGGGGCGGTCGCCGCGAACAACTGCCGGTTCACGTCCAGCGCGACCGGGTCCACGCCCTTGCCCATCGTCGAGCCGAGCAGCTTGCCGCCCAGCCAGGACCGGTGCAGCGCCCAGGAGAAGAGCGCGTTGCCCATCATCTTGACCTCGCTGTCCGGGGTGTCCTGGCCGTGCGCGGCCGTCCCCAGCAGCACCAGGCCGTGCAGCCGCGCGGCCCCGGGGTCCTGGGCGGCGTACGCCAGCGCCGCGAACCCGCCGCCCGAGTGGCCGACCACCACCGCCCCGCGCGCGCCGGTCTCCTCCAGTACGGACGCCAGGTCCGCGCCGAGCCGCTCCATCGAGACCGGGGTCCGGCCGAGCGTGGAGGCCCCGTGCCCGCGCTGGTCGTACAGGACCACCCGGTGCCCGGCCCGGATCAGCCGGTCCGTGACCGTGCCCCAGACCCGCCGGGTGTGCGCCCAGCCGTGCACCAGGACCACGTCCACCGCCGGCGCCGTGCCCGCCAGCGGGGTCAGCACGGTCACCGCCAGCTCCGCGCCGTCGTCCGTCCGTACGGTCAGCTCCCGGCTCAGCTCGCGGGCGAGGGACGCCTCCATGGCCGCGCTCATCCCCGCGCCCCCGAACCCACCGGGGCCGCCAGCTTGCGGTCGAGCGACTCGAAGGCCGACAGGGCCCCCTTGGAGTGCTCCGCGCCCAGGTCGGCGACCTTGGACAGGACCTTCAGGAAGCCGTTCGGGGTGCCCACGAAGTGCATCGAGATCCGGGTGCGGCCGTCCACCAGCGGCTCCAGCCGGAAGGAGGCGGTCCCCCGGAAGACCCCGTCGACGTACGCGACGTCCAGCCGTCGGCCCGGGTCCACCGCGACGGTGCGCTGGGTGAAGCGGAGCTTGAGGCCGCCGTTGTCGGAGCCCTTGGTGTGGACGGTCACCGCGACCCGGCCGCCGACGCGGTCGGCCGCGCCGGAGAGCAGCTCGAAGGTGTTGTGCGGCACCCACCATTCCTTGGCGCCCTGCAGCTCCGCGACGAGCGCCTCCCAGACGGCGGGCGCCGGGGCGTCGATCACCGCCTCGTCGATCCGGTCGTAGGTCGTCATGGCGAAACCCTCCAGTGGGTACGGGGAAAGGGAACGGCGGGGCGGGGAGCCTCCCCGGCGACGGGCGGCCTCCCCGGGACGGGCGCAAAGGCAACGGCGGGGGCGGGGAGCCCGCCCCCGCCCCCGCCGCCGGTGCTCCCCTACCGGTAGGACTCCCGCCGTCAGGCGAAGAAGCCCTGACCGGGGGTGAGGATGTTCTTCGGGTCGTACTTCTTCTTGGCGTTGACGAAGCCGGTCCAGCGGTTGCCGAAGTGCTTCTTCCAGTCCGCGTTCGTCATCGGTATCGAGCCCACCAGGTAGCGCTTGGCGCCCAGGCCCACCGCGATGTCGTACAGCCGGCGGTTCTGGTCGATCATGCCCTGGATGTTGGGCTCGCCCGGGTTGGGGAAGCGCAGCAGGTCGAAGAGGTAGACCACGGACTCGTTGGGCATCATCGCCAGCGGCCGCTTCAGCTTCGAGGTGAAGAACGGGTAGAAGAGCAGGAACCCGCCACCGAGGGAGTTCGCGTCCAGCTCCTGCTCCACCAGCTTCATGAACTGCTTGGTCTTCGACGCGGGGAGGAACATGCTCAGCCACGGCTTGGGCGTGTACCAGTGGCCGCCCTCCTTCAGCACCGCCTCGTAGGCGTCGAGCCGGAACATGTAGTCCCGGAACGACACGTCCTCGATGATCGCGTCCGCCCGTACGTCGTGCAGGTCGCACAGGAGCTTCGCGCGGTCCGGCGGGGTCGTGTTGTAGGTGGCGCCGACCTCCAGCTTGTAGCGCCAGCCCGAGCCGTCCGGCTTCTGCAGCATCTCGCCCGCGTGGACCTGGAAGCGGCCGTCGCCCAGGACCTTCTCCGAGTCCGCGAGGTACGTCGCCACGTCCGCGTAGAACAGGCTGAAGATGACCGAGCGCTTCGGCGCCGGGATCAGCTTGACGGTGGCCCGGACGATGATGCCGACCTGACCGCCGCCCGACAGCGCCGCGTTGAACAGCTCCGGCCGCAACTGCGCCGTCGCGGTGACCAGCTTGCCGTCACCGGTGACGATGTCGATGGACTGGACGGTGTCGCACAGCAGGCCGTACCGCTGCACGGTGCCGCCGATCCCGCCGATGCTGATGGTCCCGCCGACCGAGATGTACAGGTAGTCGGGGAGCGCCGGCGGGGTCTTGCCCACCTTGAGGGTCGCGTCGGTCAGCTGCCCCCAGGTCACACCGGCCTCGACCACCGCGTGGTCGGAGCCGATCGACAGGATCCGCGAGATGCCCTTGGCGTCGATGGAGATGCCGCCCGGGACGCGGGCCTGGCCGTACACCGAGTGCGACTCGATGTCGCTGCCGGTGCCGCCCTGGCCGTTGACGGCGAGCTGGATGCCGTTGGCCCGGGCGTAGTTGACGATCGTGACGATGTCGTCCGTGCCGCCCGGCCGCAGGACGGCCCACGGCTTGCTCGCCGCACCGTCGAAGAGGTGCCCGAAGTCGTGCCCGAAGCCCTCGACCGTCGCGGGCGCCGTCTCCAGGGTCCCGATCAGCCCCGGCACCGGGACGACGTCGGTGTTCCCCGCCGCCTCGGCGGCCGTGGCCCAGGTCTGGGACACGGCGTTCCAGCCGACGACCGCGACCGCCGTGGTGGCGATCCCGCCGAGGATCCGGCGGCGGGACGGCTGGGCGGCGCTGCCCGCGGCGTCTGTGTGGGTGCTGCTCATCTGCCTACGTCTCCTACTGGTGAGGTACCGGCTTGGTGCTGCGTACCTGGGAAGCGAGCTCGTACTCGCTCAGGTCGAGGCGCTTGGTGCCCCGGCGGAAGCGCCAGGTGTAGGTCGGGAAGATGGACGTGTTGCGGCCGCTCTCGTCGAGGTACCAGCTCTTGCAGCCGCCCGACATCCACACGGTGCCGTCGAGGTGCTTGTCGAGCTTCAGGTTGTAGGCGTCCTGCGCCTCCCGGCGGACCTCGATGCTCGACAGGCCGTGCTTCTGCGCCTGCTGGAGCGAGTCCACGACGTACTGGACCTGCGCCTCGATCATCACGGTCTGCGAGGAGTGGCCGAGCGCCGTGTTCGGGCCCAGCATCATGAAGAGGTTCGGGAAGCCCGCGATGGTGGTGCCGCGGTGCGCGGACATCCCGTCCTTCCACGCCTCGCGCAGCTGGACGCCGTCGCGGCCCCAGATCTGTCGCGCGACCGGCCGGTCGGTGGCCCGGAAGCCGGTGCCGAGGATGATGGTGTCGACCTCGCGCTCGACGCCGTCCGTACCGACGATGGAGTTCGCCCGGACCTCCGCGATGCCCTCGGTGACGATCTCCACGTTGGGCTGCTGGATCGCCGGGTACCAGGTGTTGGAGAACAGCAGCCGCTTGCAGGCCACCAGGTAGTCCGGGGTCAGGCGCTTGCGCAGCGCCTCGTCCTTGACCGACTTCTCCAGGTGGTCGCTCGCCATCTTCTGGACCTTCTCGGCGAGCTTGGGGCGCTTGAAGAAGAAGGCCAGGACCTCCCGGCCCCACATGTTGAAGCCCCGCCGGAACTGCTGGTAGCCGGGCAACGAGCGGAGCATCCTGGTCTGCAGCTCGCTGTTGGCCTTGTCGGGCTTGGGGCCGATCCAGGCGGGCGTGCGCTGGTAGAGGTCCAGGTGCCCGACCTCGGGCTGGATCGCCGGCACGAACTGGATCGCCGAGGCGCCCGTACCGATGACGGCCACGCGCCGGCCCGTCAGGTCGTGCTCGTGGTCCCAGCGCGAGGAGTGGAAGACCTTGCCCTGGAAGTCGGACAGCCCCTTGATGTTCGGCACGGCCGGCTCGCTGAGGTAGCCCGTGCCCGTCACCAGGAACTGCGCGGTGTAGTCGCCCTGCGAGGTCTCGATCTTCCAGTGCCGCTCGCCCTCGTCCCAGCGGGCGGCCAGCAGCTCGTGCTGGAACCGGATGTGCGGACGGACGCCGAACCGGTCGGCGGTGTCGCGCAGGTAGGCGTACAGCTCGTCCCGGGACGCGAACGTCGACTTCCAGTTCGGGTTCCGGGCGAACGAGAACGAGTACAGGTGGGACATGACGTCGCACGCACAACCCGGATAGCTGTTGTCGCGCCAGGTGCCACCGACCTCATCGGCCCGTTCGAACACCAGGAAGTCGTCGATGCCCGACTGCAGCAGCCGGACGGCGGTACCCAGGCCCGAGAACCCGGTACCGATGACGGCGACCCGCAGGTGGCGGGTCGGCCCGCGGCCCTTGGCGGCCGCCTCGGTCGTCGGGCGGGCTCCGCCGTCCTTGGCCGGTTCGAGAATGCTCGTCACGTCGGCCTCCTAGCGGCGCGTGATGGTCACGCGGAAGTTGTTGAAGAACTTGTCCTCGAGGGTGTACGCGAAGATGTCGAGGTAGCGCTCGAAGCGGGCCACGACCTCCTCGCCCTCCAGGGCGACGGCCTCGTCCCGGCGCTCGGCGAGCAGCACCAGCCAGGCGCGGCAGGCCATCGCGAAGGACTCGCGCTCATTGACGATCTCGTCGATCTCGAAGAGGCCCTCGGCGCCCGCGGCCAGCTCGTGCAGGTGCGGGATGTGGCAGTCCTTGAACTCGGACCGCTGCAGGAACTTCAGGTCGTCCAGCAGCGCGCGGTTCATCGGCAGCGCCTCGGCCGTCATGGTGTGCAGCACGAACTTCGCACCCGGCTTCAGGGTGTTCGCGACCTGCTGGAAGAAGTACCGGTAGCGCTTGGTGCGCTCCTTCGGCGGCAGCGCCGAGGAGACGAAGTGCTCCAGCGCGTTGATGCAGAACGCCGCGTCGTACTTCTCGCTGTCGTCGGCGACCTTGTAGTCGGCCCAGCTCTCGACCAGCGTGGTGATCCGCGGGTTCTTCAGCCCGTCGATGAAGGCTTCCTGGGTGCGCGACAGGGTCAGGCCGACGGCCTGCTCCGCGCCGTGGACGGTGGTGAGGCGGTTGAGCATCGTGCCCCAGCCGCAGCCGATGTCCAGCACGCGCTGGGCGGCGCCGGCGCGGACACCCGCCAGTTCCGCGAACTTGTCGAGCTTGCGCTCCTGCGCCTCGTCGAGGGTGGCGACGAGGTCCTCGCCGTCCTCCCAGTAGCCGCCGGAGTACATCATCGTGGGGCCCAGCAGCAGCCGGTAGAAATCGTTGCTGACCTCGTAGTGGTGCCTGATCGCATCGACCTCGGGGTCCACCGACTTGGGGGCGACCGTTGTCATCTGATCCTCATTCCTGGCTGTCCGGGGCTGTCCGGCTGGGCCCTGGCTGTCCGGCGGGGCCGTCCGATCTGAATTCGCGTCCGAGGAAACCCGATGACGCGCAAGGCATGCGCAACACGGTTCGAATCCGCTGGAAAACGGGGGTGCGAAGGACGGGGTGGCGGCCCGTGTTGCGCCTTCCTTGCGGGCCCGGGGTTTTCATCGCTGTCGAAAACACAGACGCACTGCCGAGTTGCACTGCCGAGAGAGGACCGACCCCATGTCGCTGCCCACCATCGAAGAACTGGCGAGCCAGCTCGAGGCCGTTTCGGGTGCCGCAGAGGTCAGCCCCGACGCCCCGCTCCAGCACATCGCGGACGTCGACTCGCTGGACCTGATGGAGTGGCTGTACGGATTCCAGACCAACTACCCGCACATCCCGGCCGACGAGTCGCTCTTCGCGGACCTCGACGACACGACGACGCTGCGCGATGTCTACGCGAAGATCGTCGAGCTCGTCCCGGCGCAGGCGTAACAAGGGACGAGGGGAACCACGTGACCGGCTTCGACATCACCGGGTGGGGAATCTCCGTACCCGAGCGCGTCGTCACCAGTGCGGAACTCGCGGAACGCTTCGGCGTGGACGAGCACTGGGTCGTCAGCCGCTGCGGGATCCGTGAGCGGCGGGCGGTCGACCCGGGGCAGACGACCGTCTCCCTGGCCGTCGAGGCCGGCCGGCGCGCCCTGGACAAGGCGGGCCTCACCGGCGCCGACATCGCCCACCTCATCGTCGCCACGGCGACGCCCGAACAGCCGTCCCCGGCGACCTCCGCGTTCGTCCACCACGAACTCGGGATCGCCGGGAGCGCGCACGACGTCAACTCGGAGTGCGCGGGATTCGTCTACGGACTCGTCTCCGCGATGGCCCTCATCGCGATCGACCCGCGGCCGATCCTGCTGATCGGCTCCGACACCCACACCCTGACGGCCAATCCGGCCGACCGGGACCTGTCCATCCTCGTCGGCGACGGCGCGGGCGCGGTCGTCATCGTGCCCGGCCCGGAGAACCGGGTGAAGGCCTGGAACCTGGGCGCCGACGGCTCCTGCACCGGATCCCTCAAGGTGCTCGCGGGCGGCAGCCGGATGCCGACCACGGCGGAGACCGTCGCGGCGGGCCTGCACTACGCGCAGATCAACGGCAACGAGATCTACCTCAACGCCGTCCGCTACACCGTCCGCACGGTGCGCGAGACGCTGGAGAGCGCCAAGGTGGACGCGGCCGACGTGGACCACGTGGTGCCGCACCAGGCCAACATCCGGATCATCAACTCGATCATGTCCCACACCGGGCTGCGCCAGGAGGCGCTGATCACCAACCTCCAGAAGTACGGGAACACGGCCTCCGGCTCGATTCCGATCGCGCTGGCGGAGGCCCTCGACGAGGGCCGGATCAAGGCCGGTGACAAGGTCCTGCTGGCCGGCTTCGGCGCCGGTATGACATGGGGTTCGATCCTGATGGAATGGGGCGGTGCGGCAGCATGAGCAACAAGAGTGCGGGCCAGCGGCCCGAGTCCCCGGTCGCCCTCGTCACCGGTGCCTCGGGCGGCCTCGGGCAGGCGCTGGCGCTGGAGCTGGACGCCCTGGGCTGTCGGGTCGCCGTGCACTACAACAGCTCGCGCGACGCGGCGCTGGCGGTGCAGGAGAAGCTGACCAATCCGTCCGTCCTGGTCACCGGTGACGTCGGCTCGTGGGAAACGGTCCAGGGGATCTACGCGGAGATCTCCGCGGGGCTCGGGCCCGTCGACGTACTCGTCAACAACGGGGCCATCCGCAAGGACGGCCTCATGGCGATGCAGAGCCCGACGGACTGGGCGCAGGTCATCCAGACCAACCTGATCGGGTCCTTCCACACGGCCCGGGCCTCGGTCCCGGCCATGCTGCGCCAGCGCTGGGGCCGGGTGATCAACATCGTCTCCCCGTCGGGCATCATCGCGACCGCCGGACAGACGGCGTACTCGGCCTCCAAGGCGGGCCTGATCGGCTTCACCCGCACGCTCGCGTCGGAGTGCGGCCGGCGCGGCGTCACGGTGAACGCGCTGTCCCCGGGATTCATGATCACGGGGATGACGAAGGACCTCCCGGACCGGGTGATCGAGGGCATGGAGGACAAGGCCCCCATCCCGCGGTTCGTGACGGTCGAGGAGGTCGCGCGCAGCGCCGGTCTGTTCCTGGACCAGGACTGCATGACGGGCCAGGTCATCAGCATCGACAGCGGTGTGTCCATCACCTGAGCCACCGTCCCGCCCGCTCCACCCCGAACGGCTCCGGCCCCCGCCCCCCCTCAGGGAGGCCGGGGCCGTTCGGCGTGCCCCGCGCACGCCGGAAGGGGCCGCCCCCGACGAGGGTGACGGCCCCTTACGGTCGGTCCGCGCCGGTTCCCCGGCCCTACGCCGCCGAGCTCGGCGCCGTCGGGTGCGTCACGCAGCCGTGGTCCGAGAGGGAGCACGGCTGCGGTGCCGTCGCCCGGTCCACCTCGAACATGCCCATCAGGAAGGGGTCCAGGACCGCGAACGGCCGCGCCGCGGGCCGCGGCTCCGGCGTGCGCAGCAGGTCCAGGTACGCCGCCTCCGTCTCCGGCGCCGGGTCGATCCCCAGCTCCTCCGCCAGCACCTCGCGCAGCTGCTGGTAGCTGCGCAGCGCCTCCGCGCGGTTGCCCGCCCGGGTGTGCGCCGCCATCCGGCAGCGGTACGCGCTCTCGCGGAACGGAGCCCGCCGCACCGCCTCCTCGGCGTACCGCAGGGCGTGGTGCTGGTCGCCCAGCGCCGACGAGGACAGGCTCGCCGTCTCCAGCGCCTTGAGCCGCAGCTCCTCCAGCTGTTCGCGCACCGCGTTGACCCAGTCCCCCTCGTGCGAGGGCAGGAACGAGCCGCGCAGGTTCGATACGGCGCCCGCGGCCAGCTGTTGGGCCACCGCGTAGGCCCCCTCCGCGTACGCCTCGGCCGCCTCCGCCACCGCCGTCTCCGCGCACTCCACGTCCACGGCGGCGTCCTGCGGTATGCGCAGGACGTACCGGCCGCCCTGCGCGATCAGGGGCGTCACACCGGGCTGGTCCTGCGGGGTGGTGACGAAGGTCCGTACGCGGCTCACGACGCTGCGCAGCGCCGAGGCCCAGGTGTCGGGCAGTCCCTCGGGCCATACGGTCTCGGCCAGTTGGTCACGCTCGGTGCCTCCCGTCCGTTCGAGGAGGAGCCGGGCGAACGCCACCTGCGCCTGGGCGCTGGAGAGGTGCTGCGGTGGGGCTCCGTCCGGCTCGATCGTGACGAGACCTACGAGTCTGATCAGCACAATGCACTCTCCGAAACGGTCGACTTCCGGCCGTGTCCCCCTGGTTCGCGTGCGGTTCGAAGATACCTGCGGGCCTTCTCCGTGTGTCAACAGAGCCCGGCAAACATTCCTTCGCGAATGAAATGCCAGGTCGAATGGGGGTAGAGGGTTCGGCCCCGGGAATTCGAGCCCCACTGGCGGAGCACTGGAATCCCGCCCGCGAAACGACTGGAGCGCCGCTCGCGCGAGGCTAACGCCCCGCTCGCGTCCCGCTGTTGCGTCGCCATTGCGCCGCCGCGGGTTAATGGAATTCCACTAGAGCCCAGCCGGAAGAACGGCGGGGCACCGATGGAGTTCCGGGTCCGCCGGACGATCACGACGAGGAGAAGCACGTGAACGCATCCGCCGCCTGGGACCGCCTGGAGCCGAAGCTGGCCTACTTCAGGGACCGCGTAGCGTCGCTGGAGTACGAGCCCAACCGCAAGAACAGCTTCGTCGCCTACACGGTGGAGCGGGACTCGGCGTACGCGGACCAGGACGGCCAGCGGCTGCTGATGATGTCGGGCTACAGCTACCTCGGCCTCGCCGGGGACGAGCGGGTGGTTTCGGCCGCCAAGGCCGCCGTGGACCGCTACGGCACCGGCAACCACGGGGTCCGCGCCCTGGCCGGCTCCACCCCGCTGCACGAGGAACTGGAGGCGGAGGTCGCCCGCTTCGCCGGCCGCGAGAAGGCCCTGGTCTTCGGCTCCGGCTACGCGGCGAACGTGGGCACCGTCGGCGCCATCGTCGGCCCCGGCGACACCGTCTTCATCGACAAGTACGACCACGCCAGCATCGTCGACGGCTGCAAGCTCTCCGGAGCCACCGTCACCCGCTTCCGCCACAACGACGTGGCGCACCTGGAGCGCCGCCTGGCCGCCGCCCCCGACACCGGGGTCCGCCTGGTCATCGTCGACAGCGTCTACTCCATGGACGGCGACATCGCCCCCCTCGTGGAGCTGCGCAAGGTCTGCGACGCCCACAACGCGCTGCTGATGGTCGACGAGGCCCACGCGCTCGGTGTCATCGGCGCCACCGGCAAGGGCATCGAGGAGCACTTCGACTACGAGGTGAAGGTCGACATCAAGCTCGGCACCCTCTCCAAGGCCATCCCCTCCATGGGCGGTTGGGTCGCGGGCTCCGCCGAGCTCGTCCACCACCTGAAGTACGCCGCCCGCCCCTTCCTCTTCTCCGCCGCCCTCGGACCGGCCCAGGCCGCGGCCGCCCTGGAGTCCCTGCGGGTGCTCCAGCGCGAGCCGGAGCGGGTCGAGTTCATCCAGCGGGAGTCGGAGCGCTTCCGCGGCATGCTCCACGACGCCGGGATGAGCACCGTCGACAGCGAGACCGCCGTCGTCCCGATCATCGCCGGGTCCGACGAGGCCGCCTACGACTACGCGACCACCTGCCGCAAGAACGGGGTCATCGGCCTCCCCGTGGTCACCCCGGCGGTCCCCAACGACCTGGCCCGGCTGCGGATCGCCATCACCGCCGCCCACACCAAGGCGGACATCGACTTCGCCGCCGAGGCCTTCATCAAGTCCGCCCGCGAGTGCCGGATCATCTGACGCCGCTCGGCCGACCCCGCTTCCCCCCTTCCGCCCGCACGCCACCGAGGAGAGACATGCCTGGATCGTCCAGGGGCAGTTCGGCGCAGCCGCCCGTCGCCATCACCGGCATGGGCGTGGTCACCCCCGGCGGGTGCACCCCGGACGAGTTGTGGAGCACGCTGCGGACCGGCCGGTCCACCGCGGCCGAGCTGACCCACTTCGACCTCAGCCGCCACCGGGTCCGCATCGGCTGCCGCGTCCGCGGCCTGGAGGAGCTGGCGGGGCTGGTCCCCGCCAAGGAAGCCCGCCGGATGGACCCCTTCGCCCACTACGGCACGGTCGCCGCCCTCGCCGCCCACCGCGACGCCGGCTCACCCACCGCCGAGGCCGGCCGCACCGCCATCGTCGTCGGCAACGCCGTCGGCGGCCGCGCCACCAGCGACCTGGAATCCGCCCACTACACCGAGGTCGGCCCGGCCCGGGTCAACCCGCTCATGCCCCTGATGACCATGCCCAACGCGGCGGCCGCCCAGATCGCCATCCGGCTCGGCTGGACCGGCCCCGCCCTCACCGTCGCCAACACCTGCGCCAGCGGCGCCGACGCCATCGGCCACGCCCTGATGCTGCTCCAGACCGGCCGCGCCGACCTCGTCATCGCCGGGGGCTGTGAGCACACGCTCACCCCGGTCACCCTGGCCGGCTTCGGCAACCTCAACGCCGTCTCGCTGCGCAACGACGACCCCGAGCACGCCTCGCGCCCCTTCGACGTGGACCGCGACGGGTTCGTGATGGGCGAGGGCGCCGGCTTCGTCGTCCTGGAACGCCTCGACGACGCCCGGGCCCGCGGGGCGAGGACCTACGGGCTGGTGGCCGGGTACGCCGCCACCGCCGACGCCCACCACCTGGCGATGCCGCTGCCCGACGGCGCCGGAGCCGCCGCCGCCATGGCCGGGGCCATCGCCGACGCGGGACTCGACCCCACCGACATCGTGCACGTCAACGCGCACGGCACCTCCACCCCCTACAACGACCGCTCCGAGGCCGCCGCCCTGACCAAGGTCTTCGGCACCGCGCAACCCCCCGTCACCGCCCCCAAGTCCGTCATCGGCCACCTCATCGGCGCCGCGGGCGCCGTCGAACTCATCGCCACCGTGCAGGCCATGCGGCACCGCGAGGTGCCGCCCACCGCCAACCTCGAACAGCTGGAGCCAGGAATGGACATCGACGTCGTCCACGGCGCGCCGCGCGCCGTCCCGTCGGGGCCCGCGATCACGAACTCCTTCGGGTTCGGCGGCCACAACTCCTCCGTGGTGGTGACGCCGGTATGACGCTCCTCGCCCTGCCCGCCCCCGTGCGGACCCTGACCGTCACCGAGGCCGACGTCACCGGCTACCGGGCCGCCGCCCGCCCGGGCCTGGCCCCCGCGGCCCCCGGACAGTCCTCGCCCGTCCACCCCTTCGTCCTCGCCCACACCGTCGCCGAACAGACCGTGGCGGAGCTGACCGCCGCCGAACCGGGCCCGGTCTCCGTGGTCCACCTCGGCCAGGACATCCGCGTCCTGCGCCCGGTCCGCCCCGGCGAGGAGGTCACCGTACGGCTGGAGGTCCTCGGGATCCGCAAGGAGCCGCGCGGCGCCCGGATCGCCCTGCGGGTCCGGCTGACCGGACAGGGCGAGGGCCGGACCGGCCCGGAGCCCTTCGCGGAACTGGTCATCTCCGCCCTGCTGGTGGGCGCCACCCTGCTGGAGCCCTTCGGCGACATCGCCGGCGGCTCCCCGGCCCCCACCCCGCTCGGCGCGGGACCGCCGCAGACCGTGACGCACGAGCTGACCACCGACCGGATCCGTACCTACGCCCACGCCTCCGGCGACCTCAACCCCATCCACCTCGACCCGGAAGCCGCCCGCGCGGCCGGCTTCGACACGGTCATCGCCCACGGCATGAGCGTGGTCGCCCTCGCCGTCGAGGAGGCCGTCGACCGCTTCGCCGACGGCGACGCGAGCCGGGTGCGCGGCCTCGGCTGCCGCTTCTCGGCCCCCGTGCCCCCCGGCGTACCGCTGGACATCGTCCTGCAGCCCGACGCCGAGGCCCGGGTGGTCCGCTTCACCTGCAAGACCCCCAAGGGCGCGGCCGTCAAGAGCGGCTGGGTCGAGATCGCGGGGCCGGCCCCGGCCGCGCCGCCGGCACCCGAAGGAGGTGACCTGCCGTGAGCGCTCAGCACAACCCCGCCCCCGGCCTCGTCGCCGGATTCCTGACCCAGGTCCACGACCGGCCGCACGCCACCGCCCTCGTCTTCAACGGGGCCGAGACCACCTACCGCGAGCTGTACGACCTCGCCGGCCGCGAACGCGACCGCCTCGCGCGCCTGGCCCTCGCCCCCGGCGAGCCGGTCGGCGTCCTCGCCGACAAGTCCCCGGCCACCGTCGCCCTCGTCCTGGCCGCCCTGCTCGCCCGTCGCCCGGTGATGCTGCCGTCCCCGGCCCTCGCGGACACCCTGCTCGCCGACCTCTTCGCCCAGGCCGGGTGCCGCCACGTCCTCGCCCCCGGCGGGGAGGGCGCCCGGGTGGTCCCGAGCCCCGACGTCACGGCCCAGCCGCTGCCCGCCGAGGAGGCCGCCGAGGTGGCCTTCATGCTCACCACCTCGGGCTCCACCAGCCTGCCGAAGATCGTCCCGCTGGGCCGGGACGAGGTGGACCGGTTCGTCGCCTGGGCCGGCGCCGCCTTCGAGATCGGCCCCGACCGGACCGTCCTCAACTACGCCCCCCTCAACTTCGACCTGTGCCTGCTGGACGTGTGGACCACACTGGCCCGCGGCGGCAAGGCCGTCCTGGTCGACCCCGCCCTCGCCGCCCACGGCCGCCACCTGCTCGACCTGGTCGACCGGCACGAGGTGCACGTCGTACAGGCCGTGCCCATGGCCTTCGGACTGCTCCAGGACGCGGCCGCCAAGACGGGCGCCACCTTCGAGACCGTCGAGCACGTGATGTTCACCGGCGACGCCATCGCCGACCGGACCTTCGCCGCCCTGCCGACGCTCTTCCCCAAGGCCCGCATCCACAACATCTACGGGTGCACCGAGACCAACGACAGCTTCATCCACGAGGTGGACACGTCCGCGACCTCCTTCCCGCCCGTCCCCATCGGCCGCCCGCTCCCCGGGGTGCACGCCCTGGTCCTGGACCCGGCCACCGGCGCGGTCGTCGAAGGCGCCGGAAGCGGGGAGCTGTACGTCTCCACCCCCTTCCAGACCCGCGGCTACCTCGACCGCACCCGGCACGCCGACAAGTTCACCGGCCACCCGCTCGGCCTGGACGACCGCCGCTGGTTCCGCAGCGGCGACCTCGTACGGCGCGACGCCGAGGGCACCCTGCACCTGACCGGACGCACCGACTTCCAGGTCAAGGTGCGCGGGGTCGCCGTCAACACCGCCGAGATCGAGCGGGTCCTCCAGGAACACCCCGAGGTCCAGGAAGTGGGCGTGAGCGCCCTGCCCGACCCGATCGCGGGCAAGAAGCTCGTCGCCGCGGTCCAGCGGGTCCCCGGATCCACCCTCAGCGTCCTCGCCCTGCGCGCGCACTGCGCCCGGCACCTGCCCAGGAACGCCGTCCCGACGCAGCTCACGCTCACCGACGAGCCGCTGCCGAAGACGGCCACCGGAAAGGTCGACCGCAAGGCGCTCGACCGCCTCGCTCCGGTCACCGCGTCGGCCCACGCCACCGCGTCAGCTCCCGCCACCGCCCCTCTCGCCGAAGGAATCCCGTCATGAGCAACGTCGACACCATCAAGAACTTCGTCATCACCGAGTTCCTCCCGGGCACCGCCCCCACCGAGCTGGCCGTCGACCACGACCTCCTCAACGACGGGGTCATCGACAGCCTCGGCGTCCTCAAGCTGATCGCCTGGGTCGAGGACCGCTTCGAGCTGGCCGTCGGCGACGCCGACCTCGACCCGAACAACTTCCGCAGCGTGGAGGCGATCGACCACTTCATCGCCGACGCCCGCGCGGCGGCCTGAGCCAACCACCGAGAAGGATGAGGGAGGGGGAGCGACCGTGCACGAGGCACTCACCGGTCTGCTGGAACAGCGGGCCCCGATCGGGCGCGAGACCTGGGGTTCCTGGTGGGACCTGCTGGGCGAAGGCGGCCTCGACACCGCGCAGGTCGTCGGCCTGCTGGCCTCGCTGACCAGCCGGCTCCCCGACCACGACACCCTGCGCCACCTGCTCGACTCGCTCGCCGAGCGCCGTCCGCCGACGACGGTGACGGGCCCCTGGGAGGGCACCGTCAACGTCGTCGGGACCGGCGGCGGCCCCCGCACCTTCAACATCTCCACCGCCTCGGCCTTCGTCGCCGCGGCGGCCGGGGTGAAGGTGGTCAAGACCGGCTCCCGCGCCTACACCAGCTCCCTCGGCTCCGTCGACCTGCTGGAACGGCTCGGGGTCCGCCTCACCTCCTCCTACGCCCAGACCGAGGACACCCTCGCCGCGTACGGGATCGCCTTCGCCGGGCCCTTCGTCTACCCGGCGCAACTGACCCGGCTGGCGCGGATCGTGGCCCCGCTGAGCATGAAGCCCTTCGGGCGCTTCCTGAACGCGCTCGGGCCCTTCCTCGCCGACCTCCCGGTGGCCGCCCAGATCACCGGCGTCTCGGCCGCCGCACCGCTGGACACCCTGCGCCGACTGGCCGCGTCCACCCTCACCCGGCGGATCTGGCTCACCGCGAACGACACCGGGGCGGACGAGCTGCTGCCCTTCGCCACCAACACCGTCTACGGGGAGCGTGCCATGACCCGGATCATCAGGCCCGGCGAACTCACCCCGGGCGACGGCTCCTTCGGGGACCTGCGGCCGGTGGCCGACCCGGCCGACGCCGTCTCGCACTTCCTCTCCGTGCTCTCCGGCACGGCGGGCGCGGTGGCCAGCCGTACGGTCGCCCTCGGGGCCGCGGCCCTGCTGGTGGCCGAGGGCACCCGCCGCGACTGGCCCTCCGCGGTCGCCCTGGCCCAGGGCGCGATCGTCTCGGGCGCCGCCCGGGACCTGGCCGAGCGCATGGCCGCGGCCCCCAAGCCGGCTCCGGCAGCGCGCACCCGGGCGGTGTCCCGTGCCTGAGACCACGAGGACCACGACCCCCGCGCGGCTCCCCGCGCCCTTCTTCCCCGGGCGCCGGACCTCCGACGGCGCCCCCGGACTCGCCCTCTTCCTCAACGCGGGCGACCCGCCCCTCCCGGTCCTGCGCGACCTCGTCCTGATGCTGGACG
This sequence comes from Streptomyces sp. NPDC028419, assembly GCF_055565515.1. Lineage (NCBI taxonomy): Bacteria > Bacillati > Actinomycetota > Actinomycetes > Kitasatosporales > Streptomycetaceae > Streptomyces > Streptomyces sp. NPDC028419. The sequence continues at coordinate 18,509 of NZ_JBVHUE010000021.1, read as the reverse complement.
AGGAGGGCGTGGACTGCCTCGAACTGGCCGTGCCCTTCCCGGACTCGGTCACCGACGGCCCCGTCATCCGGCGCTCCGCGCGCCGGGCGCTGGAGCGGGGCGGGGCCGCGCTGGACGACGTACTCGCCTTCGTGGCGGACGTACGGCCGCACCTGAACCACACCCGGATCGCCCTGCTCACCGACTGGAGGTACTCCCTCGGGGACCGCGACCTCGGCGCCGTCACCCGCGAGATCGCCGCGTCGGGCGCGGACGGACTCCTCGTCCACGCCCTGCCGCCCCGGCTGCGCACGGAGCACCTGGAGTCGGCCGCCGCGGCCGGACTCCCGGTGGTGACCACCTGCTACACGCAGAGCCCCGCCGACACCCGGGCGCAGGCGGCCGCCGCCGCCTCGGCCTACCTCTACCTCGTCGCCCACTACGGGCGCAGCGGCACGGCCCCCGCCACCGGGCACGCCGCCCTCGCCCACACCGTGACCGCACTGCGGGCGCACACCGAGGCCCCGATCGCCGTCGGCTTCGGGGTCAACACCCGCCAGGACGTGGCGGCCGTCGGGGCCAGTGGCGCCGACGCCGCGATCATCGGCTCGGCCGCCGTGGCCGCCGTGGAACGGGCCCAGCAGGACGGGCACGACGTGCCCACGGCCTTCCGCGCCTTCGTCCGCTCGGTCCTGCCGACCACCGTGACTGCCTGACCTGCCTGACCTGCCTGACCTGCCTGACCTGCTTGAACGTACCGCTCGTACCGCTCGTACCGTCCCCCTCCGCTCGCCCTCACACCTCAGGAGTTCGCCATGATCGTTCGTGACATCGAGTCCGTGAAGACCGTCGAGTGGGGCAACGGCCTGAGCCGCCGCTTCCTCCTGGCCGAGGACGGCCTCGGCTACACGCTGACCGACACGGTCGTGCTGGCCGGCACCAAGTCCCGCCTGGAGTACGTCAACCACCTGGAGGCGTGCTACTGCATCGCCGGCTCCGGCGAGGTCATCGAGCTCGACGGCACCTCGCACGAGATCGTCCCGGGCCGGATGTACGCGCTCGACCAGCACGACGCCCACTTCCTGGTCGCCAGCCCCGACGAGGACCTGCGCCTGGTCTGCGTCTTCTCGCCCGCCCTGCGCGGCAACGAGGTGCACAACCTCGACGCCCACAGCTCCTCGGCCTACTGAACCACCCGCGGGCCGCCCGGGACCACCTGCCCCACGGCAGACCCGGGCGGCCCGGCACCCGCAGACACACCACTAGTCAAAGGGGTCCGTCGTGATCCGTTGGAATTCCGACCAGGCAGACCTGCGCGAGGGCCTGGAACGATGGGGAGACGCCCTCAGCGCGGACCACATCGAGCTCGACGAGAAGTCCGCCTTCTCGGACGACAAGTGGAAGCTCGTCCAGAAGACCGGGATCCTCTCCCTGCCCTTCGACGAGGAGTACGGCGGCCTCGGCCAGTCGGTCCTCACCACCATGTACGTGCTGGAAGGACTCGGCGAGTACAACCGGGACTCCGGCCTCAGCTTCTCCGTCACCACCTCGATCTGCTCGACCGGAATCCCCGTCCAGCAGTTCGGCACCCCCGAGCAGAAGGAGCGGTACCTGCCCCTGATCGCCTCGGGCGAGGCGATCGGCGCCCACGCCATCACCGAGGCCGAGGGCGGATCGGACGCCATGGCGATGACCACGCGGGCGGTCCGGGACGGCGACGACTTCGTCATCAACGGCAGCAAGGTCTTCGTCAGCAACGGCCCCGTCGCGGACGTGATCGTGGTCTACGCCCGCACCCATCCGGACGGCGGACCGCTGGGCACCACCGCGTTCCTGGTGGACCGGAACACCCCCGGGATCACCGCCGGTCAGCCGCTCAAGAAGATGGGGCTGCGCACCTCGCCGCTCTGCGAGCTCTTCTTCGACGACGTACGGGTCCCCAGGACGGCGGTCCTCGGCCGGGTCGGCGGCGGGTTCATGGTCCTGGACCACGTCATGAAGCGGGAGATCCTCTACTCCTTCATCGTCAATGTCGGCGAGATGCAGCACCGCCTCGACCGGTGCGTCGAATACGCCAAGACGCGCAGGTCCTTCGGCAAGTCGATCGGCTCCTACCAGTCGATCGCCAACAAGATCGTCGACACGAAGATCCAGCTGGAGACCGCCCGCAAGTGGCTCTACGACACGGGCGAGAAGCTGGAGGCGGGCGAGAACATCACCGTCGACCTCGCCATCTCCAAGCTCGTCACCAGCGAGAGCAACCTCGCCACCAGCCTCACCGCCGTGCAGGTCTTCGGCGGCCACGGCTACATGGCGGAGTACGGGCTGGAGATCGACGTGCGCAACGCCGTGGGCGGCACGATCTACTCCGGCACCAACGAGATCCAGTACAACCGCATCGCCTCCATGCTGGGACTCGGCAAATGACCACGGCTTCCCCGGCCCCCCCGGCCGCCCCCTCCGCGGCCGCCCTGGCCCGGACCCTGCTCAAGGTCTGCGGAGCCACGGCGGCGGGGGACGTCGAGGCCGCGGCGGCGGCCGGCGCGGACTGCGTCGGGCTCTGGCACGGCGTACCCGGCGGCCCCCGCGAGCTGGACCGGGACGCCTTCGCCGCCCTCGCGGCGGCGACCCGCTCGGCCGGCCTCCTGCCGGTCCTGGTCACCTTCCTGGCCGACACCGGGGAACTGACCGAGCTGACCCGCCGCACGGGGGTCGGCTGGATCCAGCTCCACGCCTACCAACCGCCCGCGGTGGTACGGGCGCTGCGCGACGCGCTCCCGGCGGAGGTCGGCATCGTCAAGGTGCTCCACGTGACCCCGGGCGGGGGCGGCTGCGTCGAGCGCCCGCTCATCGGGGCCTACGAACGCGCCGGGACGGACCTCTTCCTCCTCGACACCGCCACCGAGGACGGCCGCATCGGCTCCACCGGCCGCACCCTCGACCCGGCCGACGTACTGGCCCTGTTGCCCCGCCTCACCCGCCCGTTCCTGCTGGCCGGCGGCCTCGACCCGGCCAACCGGGCCGCCTACGACGAGGTCGTGCGCCACCCCGGCTTCCGCGGGATCGACGTGGACACCGCGGCCCGCGACCGGACCACCGGGTCCTTCGGGATCCCCGAGATCGCAGCCCTGGCCCGCGCCTGGCGCACCCCTCCCGGCCTCACTCCCTCCCCTTGACCTGGAGCTGTCGCGATGACGAAGCAGAACCGGACCGGCTTCCCCTTCCTCGAGGCCCTCCTCGACTCCCCGACCCCCGTGGTGATGGAGGTCAAGCGGCGCGACGCGCACGGCTACGACCTCCTCGGCGGCCGCACCCCGGCCGCGATCGTCGGCGCGTACGAGAGCGCGGGCGCCCCCTGCATCTCGGTGGTCACCGGCCGCTGGTTCGGCGGCTCGCCCGCCCTGCTGCGCGACGTCGCCGCGATGACCGACCTCCCGCTGCTCCAGAAGGACTTCATCACCCGCAAGGACCAGATCCGCGCGGCCAAGGAACTCGGCGCCTCCGCCGTCCTGTTGACGGCCGCGCTGCTGCCCGAGTCCAGCATGCGCACCCTGGTCACCGAGTGCCTGCTGGCCGGGCTCACCCCCTTCGTCGAGATCACCACCGAGGCCGAGCTGGAGGGGATCCACCACCCCGAGGAATGCGTGATCGCGGTCAACAACAAGGACATCAAGACGCGCGAACGCGACGCCGGCGACCTGCACCGCAGCCTCGACCTGCTGCCCGCGGTCCGCGCGACGGGCACCCCGGCCCCGGTCAGCGCCAGCGGCATCAACGGCCCCGCGACCGCCGCCGACCTGCTGGACGCGGGCTTCGCCGGCCTCCTGGTCGGCACCTCCCTGCTGCGCACCCGCTCCCCGATCGCGTGGGTGGACGCGGTGGTCGGCGCCCGCAAAGACCTGGCCGTCCGATGAGCACGGCGGCGACGGACACGAGCACGGCGCACACGAGCACGCCCACGCCGACGGACCACGCGCTCACCGAGTACGCCCTCACGGGGGCCGGGATCCGGCTCTCGGCACGGCTCGCGCTCCCCGCGCGGGGCGCGCCCCGCGCCACCGTCCTGGCCATCCACGGCCGCGGCATGCGGGCCGGGTACTGGGACGCCTTCGCCCCGCTCGCCACCCGCCTCGGCCACGCCGTCCTGGCCGTGGACCGCCCCGGCTACGGCGACTCGGCCCGTGACCTCCCCGAGGGGCAGAACCTGGCCGACCAGGCGGAGACCCTCCGGGCCGCCCTGAAGGAACACGCCCGCACGCACGACCTGGGCGCGGGGGTCTTCCTGCTCGGCCACTCCGACGGCGGCAAGGTCGCCCTGCACACGGCCGCCGGGGGCGCGGACGCACCGCCCCTGCTCGGCCTGGACGCCTCCGGCGTGGGCTACCACTACGACCCCGCGGCCCTGCACTTCCCGTCCACCCTGGGCGGTGGCGCCACCAAGCTCAACTGGGGTCCCCTCGGGCTCTACCCGCGCGGCACCTTCCAGGCCAGCCGCGCCCTGCTCGCGCCGACCCCGCCGCGCGAGTCGGCGGAAACGATGTGGTGGCCGCGCCAGTTCGAGGCCCTGGCCCCCGAGGTCCGGGTCCGGGTCCGCCTCACCTTCGCGCAGCACGAGGCCTGGTGGGACCTGTCCGAAGCCGCCCTGACGGCCATGACCGCCCGCCTGACCGCCGCCCCGCGCGTCACCGTCGACCACCTGGCCGCCGCGGGCCACAACATCAGCCTGGGCCACACGGCCACCGCCTACCACCTGCGCGTCCTGGCCTTCCTGGAGGAATGCCTGCTGGGCCGCTGAGGACCTGCGGGCGGCCAGGTCCACGGCCCCGGGGAACGGACCGCGCCCGCGGCTACGAACGCCGATGGGCCGAGAGGGCGGGACGAGGTCAGTCGGCCGACGAGGGGGCGACCGCCCGGCGCCAGACGGTGGCGTCGAGGGTGACGTGGAAGGCGGGGTCGGTGTGGGCCGTCTGCCCCCGGAAGGTGATCAGGCCGATGTGACCCGCCTTGGTGAGGACGCAGAACTGGGCGCCCGGGGACAGCTTGTCCAGGGGGATGTAGTCGGCGAAGCGCGTCTCGGCGCGGCAGGTCTCCAGGGATCCGGCCTGCCCCGGGTCGAGCAGCGCGAGGTGGTTGCCCGCCTGGGTGCGCACGCGGTAGGGGAGCGAGTGCCCGGCGAACTGCAGGTCGCCGGCGGAGCCGCCCGAGTCCTGCGGCCGCAGCTCGGCGTCGGCGAACCTCAGGGTGTGGTTCTCCGGCAGGTTGATGTCCGTGCGCGTGACCGGCTCCGGAGCCTTGGCCGCGCCGGCCGGCGACCGCGCGGCCTTCGGGGTGGACGAGGTCTCCTTCCCGTTCCCCTTCCCCTTCCCGGTGGCCTGTGCCTGCGTGCCGGAGTTGCGGCTCACGACGTACAGGCCACCGCCGGCGAGCAGCGCCAGGGCGAGCCCGACCGCCACGGCCGCGCCCGGCCGACGGGTCGTGCGGCCCGCCGCGGACGGTCGGCTCGGGGCGCCCGGTGGCATCGACGGCCGGGCGTAGGGGCCCGGCGGGGGCGGCGTCGGCGGTCCGTACGCGCCCTGGACGGCGGGCGGCGCGGCGGGCGAGGCGGGCGCGGCGGTCACCGTCGGCGCGCGGCCGGGCGGCGCCGGTGCCGCCGGGACCCGGGTCACCTCGGGCGGTGCGGGCGCCGCCGCGCGCCGCGTGATGTCGGCGGCGACCGCGCCGGGCAGCCAGGCTTCGGGACGGCGCAGCGGCGCGCCGTCGTTGGCGGCCCGGCACAGCGCGAGGACCTCGTCGACCGAGGGCCTGGTCGCCGGGTCCTTGGCGAGGCAGCGAGCCGCCAACTCCCGCAGCTGGGGAGGGAGTCGGTCGAGGTCGGGCTGCTCGTGGACGATGCGGTAGAGCACCCCGTGCGAGGTGCCCTCGCCGAAGGCGGGCAGGCCGGTCGCCGCGTACACCGCGACCTGGCCGAGCGCGAAGATGTCGGTGGCGGGGGCGATCGCACCGCCCGCGGCCTGTTCGGGCGCCATGAAGGTCGGGGTGCCGATGGTGACGCCGCTACCGGTCAGGGCGGTCGCGTCGGCGGCCCGAGCGATGCCGAAGTCGATGACGCGGGGCCCGTCGCCCGCGAGCAGGACGTTGGACGGCTTGAGGTCGCGGTGGACGATGCCGGCCCCGTGGATGACCTGCAGGGCCTCGGCGACGCCCGCGACCAGGAGCAACACGGTGGGCACGGGCAGCCCGCCGTGCCGCTGCACGGCGTCGGCCAGGGAGGGCCCGGGGACGTAGGCCGTGGCGAGCCAGGGGCGGCGGCCCTCGGTGTCGGAGTCGATCACCGGCGCGGTGTAGAGCCCCTGCACGCGCTCGGCGGCCCGCACCTCCTGCTGGAAGCGGCGGCGGAACTCGGCGTCCTCGCCGAACTCCGGCCGGATCACCTTGATCGCGACGGGCCGTCCGCCCGGCGTGTACGAGAGGTACACCTTGCCCATGCCGCCGGCGCCGAGCCTGGCCGCGATGCGGTATCCGGCCACGGACCGCGGGTCGTCGCCCTCCAGCGGCTGAAAGACGGTGTCCAACTCGGTTCCTCCCCGGTCGTTTTCGAAACACGCCCTAAGGCGCCCACCCGGCCCAGGCGGAACTGTATCGAACACAAGATCCTCCACGGCCCGCTCGCCCGTGGGGGTGGGCGGGCGCCCGCCGGGCCTACCGCCCCGGGCGGGCGTAGGGCCGGGTCATGACCTCCAGGTTGTGGCCGTCGGGGTCGGCGAAGTACGCGCCCCGACCGCCGAACAGCCGGTTGATCCGGCCGGGTTCGCGGTGGTGCGGATCGGCGTAGTGGGCGACGTCGATCGCGTCGAGGCGGGCGATCACGTCGTCGAACCGCTCCTCGGGCACGAGGAAGGCGTAGTGCTGGGGCTGGATCGGCTCGTCCCGCATCTCGTAGTAGTCCAGCGTGACGCCGTTGCCGAGGTCGACGGGGAGGAACGGCCCGAAGGGCGCTCCCACCGCCAGCCCCAGGACCACGGCGAGGAACTCGGCCGACAACCGCCGGTCCCGGGCGTGGACGACGGTGTGGTCGAGCCGGACGACGTTCGTGCTCGGCGCGTGCGGGTGCTGCGGTGCGTTCTGCATGGGCGGGGGTTTTCTCCGGGTCCGGGAATGACTGGGAAGGGCACAGGAAGACGCGGAGGGAACGGCGGCGCCCTGCCCCGCCCCGGGATCACTCCGAGGCCGGGAACCCCACTCGTGCGTGGCCCAAGGCCGACCCGGCAGTCACCCGCCCGACCCTAGCGATCACCACCGCCGTGGGCAACGGCGTTCCGGTCGGACGAAAACCGGGTGCGCGGTGTCGGCCGGACGGCCAGACTCGCCCGCATGGCATCCGAGATCACGCGCGTCAATCCCGATGAGCTCCACCCGACCCCGGGGTACCACCACATCACGGTGGTGGAGGCGGGCCGCACGGCGCACCTGGCCGGGCAGGTCCCGCTCGACCGCTCCGGTGCGCTGGTGGGTCCGGGTGACCTCGACGCGCAGATCGACCAGGTGGCGGCCAACGCCCTGGCCGCGCTGAGCGCGGTCGGCGCCCGGCCGGACCACGTCGTCCGCTCGGTGATCTACGTGGTCAGCGACGAGGTGACGGCCCTGGGCGCCGCCTGGCGACGGCTCAACGCCTCTCCGATCGGCCCCGCCTTCACCACCGCGAGCACCCTGCTCGGCGTGGCCCAACTCGGCTTCACCGGCCAGCTGATCGAGGTCGACCTCACGGCGGCGCTGCCCGAGTGACGAGGGCGCCTAGAGCTAGAGCCCGGACGTGTCGAGCACGATCCCGAAGGGCTCGGGCAGCCGCACCGGGACCCCGAAGGGGTGCGGCCCGTCCGCGCGGGTGTAGCCGAGCGGGCCGGGCTCGGAGAACACGCTGACGCTCCGCTCGACCCGGTCGACGAGCAGGTACAGCGGAGCCCCGTACTCGGCGTACCGCCTGCGCTTGACCACACGGTCGGTCTCGGCGTTCGACTCCGAGGTCACCTCCACGACGAGCAGGGTCTGATCGGGCACCAACGCCCCGCCGCCCTTGGCCAGCTCGACCGGCACCACGGCGATGTCGGGCACGTACCAGTTCTGGGACTTGGGTAGATCGAGGTTTCCGGAGCCCGTGACGCATCCCAAGTCACGTACGCGCGGCTTGATCTGGTCACGGATGATCTCTGCCGCGGCTTCCTGGTCCCAAGACGGCGACATGGTGTCGATGACCCCCTCGATGATCTCCGCGCGATCACCCTTGATGTGCTGAACGGCGAACTTCAGCGCCTGCTCCGGGTCCACCCCGCTGTAGTCGGCGGCCCCCCGGCCGTCGCCCACCGGTGCTGTACTCATGGCGCGGTACTCCTCTCCTCCGTCCCGGCGAAGCTACAGGCCCCGCCGAACCGGGTTCCCTCCACGGCCCGCACCATCACCCGAACGGTGCCGTCCACACCCGCGGGAGGACCGACCCCGGTAGCCGGCTCACGCCGATGCCCCCCACCGTCCGGCGGAGGTGGGGGGCATCGGCGCGGGGTAGGGCCTCGGGTCAGGCCGCCACCACGCGGCTGACCAGTTGGTCGCGGACGCGGGAGGGGATGGCCGGGGCGAAGCGCTGGAGGTAGTGGTCCATGTGGAGGTCGTCGCCGACCAGGAACGGCAGGTCGAAGACCAGGAGCTTGCGCACGGCCAGGAGGGGGAGCGGGGAGCGCAGGGGGCGGAAGGACTCGTTGTAGAGGCCGGGCTCCTCGCAGACCGGGTGGAACTGGCCGATCATCAGGCCCTCCGCGACGAACTCGTCCTTCGCCTTGCGCTGGAGCTCGTCCAACTCCACCGAGTCCGTCGGGTCGAAGCCCGGCAGGACGAGGAGGATCGTGAGCAGCTCGCGGTCCTCGGGGGAGAGCCCCTCGGAGAGGGCCGCGTGCCGGGTGCGCAGGGAGTCCACCGCCGAGGCGAGGTCGTCGCATTCCGCCGACGGCATCGCCAGGTGGAAGAGGTCCTTGCGCAGCGCCGGCGCGGTGTACGGACACACCGGGCCGGAGCGGCCCAGTTCGGGATGGCTGGAGACCAGGAACTCCCGGCTCCACATCAGCACTTGCAGCAGCGGGCCGACGTGTTCCGCCGGCACCTCGCCCCGGGCGACCTCGCCCGAGGTCCACGACATGATCAGGTCGTCGCCCCTCATCGCGCGTCCCTCCACATCGGCCGCAGGACGGGTCCGTCCCCGGGCAGGGCGATCTCCGGGCCCACCCGCTCGAAGCCGCCGCGCCGGCTCGCCGCCTCGCCGCCGGGCGAGCTGGCCTCCGTGTACACGCCGGCGCCGTCGGCGTCCGCCCGGGCGGTCACCCTGCTCACCAGCGCGGAGACCAGGCCGTCCCGCTGGCGGTCCGCGCGGACCCCGGCGAAGGAGATGTAGTAGTGCGGCGGGCCGTGCGGGTGGCGTTCGTCCTGGAGCGCCGCGATGGTGTGCAGGGCCGGGGCGTACGGCCCCAGGGCCGCGGCGGCCTCCGCCAGCCGCGCCTCGTCCGGTACGGCGCCCGGCGGCAGGAAGAGCAGGACGGCGTCGCCGTCCGGGCTGGTGAACACCCCGCCGTGGGCGGCGGACAGCTCGACGAACGCCCGGAAGAACCCGGGGAGCCGCTCCGCGCGCTCCTGCTCGTCGGGGACCATCCACCGGGCCAGGGCGTCCTGGTGGAAGGCGGCGGCGAGGAGGGCCGAGAGGTGCGTGACCGCCGCGCGCCCCATGGGCAGGGGTGCGACGGGGGCTGAGGAAGGATCGGGCGACAGGGTCGTGGACGTGGACGTGGTCATGGTCGGGTCCTCCGGTCAGAGGGTGGCGCGTCCGTGCGCGGCCAGGGCCGCCACGCGGGCGTGCAGGGTCGGGAGGTAGAGCTCGGACTCGGGTTTGATCAGGACGCTGCGCACGATGCGCGCCGCGTCCGCGTCGCGGATCGCGCCCGGGTGGCGCCGTACGAACGCGTCGGCGTCGGCGCGCAGCACGCTCAGGAAGACCGGGTCGGCCTCCGCCGTCATGCCGTCGCGCAGCAGCCGGTCCGAGGCGGCGTCGATCGCGGACAGCGATCCGTCCGCCGTCGCCGGGAAGTAGGTGACGATGTCGAGGTCGGGGCGCTGGTACAGCTCCAGGTCCGCCGAGTCGGCGATCAGGTCGGCCCAGCGCAGCGCGGCCCGCCGGTTCGCGGCGAGGATCGCACCGAAGCCGTCGGGGGTGAGCGGGAGCAGCTCCAGGGTCAGCCACAGCGCGGACGCCGCGGCGCCCGCCCGGGAGCACTCCAGGCTGATCTCGCCGAGGTGCAGATCGGCGTCGGTGAAGTAGGTGTACGGGGAGTCGTGGGCGAAGTGCCGTCCGGCGCGCGGGTCCGGGAAGAGCACCGCCCCACAGCCGTAGGGCTGGAGACCGTGCTTGTGCGGGTCCACGACCACCGAGTCGCACTCCGCGACGGCCCGCCAGGGCCGCGGGTCGAAGCCCTCGGCCCCCGCCCGGCCCAGGATCGCGTAGAAGCCGCCGTAGGCCGCGTCCACGTGGACGCGCACCCCGTACCGGCGGGCGATCGCGACCACCTCGTGGACCGGGTCCACCGTGCCGAGCCCGGTGGTCCCGGTGGTGACGACGACCGTGCCGATCCGCCCGGTGCGCAGGGCGTCCTCCAGCGCGTCCAGGTCGATCCGCCCGTGCCCGTCGACCGGGATCCGGTGGCCCTCGACGCCCAGGACGTGGCACATCCGCTCGTGGGTGTAGTGGCATTCGCTGCTGTACGCGATCCCCTTGTCCGGGTGCAACTGCCGCGCCACGTACAGCGCTTCGAGGTTGGCCATGGTGCCGCTGGTGGTCAGGTGCCCGACGTGCGCGTCGAAGCCGAACATGGCGGCGAGGGAGGCGACTGCCTCGCGTTCCATCTCGGTCGTCGCGGGCCCGCCCTCGGCGGCGTGGTTGTTGGGGTTGAACAGCATCGCGGTCAGGTAGCCGACGACGGCCGCCGGGTGCGGGGGCTTGACCATCTGTCCGGCGTAACGCGGGTGGAAGAAGGGATAGTTGTGGTCCATCCGCTTGGCGAGCCGCTCGAAGGCCCCGTCGAAGGCGTCGGGGTCGACGCGGTGCGCGCCGTGCGTCTCGTACGGTCCGAACTGGCCGCCCCACCGCTCGGCGACCCCGAGGGCGCGCGGCAGCCAGTCGCGCAGATCGTGCAGGTCGTTCAGGTCCACGGTGAGCCTCCCCCGGTGGCCGCGCTCTGCGGCACGAGTGGTGCGTACGCGGTCCGACGTACGCACGAGCAGATATACGGAGCCCACGCAAGCCCCGCGCAACGCCGGACGGCCGCACACCACCTGGGCTCCAGCGATGTGCGAGAGGCGTCTGGTGCACTCGCCGCGCGACACCCGTGCCGAAGCCGTGTGCGACCCCCGTACGCGGCAGCGGGCGCCGTTCCCGCCCACCCCTTCCAGGAGGACATCGCATGGTCACCAGACGCAGCGTGCTCGGCGGCGCCCTGGCCGCGGCCGGTGCCGGACTGATCACCGGCGGCGCGCTGACGCCGATGCTCGACGCCCGTACCGCCCAGGCCGCCGACGCGGCGCCGGGCGTGGCGCCCCGACCGGTCGCGGTGCCGGTGCCGCCGCCCTTCTCGGTGCGGATGCCGATCCTGCCGGTGCTGACCCCGGTCTCCACCGCGGGCGGGCAGGACACCTACGCCGTCACGATCAAGGAGGTGTCACGGGAGATCCTGCCCGGCGGCATGGCCAAGGTCCTGACCTACGACGGCTGCTTCCCCGGACCGGTGCTGCGCGCGCGCAGCGGCCGCAAGGTGGTGGTCCGCCACCGCAACACGCTCGGCATGCCGGTCGCCGTCCACCTGCACGGCGGGTCGGTCACCCAGGACAACGACGGCTCCCCGATGGACACCTTCGCGCCCGGCACCTCGCGCACGTACACCTACCCGAACCAGCAGCCGGCCGCCCCGCTCTGGTTCCACGACCACGCCCACCACATGGAGTCGGAGCACGTCTACCGCGGCCTGTCCGGCTCCTACCTGCTCTCGGACGAGACGGAACGCGCGCTGCCGCTGCCGTCGGGGCAGTACGAGATACCCATCGCGCTGCGGGACGCGCACTTCGACGAGTACGGCCAGCTCGTCTACGTCATGGACGACGCCTTCGGCCGCACCACCATCCTCGCCAACGGCCGCCCCAGCCCGTACGTCGAGGTCGCGGCCCGCAAGTACCGCTTCCGGCTGCTGAACTCCTCCAACATGCGCTTCTTCCAGCTCAAGCTGTCGGACGGCGGCCAGATGATCCAGATCGGCTCGGACGGCGGGCTGCTGGAACACCCCTTCCCGACCGACACCATCGGGCTCTCCCCGGCGGAGCGCGCGGACGTGGTCATCGACTTCTCCCGCTACCCGGTCGGCACGAAGATCGTCCTGGAGAACACCCTGGGCCCGGGCACCCCCGACCAGGTCGGCAAGGTGCTGCGCTTCGACGTCGTGCGCACGGCCGCCGACCAGAGCCGGGTGCCGGACACCCTGCGCACCCTGCCCGCGGTGGCGGCGCTGCCGAAGCCCGCGGTGCAGCGCACCATCGTGCTCAGCATGGACGAGGACGGGCGCCAGGAACCGCGGGGGTTCATGGACGGCCAGGCCTACGACCCGAACCGCATCGACCAGACGGTCACCTACGGCTCCTCGGAGGTCTGGACGGTCACCAACGCCAACAAGCTGATCCCGCACAACTTCCACATGCACCTGGTCCAGTTCCGGGTGCTGGAGCGGGGCGGCGCCCCGGCCGGACCGGCGGAGGCGGGGCTGAAGGACACCGTCCGACTGTTCCCGGGGGAGACGGTCAAGCTGCACGCGACCTTCGCCTCGTACCGGGGGACGTACGTCTACCACTGCCACCTGCTGGACCACTCGGCGATGGGCATGATGGCCAACTTCCGCGTGCGCTAGGCCATTTACTCCGGGCCGCCGCCACCGCAGTCCGACTCGACGCCCTCTCAAGGGCCGGACGAGCGCGGGCCGCGAGAGTGACGAGCACAGACCATGTCCAGCCGTGTCCCCCATGACTACGCATGCGTCCGTACGTTCTCGCAAGGAGATCACCATGACCACCTCGCTCACGTTCCTCACACCCCACGACGGCGTACGCACCGTCCTGGACGAGGTGCGCGCAGTCTGGGCGACCCTCCTCAAGATCACCGACCCTCCGTTGGAAGCCAACTTCTTCGAGCTGGGCGGCGATTCACTCGCCGCCCACCACATGCTCCGCCAGCTCTCCCGCACCTACGGCGTCGAGCTCCGGCTGCGCCAGATCTACGAGACCCCCACGATCGCGACCCTGGCCGCGGCCGTGACCACCCGGATCGAGCAGCGGGGCCAAGGGTCGGGGGACGGGTCGGGTCACGAGTGAGCGCCGGGGCGGGGGCTGGGGTCGTGGGCGGGGGCGCCGGCACGGGCACCCGCGGGATCCGGCCACCCGACCCCCGCGCCGCCCCGCGCCGCCCGGACCCGTCCTCGAGCGCACTTCCGGTGGCTCTCCGGCGCCGGGGAGGAGGGTCGGGGCCACAGGTCAGGGAGGCTGAGCCGATGTCGGGTGAGCGAGTGCACCGCGCGTCGTACGAGATCGACGTGTCCGCGCCGGCCGGGGTGGTCTACGGGCTGATCGCGGACACCACGCAGTGGCCGTTGATCGCGGCGTCGAGCATCCATGTCGAGCGGCTCGATTTCGACGGGGTGCTCGACCGGTTCAGGATGTGGTTCACCGCCAACGGGAGCATCAGGTCCGCGCTCTCGCACCGCACCCTGGACAGCGCGCGCACCCGCATCGACTTCCTCCAGGAACTCCCCGCCACACCCTCGGTCACCTTGACCGGGACCTGGACGGTCGAACCCCGCGGCACCGGGCGCAGCCGGCTGCGCCTGGAGCACGAGTTCACCGTGGCCGCCGGCCCGCCCGGGGATGTCGCGTGGCTGCTGCTCGCGACCGACAGCAACAGCCGGGCCGAGCTGGAACAGCTCAAGGAGAACGCCGAGCGGTGGCGCGAAATCGACGCACTGACGCTCGGCTTCGAGGACTCCGTCCGGGTGCACGGCCCGGCCGAGCTGGTCTACGACTACCTCTACGGGGTGGCCGACTGGCCCGGCCGGGTCCCGCATGTCACCCGCGCGGAGGTCCGCGAGGACGTCCCGGGGGTGCAGCGCGTGCGGATGGAGACCCTGGCCGAGGGCGGCGGTCCGCCGCGGGACACCGAGTCCGTACGGATCTGCTTCCCGCACGCCGCCCGCATCGTCCACAAGCAGACGAGGACACCGCCGCTGATCGAGGCGCACACCGGGGAGTGGTCCGTGCTGCCCGACGAAAGGGGCGTGACGGCGATCTCCCACCACAGCGTGCTGCTGCGCGCGGCCGACGTCGAGCAGGTGCTCGGGCCGGGGGCCGATCTGGCCCGGGCGCGCGCGCACGTACGCGCGACGCTGGGCCGCGAGAGCACGGCCGTCCTCGAACTGGCCAAGCGGCACGCCGAGTCCGCGATCCGCACCCTCTGAGCCCGGATCGGCCGACACCTTCCTGACGGACCGTCAGATTCTGATGTCACGAACGTGTCGGGGGTATCCGGGCGCGGCTCGCTCCCCCTTCGCCCATGGCACAAGATCGATCGGGGACATCTCTCAGCCGACCCGCCGACCCGCCGACCCGCCACCGCCCCCCGACCGACCGCCTCCCGCACCCGACGATCGTCCGTACCCGACCATCCACCAGGAGTGACATGTCCCGCCGTCTGTTCACCTCGGAGTCCGTCACCGAGGGCCACCCCGACAAGATCGCCGACCAGATCAGCGACGCGATCCTCGACGCCCTGCTCACGGAGGACCCCACCTCCCGCGTGGCCGTCGAGACGCTGATCACCACGGGCCTGGTCCACATAGCCGGTGAGGTGACGACCCAGGCGTACGCGCCGATCGCGGCCATCGTCCGCGCGAAGATCCTGGAGATCGGCTACGACTCCTCCGGCAAGGGCTTCGACGGCGCCTCCTGCGGTGTCTCGGTCTCCATCGGCGCGCAGTCCCCGGACATCGCGCAGGGCGTGGACACGGCGTACGAGAGCCGGGTCGAGGGCGCCGGAACGGGCGACGGGGGCGACGAGCTGGACAAGCAGGGCGCGGGCGACCAGGGCCTGATGTTCGGCTACGCCTGCGACGAGACCCCCGAGCTGATGCCGCTGCCGATCCACCTCGCGCACAAGCTCTCGCGTCGCCTGTCCGAGGTCCGCAAGAACGGCGCGATCCCCTACCTGCGTCCCGACGGCAAGACCCAGGTCACCATCGAGTACGACGGCGACAAGGCCGTCCGCCTCGACACCGTCGTCGTCTCCACCCAGCACGCCGCCGACATCGACCTCGACGCGCTGCTCACCCCGGACATCCGCGAGATCGTCGTCGAGCACGTCCTGAGGCAGCTCGCCGAGGACGGCATCAAGCTGGACACCGAGGGCTACCGCCTGCTGGTCAACCCGACCGGGCGCTTCGAGATCGGCGGCCCGATGGGCGACGCCGGCCTCACCGGCCGCAAGATCATCATCGACACCTACGGCGGCATGGCCCGTCACGGTGGCGGCGCCTTCTCCGGCAAGGACCCGTCCAAGGTCGACCGCAGCGCCGCCTACGCGATGCGCTGGGTCGCGAAGAACGTCGTCGCCGCCGGTCTCGCGACCCGCTGCGAGGTCCAGGTCGCGTACGCGATCGGCAAGGCGGAGCCCGTCGGCCTCTTCGTCGAGACCTTCGGCACCCACACCGTGCCCACCGACCGCATCGAAGAGGCCATCTCCCAGGTCTTCGACCTGCGCCCGGCCGCGATCATCCGCGACCTCGACCTGCTGCGCCCGATCTACGCGCAGACCGCCGCCTACGGCCACTTCGGCCGCGAACTCCCCGACTTCACCTGGGAGCGCACCGACCGCGCCGACGCCCTGAAGGCCGCCGCCGGCGTCTGAGCGGGCGTCCGCCCCCGCCCCTAGCCCCGGTTCCTCCCCCTCCCCCTCCCGCCCCGCCGACATCGAGATCAGCTCACAGGAGTCCACGTGCGTATCGCGGTGACCGGATCCATCGCCACAGATCACCTCATGGCCTTCCCGGGCCGGTTCGTCGACCAGCTGCTCCCCGACCAGCTGGAACACGTCTCGTTGTCCTTCCTCGTCGACACGCTGGAAGTCCGGCGGGGCGGAGTGGCGGCCAACATCTCCTACGGGCTCGGCGGGCTGGGCCTCGGCCCGCTCCTCGCGGGCGCCGTCGGCGCCGACTTCGCCGAGTACGAGGTCTGGCTCAAGGAACACGGAGTCGACACCGGCGCGGTGTACGTCTCCGACGACCGCCAGACCGCCCGCTTCATGTGCATGACCGACCAGGACTCGAACCAGATCGCCTCGTTCTACGCGGGCGCCATGGCCGAGGCCGACCGGATCGACCTGCGCCCCCTGCACGCCCAGGCCCCCCTCGACCTGGTCCTCGTCTCCCCGAACGACCCGGCGGCGATGGTCCACCACACCGACCAGGCCCGAGCCCTGGGCATCCCCTTCGCCGCCGACCCCTCCCAGCAGCTCGCCCGGCTCTCCGGCGCGCAGGTGCGCACCCTGGTGGACGGCGCGGCCTGGCTGTTCACCAACGAGTACGAGTCCGCCCTGCTGCGCGAACGCGCCGAGTGGAGCCACACCGACGTCCTCGACCGGGTCGGCACCTGGGTCACCACCCTGGGCGCCCAGGGCGTGCGCATCGACCGCAAGGGCGACCCGACGATCACGGTGCGCGCCGTCCCCGGCATCACCCCCGAGGACCCCACCGGCGTCGGCGACGCCTTCCGCTCCGGCTTCCTGGCCGCGGTCAGCTGGCAGCTGCCGCTGGAGACCGCGGCGCAGCTGGGCTGTGCGATGTCCGCCCTCGTCCTCGCCGCCGTGGGCTCGCAGTCGTACGAGATCCAGCCCGAGGCCCTCCTCGCCACCGTCCGCGCGGTGTACGGGGACCGCTCGGCCGAGCTGCTCGCACCCCGACTGGGACGGCTGACATGACGACCGACGCGCAGGAGCGGGCGAACGCCCTCCGACAGGCACTGGCCACCCGCGTGGTGGTCGCCGACGGAGCCATGGGGACGATGCTCCAGGCCCAGGACCCGACGATGGAGGACTTCGAGCAGCTGGAGGGCTGCAACGAGGTCCTGAACGTGACGCGCCCCGACATCGTGCGCACGGTCCACGAGGCCTACTTCGCGGTGGGCGTGGACTGCGTGGAGACGAACACCTTCGGTGCGAATCACGCCGCGCTGGTGGAGTACGACATCCCGGAGCGCAACTTCGAGCTCTCGGAGGCGGGTGCGCGGATCGCGCGCGAGGTCGCGGACGAGTTCACGGCCTCGACCGGTCAGCAGCGCTGGGTGCTGGGCTCGATGGGCCCCGGCACCAAGCTGCCCACCCTCGGGCACATCCGCTACTCCACCATCCGGGACGCCTACCAGGTCAACGCGGAGGGCCTGCTGAGTGGCGGCGCGGACGCGTTGTTGGTGGAGACGACGCAGGACCTGCTCCAGACGAAGTCCTCGATCATCGGTGCGCGGCGGGCGATGGAGGCGTTGGGCGTCTCGGTTCCGTTGATCTGTTCGGTGACGGTGGAGACGACCGGGACGATGCTGCTGGGCTCGGAGATCGGCGCGGCGCTGACCTCGTTGGAGCCGTTGGGCATCGACATGATCGGTTTGAACTGCGCGACGGGTCCGGCGGAGATGAGCGAGCACCTGCGCTACCTCGCCCGGAACTCGCGCATCCCGATCTCCTGCATGCCCAATGCCGGCCTGCCCGTCCTGACCAAGGACGGCGCCCACTACCCGCTGTCGGCCGTGGAGCTGGCCGACGCCCAGGAATCGTTCATCCGCGAGTACGGACTTTCGCTCGTCGGCGGCTGCTGCGGCACGACGCCCGAGCACCTGCGCCAGGTCGTCGAGCGGGTCCGCGGCGCGGCGGTCATCGGGCGGGAACCCGCCCCCGAGCCGGGCGCCTCGTCCCTCTACCAGACGGTTCCGTTCCGTCAGGATCTGGCGTTCATGGCGATCGGTGAGCGGACGAACGCGAACGGGTCGAAGAAGTTCCGGGACGCGATGTTGGAGGCGCGTTGGGACGACTGTGTGGAGATGGTCCGGGACCAGATCCGTGAGGGTGCGCACATGTTGGACCTGTGTGTGGACTACGTGGGTCGTGATGGTGTCGCGGACATGGACGAGTTGGCGGGGCGTTTCGCGACGGCTTCGACGTTGCCGATCGTGTTGGACTCGACCGAGGTCGCGGTGATCAAGGCGGGGTTGGAGCGTCTGGGTGGGCGCGCGGTGATCAACTCGGTGAACTACGAGGATGGTGACGGGCCCGAGTCTCGGTTCGCGCAGGTGACGCGGTTGGCGCAGGAGCACGGTGCGGCGTTGATCGCGTTGACGATCGATGAGAAGGGTCAGGCGCGGACGGTCGAGGA